>CAJOIX010000056.1 GCA_905234815.1 uncultured Prevotella sp. | reverse complement strand
ACGTTGGTGGATTATTTCGGTTCATACGCTTTAGTAGAGGTGGCGTTATTGCTGATTGTCATTCTACCTACCCTGGCGGTTTATAAATGCACAAAAGAACAATAAAACAGAATTTATAAAAGAAAGGAAAATCAAATGAGACAATATGTTGTAGATGCTTTCACAAACTCAGTGTTTCACGGCAATCAGGCAGCCGTTTGTGTTTTAGAGAAGTGGCCAAGCGAGGAATTGATGATGAACATCACTCGTGAAAACAATTTCTCCGAGACCGCATTTACGGTCAAAGAGGGTAAAAAGTGGCATTTGCGTTGGTTCACACCTGGAGGAGAGATTGATCTTTGTGGACATGCTACATTGGGAACAGCTTTCGTCTTGCTCAATTTCTACGAAAGGGAAACGGACAAGGTTGCATTTACCACTTTAAGCGGCGAATTAATCGTGGCACGCAAGGGCACCTTATATGAAATGGAGTTTCCTGCCTATGAATTGAGGCCGACAACCGTAACGACTGCTATGGAGGAAGCTTTGGGAGTTTCTATCAGAGAGGCTTATATTGCCCGTGACTTGGTATGTGTACTGGACGATGAGCAGGCTATTTGGGGGCTGAACCCTGATTTGGAGAAAATTAAACAGATAGATGGGCTGCTGCTTCATGTTACGGCCAAAGGAGAGAAGGAAGATTGCGTCTCACGTAGTTTTGGTCCGAAACTTAACATTCCTGAAGATCCTGTTTGCGGTTCTGGCCACTGCCACATCATCCCCTATTGGGCAGACACGTTAGGTAGGGAGGAATTTGTGGCCCGCCAGGCATCAAAACGCGGCGGAATACTCTATTGCAGGAAAGAAGGCAACAAGATATTTATTGCAGGCAATGCTGTTTTATATTCTGTTGATGAATTGTATATAAATGAAGATTAAATTAACAATATGATTATGGATTTTATTGAATTAGCAAGAAGCAGGTATTCCTGCAAGAAGTTTGACTCGCGTCAGATCAGTAAAGTACAACTCGACAGCATCCTGGAGGCAGGACGCTTGGCTCCGACAGCCAAGAACCTGCAGGAGCAGCATGTTTATGTGGTGCAGTCGGCTGAAGGACTCGCCAAGGTTGATGCGCTCACACCATGCCGATACGGTGCGCCGACCATGCTCATTGTGGCCTTCGACAAGAACAACGTGTTTACTTACCCCGGCCAGAAATACGATTCAGGCATTGAGGATGCTACTATAGTGACTACCCACATGATGCTCTGTGCCAAGAGTGTGGGTGTGGACACTTCTTCGACCCCGACAAGATGGCCGAAGCATTCCAGTTGCCGGAGAACGAAGAGATTCTGACCTGTCTCGCCCTCGGCTATCCGGCAGAAGGCGCAGGACCGCTTGCCAATCACAACAGCCGCAAGCCGATTGAGGAAACGGTAACTTACCTGTAAAAGTTATTTTACTTTTTTACCTTTTAAAACTTCACGCTGACGCCCCCCATGAACGTGGCACGTGGCATGGGATAGCCGAGTTGCATAATAAAAGAGATTACAATACGGGCAGGATGCACTCCCACACTAGGTTGAGTTCGCCCTGCAAGTCGCCGTTGTCGGAGGTGATGGCGATGACGGCATTCTTGTCAGGCACGACGATAATGTATTGGCCGCGGGCACCATCGGCACGGAAACAGCCGGGACGGCAGCGCCACATCTGATAGCCGTAGCCCTGCATCCAGTCGCTGGTTTCTGGCGTCATACCTTTAGCCGCGGCGTCCTCCATGCGCGTGCCGGGATTAACGCTATCCACCTGCTTTTTCGACATCTCAGCCACCCATTCGGCGGGAATCAACTGCTGGCCATTCCACTTGCCTTTTTGCAAGAGCAGCTGGCCCATCTTCGCCAAGTCCTCGGTCTTCAAGTAAAGACCCCAACCGCCACAGTTGATGCCCTGCGGACTCTCCTCCCACTTGGGTTTGTCGATGTGGAGGGGCTGGAAGAGTCGGGTGTCAAGATAGTCAACCACCTTCTCGCCCGTTACTTTCTGAACGATGGCGGAGCACATATAGGTGCCAAGACTATTGTAAAGGAAGAACGAGCCAGGTTTGTGCTCTACTGGCCACTCCAAGAAGGCTTCGACCCAGTCAACATTCTCACCACGGCCAGATGGCTCTACATCGTGACCGCACGTCATCGTCAGCAGGTCGCGTACGGTCATCGCCTTCAGATTTTCACTTACCTCGACGGGGAGCTTATCTGGGAAGAAATCAATCACTTTGTCTGTTAGCGCCAGCTTACCTTCGGCAATGGCGAGTCCAACGGCTGTGGCGGTAAATGTCTTACTGACAGAGTGGAGCACGTGGGGTACGGTGTCCACACCCTCACTCTGCCAACGACTATAGATAACACTGCCATCGTGTACAATCATCACGCTGTGGATGTCCATCGAGTCGGCAGCTGCTTGCTCAAAGAAGCCATCCATGGCCTTGGCCACGCTGTCAGGGGTTTCTGCACGGGGTAGGTCAATAATCTCTGCCGTTTTCTTCACGTTGTTCTTACATGCCGTCAGTGCCATCAGCACAAGTACGGCAAAAAAAGTTTTTCTAATTATCATGTTGGTTTTTATTAAAGAATAATAACTTTCATATGTTTAGTTTTAAATTTATAGTTTTGTTGGGTTTTGCTTATCAACTTTCGTTAAATATCGGGACAAATATAGAAAAAAGTCAGCAATAATTAGTATTTTTGCCATCAGTTTTAAATGTATTTAGGTATTATGAGTATATAATTATAAAGAAGATATATGAGAAAAGTTAGTCGTCAAATGGATGCCACATTCGCATTAGAGGTATTTGATAAGGCTCCATACGTTACAGTAAGCATGACGCGTCCTGATGGGAGTCCATACGGATT
>CAJOIX010000055.1 GCA_905234815.1 uncultured Prevotella sp. | reverse complement strand
ACCAATGTTTTGTCTTCCATGCCGATGTTCACGGCCTCGAAGGTGTTCAACTTTTCTACAACACGCGTAAGGCTATCTTCACGCTTCCATACAAAGTGGAAACGGAGCTGGCGGGCCGCTTCATTCTCAAACTCCACCTGCATATTGTGGGCTACTGCGATGGCTGTGAGCATGGAGTCGAGCGGTACATTGTTGAAGATGTAAGGTTCGGTGGTTATTGTGTCAGCCTTCACCGTATCTGCTGGCAGGGGAGCGACCGGATTGATGTCGGTCATTTGCTCCTTCGTGGGCTGTTGCGGTTTGGGTGTGCTGATGTTTCGCACAACTTGGATGGCGGCAAAGGCAATGCCCGAAGCTAAAAGTACACCGATAAAAGATGCAGCTATCTTGTGGGTCGTGAGGCGTAAGACGAAACGGGACTTATATTCTCCTTCGTCGAGGGTTTCCAACTCTTCTGAATGGCTGGCTGCAAATTTCTCCCATTCGCCCTCCACATCTGGGGTGTCGTTTTTAAGCGCGTCGTGCTTGAAGGCACGCTTGGCAAATCCAAGTTGCTGCACGAGTTGACGCATCTCGTCATCGGCGAGTATCTGCTGCACTGCTCGTCAGTCAGTTGCTCGGGGGGGTCTTGCAATTCCAGAAGCCACTCTATACGCTTTTCTTCGGTCATCATATTGCTTTTGAGTTTGAATTGAAATACTTTCTTATTTTCCCCACCGACTGCTTCAGATGGGTGTGGACGGTCTGGCGGCTGACGATCAGCGCTTCGGCCACTTCCTGGCAGGTCATTTCTCGTAGGTAGCGCAGTCGGAAGATATTCTGCTCCATCGGTGACAGGTTGTCCCGCACGTAGCGCATCAGTTCCTCCATCTGCATTTGCTCTTCCGCTGTATTGTCGCTAATAAGTGTATCAGCATCCTCGGTAAGCAGGCGTGCAAAGCGTTCTTGTACCTGTTTGTGTTGCAACACATTCAGGCAACGATGGTACACGCTCGCCAAGAGGAATGCTTTTGCGTTGTCTGCTTTCATCACTACCTTGCCGCTAAGCAGACTGGCGAACACATCGCTCACCACGTCCTTGCTCTCCGCTTCATCGAAGAGTAATGTGAGTGCCAGATGATACATCTGCGTGTAGTGTGTCTTGAACAGACTTTCGATTTGACTCCGTCCAATTCCTCCTCGCTCGGCAGAGTTGATGCGAACATCACTCTGCGCTCGCTCGTTCGTCATTTCTTTTCGTGTCATACACTTATAATACAGTTCAGATGAAGAAAATGTAAAGCAGAAATGCGATTATTTTCTGGTTCAAACTCAAATTTCTTTATTTTGGGGTATTTTCCCAACAAAATCGGGCGAGGATGCCTTATTTCCATCCTCGCCCGCCTCGTGGTATTCTATCTATTGCCACAACGGTTCATTCTCCCACCCACGGGGAAAACCCATCATGGAGGGCTGCACCATTGGGTATCTGCTCAAGAGCGATCTGAAGTCCTGAACGAAGGTGTTCTGGGGATTGATGCTGTTGAGCCAATAGGCAATGCAGCAAAGTTGCGGATAGAGACGGTCGATGGGGAAATTGAGATTTCTTATCCATCGTTGGCGCATCCGTGAAGTTATCTTTGGACGCACGGCAAAGTGTGCATTCCAAAGTCGGGCATGGTGGGCACAATAGTTACGGACGATGGTGAGACTTTCCAACCAACTGCGAAGATATTCATGCTGGGGCATGTCAAAATCGCGAGCCACACGCTTCATGAGATTGAAGTCGTTCATATTGTTGTAGAGCTTGGAGAGGGTGCCGAATGAGGCAACTTCAAGCGTCTTCCATGATGGAGGGAATTCGGGTGAGTCGTATTTCCTGAAGTGTTCCAGAATGAACTCGTCACGGCAGCGGCTTAGCTCTGTACGCAGAGATTCCAGATTCTTATTGTAGCGGTATTCATTGGCTGCAAGCGAGGAGTCCATAAACCAGAATGAGCCGTAGGTCATGGCAAAATGCTGGTTAATCTTGGTTCTCGATGCAATCTCAATATGTTGGAGAGCATTGAACACCAAAGAGCGCAGTTCGCTGTCAAAGTTGTAAAGTGTCAGAACAGATGAGAATCTGCTTCCGTTTCGAAAACGGTGTATGCGGCTGTTCTCCTCCATCACTCGCCAATAACTGGCAAGACGGAAATAGCTGATGTGGTTGAGGACGGCTATAGCCTGTTCCTCATCTTCAAAAATAAGCCCTCGCTGTTTCAGTATGTTTATCTGTTCAGCGAGGGTGATGGGCTGCTTTGTATATTCCATATTAAAAGAAACGTCCCACCCTGGTCCGCTGGTCTTGCGACGAGAAGCGTGGTGGGATTTGTTGGTGCAAAGGTACAGCTTTTATTTGGAATAGCCAAACTTTTTCAAAGAAAAGAATAAATTTGGCCGAAGAAATCGTCATTTTGCCTCAAAGTGCCATCTCAACCTTTCTTTTCCCTGCCTTTTTGAATTTCAATTACTTATGGAAACCCAAGACACTTCCACATGAAGCGATACGAGATATAATCAAATATACAGAATCTAATCAAAGCCATAACACCACGATATCA
>CAJOIX010000054.1 GCA_905234815.1 uncultured Prevotella sp. | reverse complement strand
AATCTACCGTGAACGCGAAATGCGATTATTGGAAAGTGATTTCGATAAGGCTGTCAAGGCGCTATTGGATAATAAGGAAGACAAAGAGTAAGAAGTATTTTGTTCAAGTCCCCCAAATTTTATGCATAAAAGTGCTGGAGTTTGGGGGATTTTTAGTACCTTTGCACTAAACTAAGTTAAAAGGATTGATAATAATGGAATCAACTATAGAAGAACTTAAATTTGTGGCCGATTTGGCCCACAACGGAGGTATGATGAAGGCGCAAAACGAAGCCTTGTCTGCCGACCTAACCAAGTTGCAAACCGAGCTGAACGAGAAGAAAGTCCAGTTGATGGAGATGCAGGTGATGATGGCTGCAAAAGATGAAGTGATAGCGGCTAAAGACCGCCGTATCGCCGAACTTGAAGCTATTGTTCAGCAGCAGAATAGTCAGCAACCAACGATGGTGGTTAATCAGTTTTTCGTGCTTTCGATATACAAAACCATCAGCTATATAAGTGCGCTGGATAACAGCGGACGTTGCTTTGCCGGTCATTTTCTGCATCACACACTAACCGATGGCACTCCGCCTATGATGATGGCCAAGGTTGACGAGATAACCAATCTGCAAGGTGATGTGAACAGAGAGTTGGCCGACGCTATTAAAGAGGCGGCCAATAAACCAACCACAACCATCAATGCGGCAAACTACAATGCTCATGTTGATGATCAGAACAATAATTTCCCAGAGCTGCCCCCAATGGCACCTGCAAGCGCATTATTAGCAGATGAATAACGAAGATAAAAACAAACCGCAACAGCTTGCTGGCGTAAACCAGTATGCATACATCTGGAACTATAATGCTCATGTGGAGCATCAGCATAATTACTATGGTGGCAAGCCCGAAAAGGAACGTGCTGAGGAACCGACCGCCCAGCTAATAGACTTTAAGTTCTTCAAGGCTGATAGGTTCGACACAATGGAGCGCCAACATGTGCTGCGATCGGCTGTCAATGGTGTGCTGCCGAGAATGGATACCGAGTCGGGGCGTGATTGGGTGGCTGTCTACATCGCGTACCATTATTATATGGAACGCGAACTGATAATGAAGTGTCATGCCGATTTCTTTGCAGATATCGACCGACTGCTGCCTGGTGTGCTTAAGCGTGTGAACAAAGCTGAGACTGGAGCCGACAAACGCTACAAGGCCTATACCGACACGCTGAGGCTTGAGTGCAAGTGCTGGTTTATACTTAATGAGTGTCTGCCGCCGATGCAGGAGTGGACATCAGCGAAATATCCGTATCCTGTAGATGACGACAGGCGAAAACGAATACAAAAACTGGTAATAGAAATCTATCAAAGACTGAAGAAATCATAATCTTCAGTCTTTTTTTATCCCCTTATTTCGTGCGCTTCGTGCGAAGTGTGGCTTATTCTTCGTGTGCTTCGTGTGAGCTCGGGATAAGCCGATTTTTTCCTTCAATACGTGTGTTTTTAGTCATAATTTTGCAGTGCGTTCTTGAGGCTGCGCCTCGAAAATCGTTCTTTGACATGCTGCTACCAAAATCACCTCCCGAACGGCGGGAGGCGATATTACCGCGTGCTTAGGCGCGCGAACATTATTAATAAACTTAATTATTAACTTTCTAAAATACTTTATTTATTATGATTACAACAACAGTTATTTCAACAACAACAAGTTTATCAACCCGTAAGGCTGCAAAGCGCAGTGAGCAGGAGGATTTGCGAATGTCTTCGCTCGACATTGCTGAGCTCTGCGGGAAACAACACAAACACGTGATGCGCGACATTAGAAATATGGAGCCTGCGTGGGAAAAAGTTAATGGGTCCAAATTTGGACTCATTGAGTATACGGATTTGCGCGGACGCTTAAAACCGTGCTACTCACTCTCCAAAACCGAATGCCTCTACATCGCCACCAAGTATGACGATGAGATGCGCGCCAAGTTGGTGCTGCGATGGGAGGAGCTGGAGCGCGAGAGCAGCAGTTGGCGCTGCCAAGTCCGCAGAAGATTCTGGCGATGGCCGACAATATAGTTGGCGAGGGATTGCGAATACTGAACGAGGAGGCCGAGGACACTCTGACTGCCACGCAGGTGGCCAAGACGTTCAACATGACAACACTCGACTTCAACGCCGTGCTGCGCGACATGGGCATACAATATCGTCGCAACGGTCGCTGGAACCTGAGCGACGATCTGCAAGGCCGAGGCTACACTGCCGAACGTACCCACGTGAGCTACTCGCTGAAAGGTGAGAAGAAGATACACCACTACATGACGTGGACGCTTGAAGGCCTGCGATTCCTGAACTCGAAACTTGGTTACCCAAATTTTTAGCGAGCGATGGCAGGAATAAAACGAAAAGAGTATCTGCAGTATCTGGCTGAGACTCGCGACCGAGAAT
>CAJOIX010000053.1 GCA_905234815.1 uncultured Prevotella sp. | reverse complement strand
CATCTGCCGCAACTCGTTGAGACTTTGGCGGCGAACGATTTCCTGTTCGCTCAGTTCAAGGATATTCATTATTTGACGATTTTACTTTATTTCTATTTTTCGGTTTCTTTCGACAGTGCAAAAGTAATAATAATTTTTCTTACGAACGTGTTTTATCAATCGGCTCTTTCCAATTGGAGCTCATTGATGAGGGGTTGAAGCCAGTCGTACTGCGCGAGCATCTGTTTCAGGACTTTCTCGCGTGTGGGCAGTTCCTGTATTTCATCGGGACGGGCCAGTCGGCAAGTGAGCGTGAGTGCACTGTTGTGGAGCGCTTGGGCGAGTGTGGCGCGTATGCGGCGCTCTATTTTCTCCACCTCGTCGAGCAGCAGCTTGTTGTCAAGCACCACTTCCACCTGCGGAAATTCGGTGATATGCACCTGTGCATTCTTCAGTCGATAGGCCATGGCGCGCATCTTGGCGGGCATACGGTTGCACATGGCGAGCCATTCCAACTGCAGTTCATCGGCCGTGAAGTGCACATCGCCTGCATCCACTGGGGTTTCTTCTTCCTCGACCACCGCGTGGGTGTCTTGTTTGAGCAGCGAGCCGAAGGTCATTCCAAAGCCGGATTTCTGTCGTTTCAGTGCCGCTGGAGCGGCGGGCTGGGCGGGCTTTTTAGGTTCTTTCGGAGTTGCGGGTGCTGCCGGAGCAGGGTTGGCCACAGAAGCCGCGGGGGCTGCCGGAGCCGCCTTGTCAGCCGCTGGCTTGGCCACCTGTTGAGCCTCGGGCGTCAGCGACTTTTTTAGTTTGCGGAACAGGGATTTCAATCGTCTGGGGCTACGCCCCGCGCTATCGTCATCGTCGGGCTGCGTGGCCTGTGCCAGCTGGATGAGCGTGATCTCTACCAGCAGGCGCTTGTTGGAGCTCTGCCGATAGTTCAAGTCGCAGCGGTTCAACAGTTTGATGCCCTGATAGAGGAAGGGTGTGGGGCACTTCAGCGCCTGATCCTGATATTTTGCGGCCTGCTCCTGGCTCACTTCGAGCAGTGGCAGCGTTTGCGGGTCTTTGGCCATGAGCACATTGCGCAGATGGGTGGCCAGTCCGTTGATGAGATGGCCTGGATCGAAGCCCTTGGCCACGATATCGTTCACGAGCAGCATGATGTCGGTCACACGGTTTTCCACGGCCAGATCCACCAGCCGGAAATAGTTGTCGGCATCGAGCTCGTTCAGGTCTTCAATGGTTTTCTCGTAGGTCAGATTGCCCTGCGAGTAGCTCACCACCTGGTCGAAGATTGACAGCGCATCGCGCATACCGCCATCGGCTTTCTCGGCGATAAACGCCAGGGCCTTCTCTTCGTACTGGATGCCTTCGCGCTCGGCCACCGATTTCAGGTGGGCCACGGTGTCCTGCACGTTCATCCGCTCAAAGTCGTAAATCTGACAGCGCGATATGATGGTGGGCAGAATCTTGTGCTTCTCCGTGGTGGCGAGAATGAAAATCACATACGAGGGAGGTTCTTCCAGTGTTTTCAGGAAAGCGTTGAACGCGGCGGTGGAAAGCATGTGCACCTCGTCGATGATGAACACCTTGTACTTGCCCAGCTGCGGAGGGATGGCCGTCTGCTCCGTCAGCTTGCGCATATTGTCAACCGAGTTGTTCGAAGCGGCGTCGAGCTCGAAAATGTTCAGCGAGCGCCCCTCGTTGAAGGCGCGACACGACTCACATTCGTTGCAGGCTTCGCCGTCGGCAGTGGGATGCTCGCAATTGATGGCCTTGGCAAAGATGCGGGCACAAGTGGTTTTGCCCACACCACGCGGGCCGCAGAACAGGTAGGCATGGGCCAACTTGCCCGTGCGCACCGCGTTCTTCAGCGTAGTGGTCAGCGCCGACTGTCCCACAACAGAGTCGAACGTCGTGGGGCGGTACTTACGCGCAGAAACTATAAAATCTTCCATGCTAAATGGTAAAAGAGTGAATTGATTTCTTCGCTCGTGAGCGATAATTTCACCGCAAAAGTAACAAAATTATTCCGCACTGCAAAAATCTTACTTCGTAACAGCAAAAAAATCCCTCCAAAACACCGCTAAATACCCCCCATTTTTAAAAGCTATGCTTTTGTACGCCAAAAGCATAGGTATTGGAGCCTAAAAGCATAGCTTTTAAAGGCCAAAAGCATAGCTTTCAGAAAACGGCTGATTTGTCACACAGATATCACAGATAACACAGATATA
>CAJOIX010000052.1 GCA_905234815.1 uncultured Prevotella sp. | reverse complement strand
GTGAAGTAAGATCATCTCGATTAAAGATATTTGGAAGAAGTGCATGGTTATTTTTAGCCATGCACTTTTTTCTTGCAGGAAATCAATATCTTTGTGGCGATGATGAAAGCAATCGAGATTATCAAATACATGGAGTCGCTCTACAATGAGGAACAGCGACAGGGGCTGATGCTATTCTTCAAGACTGGAAAGGGCGAGTATGGCGAAGGGGATGAGTTTCTGGGCTTGAAAGTTCCTCAGACACGCGAGATTGTCAAGCAATGCAAAGATTGTCCGCTGAGTGAAGTGCCTGAGTTGCTGATGTCTCGCTGGCATGAGGTGAGGCTTTGCGGCCTTCTGCTGATGGTATCGCAGTTTGAACAATTGGCAAAAAAACGGCTTGAAAATGATGACGAAGCTATCAGAAAGCGCGATGAAATTCTCCAACTGTATCTGCAGTATTCCGACCGAGCTAACAACTGGGATTTAGTGGATCTCTCGGCGCCGAAAATCTTGGGAGCCTGGCTGCTGTTACCGACCCTACTTGGTGACGGTACAGACAGTTATAAATTACAAGTGCTTGACGGATTGGCGAAGAGCCAAAGTCTATGGAGACAGCGGATAAGCATGGTCTGCACGTTGAAAACCTCACAACAGGGCGACGCCTCGTGGTGCCTGCGTTATGCAGAGATACATCTGCATCATCCGCACGACTTGATGCACAAGGCGGTGGGGTGGATGCTGCGTGAAATGGGGAAACGTGTGTCAATGGATTTACTGCGCGATTTCCTACGTCTCCACGCTCACGAAATGCCCCGCACCACCCTTCGATACGCCATAGAAAAGATGCCTGATCCAGAGCGAAAGAAGTGGCTCTGTCGTCAATGACCCGAGGTGATTTTGAGGGGATAATGAGGCGAGGGAGTTGCGCGGCTCTGGGAGGGTTACAAATCGCAAAAAAACTCGCGCGGTGTGCTTTTCTTGCAATTTTTCACCTATTTTTGTTCCCGCAAAACGAAGACATTAGCACAAAAAGTCGCACGAGCAGAAAAAAGTCCGCGCATACAGAGCATGCGGAGTAAAATAAAGACATACCTCGGATTCTAAAAGATAAGCCGCACGAGCAGAGACACAAAAAAAGGCCTGCGCGGAGCAAAAACGCGGAGCAAAAGAAAGACATGAACATAAACAACAATACGACTGGCCATCAATGCGTTGTTCGTGTTGAAATATGTGGGGCGAATCAGCGAGCCGTTAGCGCTGCTGGCCGCAAGCGCCTATGCTGCAACATTCTGCCTTGTGGTCTGGCTCGCCTTGCGCTACACCCACTGTCTGTCGCCCTCGCGGTTGCGGTCTTTTTCTGCGTTCTGCCACCGCGAAATGACTACGAAAACAAGTATTTTTTAATTTTTTCTGCAAAAAATTGGGAAAAGTTTTGGTAGTTTGAGAAAAAGCACTACCTTTGCATCGCTTTTCGAGAAAGCACGGGCGTTTAGCTCAGCTGGTTTAGAGCATCTGCCTTACAAGCAGAGGGTCGGCGGTTCGAATCCGTCAACGCCCACTTGGGGTGTTTCCCTGTGACCTTTCGGGGTTGCAGGGAAAATTTTTTTGTACCTGTTTGTCATCCCCATCGCCGCGCCTGACGGTTGCCGCGCGGCGGGAGGAAAGCAAAATCACTTTCCTCCCTTGTGCCGATTGCAGTCACGACAGAGCATCTGGCAGTTCTCCTCCACGGTTCGTCCGCCCTCATGCCACGGTTTGATGTGGTCGCCCTCCATAAATTCGTAGTCAAACTCTTTGCCGCACAACCGACAAATGTGGTTTTGTTTTTCATAGACCACGAGTTTAATGTCATCGGGGAATGCCCGCAGGTCAAGATGGCGTTCATCGCCTGTGAGCACATAGGGAATGATGCCCTTCGGTTTTTGTATTTCGCTGTCGCGCATCAGAGCAGAGATGCGCTGTGCCAGTTCTGCCGTATTCAGCGTTTCCTTGCTGTACTTGTCGTAGAACAACGCCCAGTCGAGTCCCTTCATTATTTTCTTGAATCGCTTCATGTCGAAATTGGTGATGGCCCAATTCAGCACATTCTGGAAATAAGTCCACAGGTTGTTGGCATTCTGATCGTGCTGATGTGCGGCCATATAGCCCACGGCCGTCTGCCGGTGGCCATTGCGCGTCTCGTGGTCGGCCATCCATTCCAAGGCTTTCTTCAAGAAGTCTTGGCGTATGGGCGTGCCATCTACGAGGTCTTTGCCCAATCGGTAAGCGCCGCAGTTTGATTTAGAGAAATGGCGTTTGGCGTCCGACACGAACGGACCGGCGTAGATAGCATTGTTTATCTCCTGCTCGTTGAGGGGCTTGCCGGCTATATTGATGGTCTTGAACCACTCCAGTTTTTCCGACGGTTCGCCCTCGCATACATAGACCGTCAATTTGTAGTTGAGTATGCGGTCTTGTATATCCTTTGGCTGATTGAAGAAATTCTTGAAATCATAGGAGAATTTCCCTGCCACATATTCGCAGAGCGAGAGTGTGCGCTGCTGTCCGTCCATCACCTCGTAGGGGCAATCGGCATCTTCGCTTCGTTTCACCCAGTACATCACGCTCAGCGGGTAGTCATGCAGCACCGTTGTAATCACGGCCTGCTGCTCTTTTTCGTTGTAGATAAACTCACGCTGGTAGGGCGGACGAATATCGAGCTGTCCGTTATATCCTCTCACTCCCTGTTCGTCGTTGTTCACATAGCCAGAGGTGATTTCTCTCACCGTGACCTCAATTTCTTTAATTGTCATCATATCTTTTGTGGGTGTTTGTTGCGGATGAGGATTCGTACATAAGTTGGTTTTCCATCAATTGCACCTTCTTTGTCTTTTATCAAACCATGCGACTTGATCTTAACATAATCACTTTTTCGATAATGGTTTGCGTTTAGAATCTCAAATTGTTCAGGATTGTATTTGTCAAGGAATGTAATGGGCACACCCATTGCGCCATCGTAATCACAAGGGATATCGGCTGTTTTTCCGACCTCAATTGCATTGTAATTGTCGTAAGTGGGATATTCCTCGGGGGAATAGCGACAAACCAAATCCAACATTTCATGCCGCTTATTGTGGTCTAAGTTTGTTAACCAAATAGACTGAGAACGTCCCATTATCTTTCCTTCAACTATTCGATACGCACTTCCAGCCTTTTTCTCATTCAAAAGTCGCTCTTGGTCTTTTTCCGGTATATAGAATAGTAAATCTTTACTCATTGGAGTAACTCCTACCCACAATTTATTTTCTTTGATTAATGGGAATACTTCTTTGTAGGTAATAGAATTTTTATTTCCAATAATCAAGAATTTCTTTTCATATTGCACCAACTGCGCCACATATTCTCTAAACAGTGAGAAGGGTGGGTTGGTCACGACGATGTCAGCTTCCTTGAGCAGTTCGATACATTCTTGGCTGCGGAAATCGCCATTGCCACGAAGCACAGAAAGTACGTTCTTGTCGTTCTTGATGAGATACTCCACATCTGCCAAATCGACGGCGCCGTCTCCATTCACATCGCTCACTTCCGTAATCTCCACTTTGTAGGCCACTTTTTTCTCTTCGCCCTCCGCGTCCAGCGCAAAGAGCGACAACTCTGAACCCATTACGGGCGAGCCGTCGTAGCAGGTACAAATCAGTTTCTTCAGCCCCAACTGGTTGAATCGCAGGGCGAAATACTTAAAGAAATTACTTTCGTAGGGGTCGTCGCAGTTACACAACACCACCTTTCCGCGGAAGTGCTGCCAATAGTGCTGCAACTCGCGTTCAATGTCAGTCAACTGCGTGTAGAAC
>CAJOIX010000051.1 GCA_905234815.1 uncultured Prevotella sp. | reverse complement strand
AAGCGTGGGAATCTCCTTGTTACTCGTCCCACGCATCGAGGCTCTGGCATCGCCCTAGTAGTTGAACGAGCAACGCCGAAGCCCACGCTGATATGTGTTTATCAACGACAAATGCTGCAATGAAACCAATAATGGCTGTCAGCTATCATTTGTCGGATATTACATACCCATGAGCGTCTTCGTTGCTTTGAGTCCTGACTACTAATTTGGAACTGCCAGATTCCGATGCGCCAAGAACAAAGCGTCAAGAACGCTTTTCCTATATATAGATTCTTGTTCCCTGCCTCACCCTTCGGGCTTCGGCAATACACCAAGAATGCAACAAAACTACATATTTTTTTTAAAACAATATACAAACACCGAAATAAAAAATTTGGAGAGTGATATTTTTCTCTGAGGGCTCTTTTTTTTGCTTCAAAAAATCGTGCAGATAGGCTAAATTTTCTGTTTAGAGTTGTAAATTTTGACCCCCAATGACCGCTTCGGGCGTCGATTTCGGGCTTTTTTGAGCCGAAAAACCGATGTTTCGCGCTCCAAAAGGTGCTCTTTTGCAATGCAAAAGCATACCTCTTGCCGACCAAAAGCATAGCTTTTACTCGCCAAAAGCTATGCTTTTACAAATCGAAAATTTTGAGTTTTGGAGTTGATTCTTTGTAAGTGGTTGTATATCTGGTGTTTATGGGTTTTCTTCGCAACTCTCTCCAGAATCGCGTATTTGTGCGCTCGCGAAAAAAAATTTGAAATTCGCGAAAATAGAGACAGTAAATTTGTCACGCAGATATTACAAAAAACACTGGAATAGGCCCCTACCTAACCTCCCTATCAAGGGGAGGAAAACGTAAGTCTCTCCCCAGCCCTCTCCTCAAGAGAGGGTGTAGGTTCATCCTCTTGAGGGGAGGAGGTTAGGTAGGGGCGCAAGTATTGTCTGAACTCATGCAACTCCTGCAACTCCTGAACTCCTAAAAAAGTATTGTCAGAACACCCTAAAAAAAGCCTCCCCTTCATGGGGAGGTTGGAAGTGGGGGATTATATTTTCATTTTCAGGACTTGTTCTACGATGGGGGCCATGTCGTAGTATTTGTATTCGGCCAGTCGTCCGCCAAAGATGACATTCTTTTGTGCTTTGCCCAGCTCGCGATACTTTTCGGCCAGGCGGTTGTTCTGTTCGTTGTTGACGGGGTAGTAGGGTTCTTTGCCTTTCTGCCACGTGGTGGAAAACTCGCGCGAGATGACCGTCTGCGGGTTGTCGTACACTTCGTCGCCAAACATTTCAAAGTGTTTGTGCTCGATGATGCGGGTGTATGGTATGTCGGCTTCGGTATAGTTGACCACGGCGTTGCCTTGGAAATTGGCCTGCGGCAGCGTTTGCTCCTCGAAACTGACGGTGCGGTATTCGAGACTGCCGTAGCAGAAGTCGAAGTATTGGTCTATCTGTCCTGTGAAGACAATCTTCTCGGCGAGACTTTCCCAGTGGCTGCGGTCGGCAAAGAAGTCGGCGTTCAGTCGGGTCTCAATGCCGTCGAGCAGTCCGTCAATGAGTTTGTTGTAGCCGCCAATGGGTATGCCTTGGAAGGTGTCGTTGAAGTAGTTGTTGTCGAACACAAACCGCACCGGCAGACGCTTGATGATGAACGGCGGCAGCTCGGTGCATTTCCGCCCCCATTGTTTCTCGGTGTAGCCTTTGATGAGTCGCTCGTAGATGTCTTTTCCCACGAGCAGCAGGGCTTGCTCTTCGAGGTTGGCGGGCTCGGTCTTGCCCTCTTGGTTGAGCCGCTTGAGCACTTCGCTGCGTTGTTGCTCAATCTCGCGGCGGGCTTCGTCGGGTGTCAGCACGCCCCACATCTGGTGGAAGGTGTTCATGTTGAACGGCAGATTGTAGAGGCGCCCCTGGTAGTTGGCCACCGGCGAATTGATGTAATGGTTGAAGGGTACGATGTTGTTGACAAAATTCCACACCTCGGCATTGGATGTGTGGAAGATGTGGGCACCGTATTTGTGTACGTTGATGCCCGCTATGTTCTCACAATAGAGGTTTCCGCCCAGATGCGGCCGCTTGTCAATGACCAGGCATCGCTTGCCTGCTTGGCGGGCTTGGTGGGCAAAGACGCTGCCGAAGAGTCCGGCACCGACAATGAGGAAATCGTATTGTTTCATGGTTTGGCTGTTTAACGCTAATGCTCGGCAAAGATACACATTTTTTAATTCTTCGTGCATGATTTGTAATACTTGTTCAGTACCTTTGCGCCCATTATGAATCGTTCTCTATTTTTTTCTTTCCTCCTGCTCTTTGTTTGGTGTTGCTGTCCGCTGGTGGCTTCCGGCCAGTCCAGCCCTGATAGTCTGCATCGCCATGCGGAGGATTCTACCGATGTGTTTTTTCGTCATCTCGATCTGAACGAGGTGGTAGTGACAGGTGTTGCCGGCAGCACCAAACTGAAGTATGCCAGTGCGCCGGTGAGTCTGGTCAGTGCGCAGGATTTACGCGCCACGGCATCGATGAATGTGATTGATGCCCTTTCGCACCAGGCCGGCATTGCCCAGCTGCAGACAGGCAGCAGCATATCGAAGCCCATCATTCGCGGATTGGGTTATAACCGCGTGGTGGTGTTGAGCGACGGCGTGCGCCAAGAAGGCCAGCAGTGGGGCGACGAACATGGTGTGGAGGTGGCCAGCACTGCTGTTCACTCGGCAGAGATACTCAAAGGACCGGCCTCGCTCATGTATGGTTCGGATGCCATGGCTGGTGTGGTGCTTCTTCACAGCCGCCCCATACAACCAGAGGGTGCAGTTGAAGGTTCATTGCTCAGCGAGTATCACACCAATAACGGCCAGGCGGGCTATTCGCTCTGGCTGGCCGGCAATCAGAAAGGTTTTGTATGGGATGCGCAGTGGAGCCAGAAATTGGCCCATGCCTATAAGAACCGATACGATGGTTACGTGCCAGGCTCGCAGGCCCGTGAACAATCGGCTCGACTGATGCTCGGTGTGAATCGCTATTGGGGCTATTCCCATCTGGTGGCATCGGCCTATTCGCTCGCACCTTCCATCGTGGAGGGTGAGCGCGATGAACTTTCGGGTCTTCTCCTTTCGCCTTCGAGCCATTTGAAAACCTACGGCCACGGCTTGCCATTCCAGCGCGTGGACCACTATAAACTGGTGTGGGATCATTCGCTCAACCTCTCGTCAGGCTATCTGAAGGCCACAGTAGGCTATCAGCAGAATGGCCGTAAGGAATATGAAGAAAGTCCCATCGACTATGGGCTCTACCTGCGACTGCACACCCTGACCTACGATTTACGCTTCCAGAGCGAGGAACAGCATGGATGGCGCTTTGCAACGGGCATTGCCGGTATGTGGCAGCGGTCGGAAAATCGGGGCGAGGAGTATCTTATTCCCGACTATCGGCTCTTCGATGCCGGGGTGTATCTGACCGCCAGCAAGTCGCTGCGCCGACTGACGCTCAATGGCGGTTTGCGATTGGATCGTCGTGGGTTGCACAGCTACGGCCTGATGGAGGACAACGCATGGCGGTTCGCAGATTTCTCTCGCCACTTCTATGGACTGACCGGAAGTCTGGGAGCCGTGTGGAACGTGACCGACCGCTGGAATGTGCGCTGGAATCTGGCACGCGGATTCCGCTCTCCCAACGTGAGCGAGCTTGCCTCAAACGGTGTGCACGAGGGCTCAATCCGCTACGAGGTAGGCAATCAGCGGTTGAAGGCTGAATATAGTATGCAGACCGATTTGGGCGTGGACTACGCGAGCGATTATGTTTCTTTGCAGCTGGCGCTCTTTGCCAATCGCATCAGTAACTTCGTGTTTGCCCGTCGCGTGGCAGAAATCATCGACCCAGACTATTCTACCTTCGTCTATACGCAGGGCGATGCCCTGCTCTTAGGCTTCGAGGCGGGCGTAGATCTGCACCCGATCCATTCGTTACATTTTGAAAATACCTTCTCCTATGTCAATGCGCGCCT
>CAJOIX010000050.1 GCA_905234815.1 uncultured Prevotella sp. | reverse complement strand
ATACTTCGACACCACCCGTTTCGACATGTACACCACGCACCAGCACGGACATGCAAACCGGCAGAAGATTCGCTTCCGTACCTATTGCGTCAGCGGACTACAATTCATGGAGGTGAAAACCAAGAACAACCACGGACGCACCAAAAAGAAACGCATGGAGGTTGACGACATGGATCTGCGCGACCCGGAGAAGCGGCTGTTCCTGGACAGCAACCTGTATTACAAGACGGACTCACTACAGCCAGCCCTGAACAACCACTTCTCGCGTATTACACTGGTGAACAAGGCGAAGACCGAACGGCTGACCATTGACAGCAACCTGCGGTTCCGTAACCTGCAGAGCGGACTACAAACAGACATGGGCGACCTGGTCATCATCGAACTGAAACGCGACGGGATGGTCTATTCACCCATACTCGACAAGCTGCGCCAGCTGCACATCCATCCGCACGGGTTCTCGAAGTACTGCATGGGCTCGGCACTCACTAACCCGCTGCTGCCCGTCAACCAGTTTAAGGAGAAACTACATTACACCGAAAGGATTATTAACGAGAACACAACCTATCAAAACGAATACAATTATGGACATTATCAATTTTCTGAACCTCGAATTCTGCAACGCACTGCTTAGGTTCGCCATCTGCTTCGCCGTCAACTGGATCATTGTTGACAAACTGTATTACAGCAAGAGCAACCGTCGTGATTTCTATTTCACATTCATGCTTATCACGGTGGCCATCTACTTCCTCGTAAGCATTATGATGCACATGGACCGCGGCAAGGCGACCATGGGCGTAGGACTCGGACTCTTCGGCATCTTCTCCATCATGCGCTACCGCACTGACACCATGCCGGTGCGCGAAATGACTTACCTTTTCATCATTGTATGCCTGTCGGTGGTTCACGCCATGGAGGACATCGAAAGTCCAGCATTCAACACAGCGGCCGACTTTGCCCGCTTACTGATTATTGACGGTGTCTTTATTCTGGCCATTGTGTTCTGCGAGCTGAAGTTAAAGATGCACGCCTCGAAACTGATACAATACGATCGCATCGAGCTCATAAAGCCCGAAAAGCGCGAAGAGCTGATTCAGGATTTGGAATCGCGTCTGGGCATAAAGATCCTTGATGTGGAAGTGGGAAGCATCGACTTTCTGCGCGACATGGCCATACTCCGCGTGTCCTACGAAGGTCGTGGAAGTAAAGATATAGACAGCACGTTGAAACTTAAAACTTCGGAATATGAGAACATTTAAATTATTTCTGACCATTGCAATCCTCGCTCTTCTTTCACCTCTCTGCGCTCTGGCACAGACTGAGAGCGGACTACTCATGGAGCTTGAAGCTCAGAAAAAAATCAACAAGAACCTCTCTGTAAGTCTGGAAGGCGATTTCCGCACACGCAACGACTTCCAAACCATCGACCGCTGGAAGATAGGTCTCGGCGCAAGCTATAAGATAAATAGTTGGTTGAAGGCCGATGCAGGCTACAGTATGATTTACGAAAACAATCGTGAGAAGGTGGAATACTATTCCACTTACGAAGATGATGGTGTAACCGTCAAGCACAATAAAGTGAAGTGGCGTCCCAGCTATTGGGGCATTAAGCACCGCGTAACCGCATCGCTCACCGGTAGTTACAAGTTTGGCAACGGCATCCGCATTTCGCTGCGTGAGCGCTGGCAGTACACCTATCGCCCAGAGAAAGCCACAACCCGCTGGAAATGGCGTGTTGACGGTAGCGACGATATTGATATGACACTCGACGATGACTATGTGCGCAGTGGTTCGGGCAAGAACGAGTTGCGCTCACGTTTCCAAATAGAATACGACCGGAAACACGTGAAATGGAATCCTTATGCTTCCATTGAACTATTCAACAATTGGGGAATAGACAAGATTCGCTACACCGCCGGCACTGACTATAAAATCAACAAGCAACACACTGTTGGCGCGTTCTATCGTTTTCAGCAGTTGGAAGATAAAGAAGAAGGCAGTTACGACCCCAATATGCACTATCTCGGTGTGAGTTATACGTTTAAATTCTAATCAATTCAGACCATAAGTTATGAAAAAATCAGTTCTATATATTTTTATAGCTTGCTTGAACCTCGTACTGTTCACAGCCTGCGAGAAAGATGACACCGATTTCAGCGCTTACGACTTCAGTTCCTATTCGCTCGACAGCGAGAGCGATGACGATGAAGACGATGGCGCAGATACCGATGGAATGGTGATTTACATTACCTTCAGCGATGGTTCGGCCACCGTCACTGGCGACGACAAGGGCTATGTTTCCGTGTCTAATGCCGATGTGGTGGTGAACGACCCCACAGCATATGAGACGGCCGAAGGCTTGACGCTCGTGCTCAGCGGAAGCACCAGCGATGGCTCGTTGCTCGTTTATCGCAACAAGAAATACACCATTCAGCTGAACAACGTGACCATTCACAATGCCGACGGTCCCGCCATCAACAACCAGTGCTCGAAGTCGCTTTACGTACAGTGTCTCGACGGAACCACCAACACGCTTTCCGATGGCACTGCCTACACCGATGTTACCGACAGTGAGGGCACAGTCATCGACCAGAAGGGCACCCTCTTCTCCGAAGGACAGGTTTATTTTAGTGGCGCAGGTACACTGAATGTTACAGCCAACTGCAAGAATGCCATTGCTGCCGACGACTATCTCACCATCGAGAGCGACATTACCATCAACACCACCACATCCACCACCGGTTCAAACGGTGTCAAGGCCAACGACGGCGTGTTCATCAATGGCGGTGTGCTCAATGTAGAAGTGAATTCTTTGGGCGGTCGTGGTATCCGCAGCGAGGCAGAGACCACCATCACGGGCGGAACGGTTAACATAACCACCACCGGCGATTGCGAAGAAGTTTACAACGAAACAACCTTTGTCTATGAATACTCAAGCGCTGCCTGCATCCGCAGCACGGGTGTGTTCACCCTTAGCGGTGGTACCGTCACGCTCAGCAGCAGCGGCGATGGCGGCAAGGGCATCAACTGCGATGCCGATGTGATTGTTACAGGCGGTTCGCTTGTGGCCACCACCACTGGCACCAAGAACAATGCTAAGCCCAAGGCTGTGAAGAGCGATACGAACATTACGCTCAGCGGCGGCTATTTCGAAGCCAGGGTAGCCAATGGCTGGGCCTGCGACAATGCCACCGACAGTTCTGATCCTGCCGGTCGTGTGACCATTGTGGGCACTCCCACCACCAGCAGTATTGCAAAGCAAGAAGTGATTGTATCTTTTGAATAAATAGGATATGAGGAAAATTCTTTTCACCTTGTTTGTGCTTTTGCTCGCTGTGGCGGTGAATGCGCAGACTGCCGACAAACTTTACAAGGAAGGTAGGGCTCTGTATGAGGCCAAAAATTATACGGCAGCCGTGCCCAAGCTGAAAGCAGCAGCCCAGAAAGGTCACCCCAAGGCGCAGTATCGCTTGGGCTTGTGCTATGAGAAGGGCCGTGGCGTGAATGTTGATTTGGCCCGTGCCTTCCAACTCTACAGCCAATCGGCCAAGGCCGAATATGCCAAAGGGCAGTATCGCTTGGGCCTCTGTTATAAAGAAGGTCGCGGTGTGGAGAAAGACCGCAAGAAGGCGGTCGCGTTGTTTGCCAAGGCTGCCCGCCAGGAAAATGCCGATGCCCAGTATCAACTCGGCAAGAGTTATTTTAAGGGGAAAGGTATCGCTGCTGATAAAGTCAAGGCCAAGACCTGGCTCAAACGTGCAGTGAACAATCCTAAGGACGGTGATAAAATTCGTGCTAAAATCAAGAAGAAAGCCGCCGAGGGCGACGAGGATGCAAAGGCCATCTTGGCGTTGATCAAGTAAGAAACAACAGCGCTTATGCGTTGAAGTGCTCAGGAATATAATTTTCCAGGGATAGGCAGCACGCTCGTGAGAAGCGTGCTGCTGTTTTTATGCCTGCCAGCCATTGCTCCTCGGTCAGTCCTGCTTCTATTT
>CAJOIX010000049.1:4131-4872 GCA_905234815.1 uncultured Prevotella sp. | reverse complement strand
AACGAGAGCCCGAATGTATTTGGCATCGTGAACAGTCTGACCAGACTGATGCAGCAGGATTGGTTTAAGGAGTTCCGTACGGATCCGAAATATGGTGATATTTGGATTGAGAAGTTTGTTTCTGAACTGTTGGCTTCGGAGTACCAGCAGGAGTTGTTGGAGATCTGGAAGGATGCTGACAAGCGACTAACGCTGAAGGGTAACATCATTGGTTGTCTGAATAAGGCTGGCATCATTGACGGGAGTGATTTGGGTATTGCGACAGCATTGTTGAATGGTACAATAGGAGAAAACAAGAAATTTGCCATCTATATGGGCAGGGGTAAGAAAATGGTTTTTTGTGACTGGATCTGCGACTATGTGAAAGGCTGATTTCACATAAAAGTTCAACTGAGAAGTTCTACTGGAGTTCAACTGGAATTTCAGTAGAATTTTTTTTGTTTTTTCTGAAACTACGATAAACACAGGTGTTATAGGCCGTTTTTGGTCGTTCAACTGAAAATTCAACTGAACTTTTTTTTTCAGTTGAATAGTTGAACTCTACATTTGCACTCGCAATCAGATGATTGTGGGGATCTTTGACATGCTAATACGACGAAACGCAGGCAGGCCTGCGCGAACATTAATTAATAACTATCATTTATGGAAACAAAAATTTTAAGAGTGGTACGCCAAGGCGAGGCCTTTAGCGTACAGTCATCAAAGAGTGACAATGGTTCCATCCAGAAGTGCAATATCGTG
>CAJOIX010000049.1:0-4093 GCA_905234815.1 uncultured Prevotella sp. | reverse complement strand
GTGCGCTATGCTGGGTAATCTGGCGGCGTGCAAGTTCTACGAAGGTGATGTGGTTGCGGCCACCCTTCGTTTCTCTACCCATGAGTATCAGGGACAGGTGTTCCAAGAGATACTGGCTACGGATATTGTTAAACTTAATAATTAATAAGGTATGAGTACGGAAATCAAAATCTTTAAGAATGAGATGTTCGGCGAGATTCGAACATTGGTTAATGAGAAAGGCGAAACTTTCTTTGTAGGTAAGGATGTGGCACAAGCACTTGGGTATAGCAATACCCGCAAGGCACTGCTTGACCATGTAGATAAAGAGGATCGCGAGGATGGGGTAACGATTCGTGACGCCATCGGTCGAGATCAGAAAGCAACCTTTATCAACGAGTCGGGTCTCTACGCTTTGGTGCTCAGTTCTAAACTGCCACAGGCTAGGGAATTTAAACGCTGGGTAACAGCCGAGGTGCTGCCACAGATACGACAGACGGGCGGTTATATCCCAACCACAAACCCACGTACGGGCGAGGTGCTTACCGAGAGCGAGATGGTTGAGGCTGCCAACAAGATTGTAGCGCGAACCATAGCACGCAGCAACCTGCCTGCCGACGACTGCCTGACAGCTACCCAGGTGGCTGAGAGTCTTGATGTGGATGTGAAGCAGTTGAACCACTTCTTGGTAGATAAGGGCGTGATGTACTGGAGTTACGGTCGCTACAAGCTTACTGCCAAGTATGCCGACTGCGGCTATGCCGAGGAGCGAAAGTTTCACTATCACGCGCTTAACGGCGCCCGCAAACAACGTCCCTATCTGGTGTGGACAAAGCAGGGCAAGGAGTTTATAAAATCAATCTACCGCTAAACAATAATTTCTGAGTTGAAGCCGAGGAGGATATTCTCGAGTAAATGGCCAAAGAATCCGAAACTTCTTCTCGCTAAACTTAGAAACATATGAAGACTAGAAAAAGCAATATTTTAGGAAAACAGGTAATGGTCGAGGGTATGATGGCCTTCGGTAAGTTGGAAACAGGACAGCGTACACTTGATTTTGAGTGCTGCGAAGATGTGGCGGCTGAGGCTTTCAGAGGTCACTTCTTGGTGCAAGGCATGAGAGATGGCAATGTGTATATGAGCGAGTTGCCCAAACGACACAAAAACAAACCGCTGTTTCGCGAAGACAACAGTTCACTCTCGCACGGTAAGGATAAGAAGTATTATTTCTTCTTCTCACTCGACGAGGATCAGCTGGAGTTGTTGCCCGAGAAACTGGTAAACCAGGCGAGTGCGATTGCGCAGAAGGTGATTCGTGAACTAATGAAAGGAAGGGGATATAGACAATGATTTCTTATTGTAAGAATGGCAAGTCAGCGCAGGTGCTGGCTTGCCCTCAGGAAAAGCTGAACGAGATTCTGGACTCGCCAGAGGTGGCAGTGGCTTGCCAAAAACTGACCACTGTTGACCACGATAGCGACGAGGCGAAGACGCTGAAACAGGGATTGCCGTTGCTGATGTTCTTAGCCAACTACACCGACGGGCGCCGACACGCCAAGAGTGCTGTGCCCACGAATATGGCTTATCTGGACCTTGACGAACTGAACGGTGAAGACCCGCGCGAGGCTTGGAAGCGATTGGTGCAGAAGTTGGTGTCGATGGAATTGGAGCATCTGATAGTATTAGTACACGTGAGTTGTTCGGGCAAGGGACTTCGCATCGTGTATATCATTCCGAGTCAGTTCGACCATCTGTCGCCAACAGAGCGCATAGACCAGTCGAAACAATGGCTGGCTGCTCAACTTGGTGTGATCGATGACTCGAAGACAAGGGATTTGGCTCGCGGCTCGTTTGCAGTGCCGAGAAGTTACGTACTTTATGGTCCCGACAAGCGACTGTTTGAAGAAAGTGTGAGCGAAAGTGTGAAGCAGGAGATTATTGCAGCGGACTACAGGACTAACAGGACTTTAATATCAGGGACAGACCCCGAGACTACAAGTGGAAAAACGTTTCCCAACGACTATCACGGGATTCCCTTTTCGGTAATCATCAAGAAATATTGGGAAGTGAATAACCGAGGATTTGAGCCTACCGAGGGCGACCGCGATACACTGACCTATCAGTTGGCTTGCGACCTAAGGCATATCTGCGGACGCTCGTTTGAGTGGCTCGACCAGGTGATTCCCTGTTACGATGGATTCCCGTTGGAAGAGAAGCGTGCGAAGATCAAAAGTGCCCTTGCGTCGGAGTTTAATGGGTTCCCAGTGAGGCTGAGGAATGTGTTGAATCTCTTGGCTGTGTCCCCTAAGTTAGGGGACGACAGGGGTCTGAACGAGGGAATTGATATCGATGATTGTTCAGACCCCCAACCCCCTAACTTAGGGGGCTTGAAGAAAATGCCAATGGGTATTAAAGAAAGTATCGATGCTGTTGGACCAGCTTTGGCAATGCCTGTGGTGACGGCTATCTGTCCTTGTATCGGTACGCTGGCTACTGGCGTGACGCTCGATGTTCACGGGCAGAAGAAGGGGCTGAACCTGATCTCGTACATCGCAGGTGATTTTGCCAGCGGCAAGGGCGGGATCGACCCAGTGGTGGAGGCTTGGATGAGTGAGGTGGCGGCACTCGACAAGATGTATCAGATGCAGGAAGACGAGTGGCGTGCCAAGAAACGGGCGGCGAAGAACAAGAAGGAACAGCCCGAGGAACCAAAACTGCCCGTGCGCTGTCTGACACTGAACAACACCGTTGCCAATCTCGCCGAGCGACTGGCTAATACAGAAGGTAAACATGCCTTTTCGTTCACTCCTGAGGCCGACACGGTGGCGCAGAAGTGGAAATCGACGATGAGCGACTTCTCGGTGATGCTGCGTCAGAGTTACGACGGCACGAAATACGAGCGTGAGGCTCGATCAGCCGATGCTGTGAATGTGCATATCGACAAACTGTTGTGGAACGTCACGATGTGCGGCACACCCGATGCCCTTTATCGCGTGGTGAACAACTACACCGACGGTTTCCAGAGCCGTATCGCCGTGGCGCGCACACCCGACAACACGTTTGCACCGCTGGAAGACAAGCCTTTCGTACTGACCGATCGCCAGCGCGAACGCATCCAGCAGATTGCTCACCTTCTGCCTTTGATGTATGGTGAGGTGGTGCTGCCGAAACTGGAGGCGAAAGGTCGTGAATGGGTGGAGCGTATCCGTCTGGAAACGATGAAGAACGACGATAGGACGAAAGCCCGTCAGCGTTTCCGTGTTTGTGTCACGGCTCAGCGAATGACCTGCTGTCTGATGCTCTGTAAGGTGTGCGAGACGTTGATTCAGAAGCACGGCCTAAATGGTGCCGAGACGCAGTTAAAACAAAATCCGAACCTGTGGAAGGACCTGCTATTGAAGGCGCAGACACCCACGATGCTCGAGGTTTATGACGTGATTGCTGATTCGCTCATTGAAAATGCCCTCTATTTCTTCCGTGACCGTATCGAGAATGCCTTCACGAGTCGCGACTATGCAGGCGGTCTGAACGGGGAGCGACAGAAGCGTGGCAAGAATGACTCGATCTTTGAGCGACTGGATATCCAGTTCTCGTTCGAGCAGGCGATGCAGCATTCGGTAGCGGTAAAGGGTGCCAATGTGAATCACAACACCGTGAGGCAGATGCTGAAGAACTGGCGCAAGCAGGGGCTTGTGGTGCTCGAGGAGGATGGTAACTACAGGAAGTTGTAACGCGGTCATTTGGTCAAGGTCATTTGGTCAAAATTGCGATTAAGCGAGAGCAATGATGCTTGCATCAATTGCCGAGCGTGAGCAATTTCGAATGAAATTCAAAATCGATTTTGAAATTATGATTGAGATTCAAAATTCCCAAGAATGCTTCGTGATGCTCTGGCGGAAGTTGGAGCGCACGAGGCGCCTCCTCGGAGGTCAGTGCAAGCGTTTCTGTATTCGCAATGTGATGAAAGCGTGGTTCGGCTTTGAAGCCAACGATGATTATATCTGGAAGGTGTGTCACCTGTGCGAGCAGGAGGGGTGGAACGAACTGCCACCGCCCAGCCTCTATCCGCGTCAGCATCGTGAATTCTTGCGTGCTATCGTTGCCGTGAAGACTG
>CAJOIX010000048.1 GCA_905234815.1 uncultured Prevotella sp. | reverse complement strand
CTCCCCAAGGGTATCTACATCATTGGCGGAAAGAAAGTTGTGGTTAGATAACGTACAGCTTTTTATATAATACTTTCTAAGAGCCATCCTGTTGCACGGCAGCAGGATGGCTCTTGTTTTCAAAAATTAGTTATGCCTTTTTGTGCAGACCACAAATAAATTCTTATTTTTGTGATAGGAAAACCATTTCCAACGATGCATAATTGAAAAGAAAATGGAACAACTCTTGCACTATACCTGGAAGCACAAGCTTTTCCCGCTTGGCCAGTTGTTCACCACCGACGGACAGCCGGTGGAGATAGTTGATGTGGGGTTGCACAATCACGATGCAGGCCCCGACTTCTTCAATGCCAAGGTAAAGATTGACGGGCAGCTGTTTGTGGGCAATGTGGAGCTGCATTTGCGCTCGAGCGATTGGTTTCTTCACAGGCATGAGCAGGATGCCGCCTACGACAATGTGATTCTACATGTGGTGGAGCAAGCCAATCAGGAGGTGCAGACACACGCCGGGCGCACCCTGCCGCAGTTGGAAATTCATGTGCCGTCCACCATTCGGCAGCGCTACACGGAGTTGCTTCGCACAGACCATTATCCGCCGTGCTATGCAGCGATTCCCAATCTCTCGCGGCTTACTGTTCATGCCTGGATGAGCGCACTGCAAACAGAGCGTCTCGAACGGAAGACACAGGACATTCAGCGGCGCGTTGAGCAGTGTAATGGCGACTGGGAGCAGGCATGGTTTGTTTCGCTGGCGCGCTATTTCGGTTTTGGTGTGAACAACGACGCCATGGAACAGTGGGCACTGTCCATTCCGCTGCAGCAGCTGGCCCACGTCGGCGACGACCTTTTTCAGATAGAAGCCTTCTTCTACGGACAGGCTGGACTGCTCCAGACGGAAGCTGTGCCCCAGCGGTATCGTTCGGCTGTGGAGCACGACGAGTATTTCCTTCGCTTGCAGCGCGAATTTCAGTTTCAACAGGTGAAATACCATCTGCAGCCCATCGATCACCACCTCTGGCGTTTCCTGCGGTTGCGCCCGCAGAATTTTCCCCATGTGCGGCTGTCGCAACTCGCATCGCTGGCCCACCAGCAGCACACGCGCCTCTCGCAGATGGTATCGGCTACCACGCTGAAACAACTCCGCGAATTGTTCCGCGCCGAGACAACGGAGTATTTCCACACCCACTATCTCTTTGGCCACGCATCGCCTCGCAGCCCCAAGACGCTCTCAGTTGCATCGGTCGATCTGTTGCTCATCAACACCGCCATACCCATGCTCTTTGCCTATGGGCGCCACCGCAGCGATGAAACGCTCTGCGAGCGTGCCTTCCAGCTGCTCGATTCACTACGGGCGGAGGACAACCATATTGTTCGTATGTGGCGCGAGTGCGGACTCGAGGTGCAGACTGCTGGCGACTCGCAAGCACTCATCCAACTCAAGCGCGAATACTGTGATCGCCGCGACTGTCTGCGCTGTCGGTTTGCATTTGAATTTTTAAGAAATTCGGCCCCGCACTCATCCCCTCTCACAGAGGCTGGAGATAACTGATTCAATGTAAAATGTGAAATTTGATATTTAGGATTTAACTTTATTTGATATGAAAGAAAAAGGCTCCAATGTAGATAAAGTATCTGCGCCCCTCACCTCAGAGAAAGGGGGTGAGGCAGACTATCTATTTTCCACCACCCTGGCCGTTCGCGACTACGAATGTGACATAGAAGGCATCGTAAACAATGCCAACTATCTGCACTATGCCGAACACACACGTCATTTGTTTCTCAAGTCCATTGGCGTGAGCTTTGCCAAACTCCACGAGCAGGGCACCGATCCCGTTGTGGCCCGCATGACCCTTCAATACAAAGCACCGCTGCGCTGCGACGATGAGTTTCTCTCTTGTTTGAATCTGGAAAAGGACGGTTTGCGCTACATCTTCCACCAAGACATCTATCGCTTGCCCGAACGCCAGCTCTCGTTCCGCGCCAAGGTGGAGTTGGTCTGCCTGGTCAACGGACGGCTGGCGCCAAGTCCCGACTACGATTGTGCCTTTGCTTCTTTCATCAAGAACAAGTAAGAACTATCAGGCGCACGCCACGATGCTCCTTCGCATGAAACGAACAATACTCTGTTTCCTTCTCCTTCTCAGTTTCGCTGCTTGCCATCGGTTCGATGGTGCGAAGCAATCACTGCTGCTCATCGACAGTCTTTCTGTCAGTGAGCCCGAGCGGGCCTTGTCGCTGCTCGACAGTATGCAGGCGCAGTCTGACAGTCTGCCGCGCCGTTTGCGCATGAAGTATCATTTCCTGCGCGTTCGAGCCAAGGATAAAGCCTATCAGTCGTTGCAAAGCGATACCATCATGGAGCGTGTGGCCCGCTATTATCGCCACCACGGCACCGCCAATGAAGCGATGGAAGCCACCTATCTGCTCGGTGGCGTCTATCGCGATCGTGGCGAGTCGCCCCGCGCGCTCGATGTATATCTTTCAGCTTCAGAGCAAGCCGACACTACACGGCCCGACTGCAATTATGGTATCCTTGCCCGCATCCATGGTCAAATGGCTGAACTCTTCGAGAAACAATTCTTGCCAGAAAACGAACTTGAAGAAATTGACAAAGCCAAATATTTCGCGCTAAAAGACAAAGATACGTTATTGTCGTTGATTTTTGAGATACATAAGACTCAACCTTATCATACATTGCATAAAGAAGATAGTATTCTATATGTTGCTGAGCGTGTTTTTCAAGAATTAATTAAACTTAAAGAACCTTCATTAGCCATAAGTTGCCATTCAGCAGCAATACCTATTTATATAGATAAAGGTGAATTGGCCAAAGCAAGAGACTATATTTATCGTTTAGAAGAATCGTTTGCTCTATCCTCTCCATCTTCACGGCAAGAAAGTGGTATATATATGTATAAGGCAATGCTGAATCAAAAAAAGAATCAGTTGGATTCTGCTATATACTTTTATCATCGGCAAATACATACTGATCAATCTGCAGGAGGGTTGGTATATGCTTATCGTAATTTAATGAAAATATATACAGAAAAACACGATGCAGATTCCGTCTGTAAATATTCTTTATTGTATAATTTATGGAATGATTCCACATCTATTAAATTAAATTCAAACTATTATATACGGACAAAGGCTGCCTATAAATACAATCACTTGAAAGAAGAAGGGAAAACAAAACAGAACAAAATTTATCATCTTCAAACCATCATTCTCTGTTTTTCTTTATTAGTATTAGTATTGGCAATTGCAGCAATGTACTTTGTAAGGAATCAGCAGATAAAGAATAAGGAAGTTTTATTAGCTCAAAATCTTAAATACAATCATTTGTTAGATCAATATCATTTAGTACAAAACAATATAAAATTACTTGAAATAAGTGAAATAGACAAAAAGCATCAATTACAATATTACCAGAATCAAATTTATTCATTGCGAATACAAATAGAAAACCTTCAGTCATTTACGGAAAGTAAAATAGAATGGAAAAATGTAGAGGCGATTCTTTCTGAACCTATAATTTTAACTTTGCATAAAAAGGCGAGCCAATATAAAATGGCATCTTTTGAAGAACTTTTTGCATTGCGAGCTATTATTAATCGTTATTTTCCTAATTTCCTTATTCATTTACAAAGCAAAGCATTACTTTCTAATATTGAAATCAATCTTTGCATATTGATAAAATTGAACTTTCTTCCTTCCGAGGCTACAGTTCTTTTAGGAACCAGTAAACAAAATGTCTCAAATATGCGTGCTCGTATGTACCAAAAACTTAATAATAAGAAGGGGAAATCATCAGATTTCGATTGTTTCATAAAAACATTTGGCAGTTAAATTACCGATGAAATCAGCATTTTTAGAGGGTGCTTTTTTTGTGTACAATTGTGTACTAAAAAATTTGGAATACCATATTTTACAGGCTACTTTTGCCATGGCTATTCTAATAAATTTTAATTATGAAACAGTTCCTTCTATTGTCAATTTTGCTCCTTTCTTATACTGTCTCGTCAGTTTCACAAGTAGAGGATAATAATATTGTGTTTTCATTATTTAATGATGATATAATAGTATCAACCCCCGGGTTTCCTCATGCGCCAATAGTTTTTCCGCAGGCGACGCTCGACGACCATACCTTATATATTACGCGTAGTGTGGGCGCTGAGTTATTGGAAGTTAGACAGAACGATGTGGTGGTTTACCAGACC
>CAJOIX010000047.1 GCA_905234815.1 uncultured Prevotella sp. | reverse complement strand
CAACCTCTCGGCCACAACGGCAAACAGTTGCTCGCGCTTCATCAGCTTACCAACGCCAACCGACAGCACCGCCATAAGGTTACTATGCCAGTTGCGCTCGCCCCAGATATCCATCGCATCAGGGTCAAGTCCCGCCTCCTTGGCACACAAGTCAAACTTAGCCAATGCCTCCGCCGTTGCCTGCGTTCTGCCTGGGGACTGGTTCCTGGCAGAAACAATGGAGCGCTGAGGGCTGCCAGGAACCTGTCCCTTGGCAGAATGTCCCTTGGCAGAAATTCGTCCATCCACATCAAGTCCACGCTGCAGATATGCCTCGCGGCGTTCGTCAACCTCATCTTCAGAGAGCGGTTCAAGCCAATGCTCCGACCTGTATACCTCTTCTTCCCTACCCGTTACATATATAAACCTCTCCGGTGTAATGCAACTCTCATCATAAGGTATTTCCATCTCATTACAGAATGCCTGTTGAGCTTCAGCTATCGTCATTCCTTTAGGTATACTGATGTAGATATGGACCTTCTTTCGGGCGGAATACTCTATGCGCAATACTTGATCTTTCCAGTCAGAGCAATCATCCTGATTCAACTCCAAAGCACGCTTTATAGCCATATCAACCATATCCTTATCATCAACATCCACACAGGTCATAAACGTGAATGCTTCGGGTATGATGTCTGCCTGAGCACGATGGTTGTTTTTGAACGCCGAATAGTGAGGACATATATAAGGAAGATTATCTTTTTTCTTCTCATCGCCATTTCGGATATCGGCCACCATCTGCTTGAGCCACACAGCCGACAACAATGTGTCAAACTGTTCCGAGGTCATAGTCTCAGCATAACCGCGGTTATCCCTTTTGGGGTCACCCGTGTGCTTAGTGTTTACTGCAATTTTGCCAATCATCCCATCACCTCCTTCTCAAAGATTATCTCCTTCAGCACCTTGCGGGCTATGTTGCCAGCCTGCTGTACCAACTGCTGTGGCAGTTTACCAATATCCTCATCGTCCATAGTAAACACGAAGTAGTATTTCCCATTGTGTCCGTGCGACAGCGAGCAGTTGTCGTCGCGGAATATCGGTTTGTTTTTGCGTCGCTTGGGGCGCTCGGTCATATACACATTACCGTCGCGCATACCCTGCACATGGAAGTCGGCCACGAATGGCTCAGCCACCACATCCTCGCAGCACTCAAAATCCAGCGTGCGCAGTCCTGTTTCCAACTTGCCGAATGCCATCATGCCATCCAGCATTATCTGTTCTCCTAAAATCTGTGATTTTCTTGTTTTCATTTTGTTGAGTTTTTTGCGAGAAGAAGTTTCAGAAATCCGATGGCCATCTTCACGTGAAGACTTCTTCGCTTCAACTCAAGAATTATACATTATTATTTATTTAGTTTTACGATATCACTAACCAGTATCTCTTGGAACACTTGGTTCTGATACTCGTGTGTAGAGAAACGAAGGGTGGCGGCAACCACATCTCCTTCGTAGAACCTGCACGCCGCCAGATTACCCAGCATGGCGCACACATACTCGTTTTCGAACTTTGAACCGCCCAATTCGCGGAGTACAATATTGCACTTCTGAATCTGACCACTCTCACTCTTCGAACTCTGCACGCCGAAGGCCTCGCCCTGGCGTACCACTCTTAAAATCTTTGTCTGCATAATTTTTAAATTGTTACATTTTCACCAAGTCCATAATAAAGTCACGCCCTTTCTCTGTCCACACCAGATAGGTATTGTACTTTAGCTTGCCTTTCAGCGAGTAGCCGATGCTCAGTCTATCGGCAGCCAGACCAAGTTCGGCGTACTGCGGTGTAAGTCGATACTGACCTCCACCCCATCGCTGAATTTTCATATCTACCAGAAAAGAATTCAGATCGTGAGCACTCATGCCGAACACCTTGGCGATTTCAGTGGCGGTGAAGCACCCGTCAGAATCCTCGTTGGCAACATCAAGCTGCCCGCCCACAATCTCTTCTGACTCATGCAGCACCTCTTGCGCCGTTGCCAGCAGTCGCAGTTCAGTTGGTCTCTGCAAGAAACGCTGTTCAAGTCTCTCTCGCTCCAGCTCCTCCCATCGCAGCACCAACTTGGCTCGCATCTCATCTTTAAACTTGGTGGCGATGTAGAGGCACTCGGTTTTGGTGAGCGAGTAGTAAGGCATCATCTTCTTGCCGCCATTCGGCAAATCGTAGCTTTTCTGCAAGAGGGAAAATTTTCCCGCTTGTACTTTTTCCCACGCAGGTTCCATCTTTCGGATAGCCTTCAAGATGTCATTGTGAGGTTTCCCGCAGAGTTCAGCAATGTCGAGCGAAGACATGCGCAGCTCCTGTTGCTGGCTGCGCTGTGCAGCCTTGCGGGTTGATAAACTTGTTGATGTTGTTGTTGAAATAAATGTTGTAGTAATCATAATAAATAATGTATTTTTTAAATGTTAATAATTCAGTTATAAATAAAGTATCGCCCCCCGCCGTTCGGGAGGTGATTTTGGTTTCAGCATGTCAAAGATCCCCGCAACCATATCTGATTGCGAGTGCAAAAGTAGAAACTTTTTGGCATGAAAGGTAAGAAAAAAAAGGGTATCTCCCGACCGTTTCGCAGTCGGAAACAGTCGGGAGAGTTATGTTGAAAACCTAGTGTTTACAGGGGTTTCGGTTAAAGGTCGGAAATGGTCGGAATAAAATTCTCTATGGCATCAGCATCGGCCGATAATTCTTTTCTTGGCTTTGATAATTTAAGCGATTGGCCCTGTTTGGTAAAGCATTGCGCAGCCAACTCGTTCATGCGCACCACGGTCATCTGCTTCTTCTCAAGCACCTCGCTATTCACCTTTACCAGCATCAGTCTGGCTGTCTCAACCGTCTTCATCCACTCTATAGGTTTGATGTCAGTAGGCTGATTGGTTGAGAATCCCATCAGGTACTGCCAGCAGCTCATTTCGGTGTCGGGCGCAATAAATCCGTTTTTAATCAAAAAGTCAAACCATTGCTTGCCCACTGCCTCGCTGTTATTCACAGGGAAGTGAGCCACTTGCGCCACCGAGTTTTCCTCGTAGCGTGCGTGTTGGCCTTCCATACGTATCTCGCGGTCGTCATCTGCAGGCGCATTAGCCCCTCTACGCTCAATATAAGTCGCCTCGTCGCCAGTCATTATTATTCTTCTTGCCATGCTTTTTTATTGATTTGGATTTTCGTTATATGTGGCATGATCGCCAGTAAAAAAAATATTGCGTTTCTGTTTTTCAGCCTTTTCGGCTTCGGCCTTTTGCGCTATTGCTTTATTCATTTCTACAAAGGCGATACCCGACACAAAGCTCCAGATGACCTGCCGGGGAATGTGCATATAGTACAGCTTCGACACAAAGCGTTCGGGGGCAGACTTCCACTCGAAATACATAGAATCTGGAAACAGTTCCAATTCGTTCTCAACCGATTGGGCATTAAACTCTCGCTGATGAACCATCAGATGTTTGCGTGTCTGGGTAGACTGTATCTGATTGGTCCAGAACTCCAATACGCCGCCGCCCATTGTTTCACGTCCTGTGCGGCTCGCAGTCATTGTCAGTTCGTCAATCAGAGATGCAAACTCTTCGCAATCGGCGGCTTTCAGATTCTCTATCAGTTCTGCTCTATAATCGCTCATCTCGCCCGAAATGTCATACTTCGACAGACGTGCAAAACGATTGACTAGTTCTATAAAGAACTCCAAATCCTCCCTATCCCAATCATCACGTTCATCCAGTCTGTCTTTAATCTCCTCACGCATATAGGCGATATCATCGAATTCATTCGGCAATTCCAATATGGGCCCCGAATATTTCCACTCGAGAAAAGGCTTTTGCGAATACAAGTCGGTGGCAGGGCCTTTATACCCCTGAACCGAACACTCAAACGTTACACACGGGTGCTTAATGCACGCGCCAACCACCATCCCTCTAAGTTTTGTTTTCTCTGAGCACTTCAGTGCGCCCCATGCTATTGGCAGGTCGTTTTTCGACACATATCCCACAAAGCGCCCTACCCAGTCGTAGGCACGTATGGCCACCTTGTCGTTGTCGTTAGAGCTTTCTGGTCTTATAGTCATGGCACGCCCCTCAGCCTCGGCAAGAAACTTGCCGACTTGGCCGCTAAGGTCTTTGCTATATGGTAATCCTACAATTATAAGTTTTATAATACTCATAGAAAAAGTTGGTTAGGATTCATTATCCCAAAAACGAGTGCAAAGATACTAAAAATCCCCCAAACTCCAGCACGTTTATGCATGAAATATGGG
>CAJOIX010000046.1 GCA_905234815.1 uncultured Prevotella sp. | reverse complement strand
ATAATGATGAGTAGTATGGATAAAGTGTTGTTAGATAAAATTAAGGGTACGATATATGGCCAGGCGATTGGTGATGCTCTTGGGCTTGGCACAGAGGGTATGACCAATGAGGATATGGCATGGAAATATCCGAATGGAATAACCCATTATACAGATATATTCCAGGACCGACATCGGAAGAGGTGGAAGATAGGTGACTGGACGGACGACACAGACATGATGCTGTGCATAGCGAAAGCTGTAGTTGAAGACAGAGGTGTAAACCTTGCTCATATTGCCCAAAACTTCACGGATTGGCTGAATGGAGTACCAATGGGCATTGGTGAGAATACTTACAAAGTGCTAATGTGTGGTGATTATGTTGAGCATCCGCTTGAAGTGTCAAAAAAGGTATGGGAGATGAGTAATTGTCAATCTGCTGCAAATGGCGGATTGATGCGGACTTCAATTGTAGGTCTGTTTCCTGAGGCGGTTGAGCTATGTGCTGCCAATATATGCCGTTTGACCCACTATGATCCGCGATGCGTAGGTTCGTGTGTCATCGTATCAGAACTGATACATGCACATGTGTATGGTAAACGTACACCGTCTTTCATTCAATTAGTAGATACGGCAAGAAAATATGATGAGCGAATTGTCGAGTTCATGCTTTTGGCGCAGAACAACGACATTGACAGCCTTGAACTGCAAGATGAGAAATCTATGGGTTATACGCTTCGCACATTAGCCGCTGCACTTTGGGCATATTTGCATGCACAGAATTTTGAAGAAGGATTACTGGCTGTGGTTCGGGCTGGGGGTGATGCTGACACAAATGCTGCTGTAGCCTGCGCTTTACTTGGTGCTAAATTTGGTTTCAATACTATTCCAACAGAATATGTTGATGGATTGATATATAAAAATCAGCTCGATGAGGTTATCCGTGGGATGGTTGAAATCATAGAGAATAGCAATACAAAGAATTGAAATTCAAGGAAAAGCACAAAACGAAGTAGCAACTGTAAGGGAAAACCATGATTTAGATTAGCATTCAGAAAGGAAATGCATCGGGGGCGTGGCACATAAGTTTCCACTTATGGCTGTGAAAATTGCCCCTGCGTAAAATCAGTAGATTCCGAGGTGTTCGGAAACCCCGTCGAGATAGGCTTTCCAAAAGGATTTCACGTCGGTCCAACTGTAGCCTCGACGCCAGATGGCGAGCCAAAGAGCCGTTGAGATTGACCCCAGTGCGCTGACAAACGGACGCACATAGCGCACACCGAAGTGGCGACCATAATGATGGTTGAAATAGGCGGCATTGCGAATCTGATAGCGGCGCTTCCATTTCTTCTTTTGTTGTTTCACCACCCACGTATCGGAAGTGAAGAATTTCTCCTTTTCCAGCACCGCGTCAGGTACGTACAACACACGGAAGCCTGCTTGCACAGCACGGTAGCTGTAGTCGGTATCGTCGAAAAAGATGAACAAATCCTTGTTGGGCAGACCTATTTTCTCTACCACTTCGCGACTGATGAGCGGTCCTTCAAACACCATGCCCTCTATATCGACGGGCACCGGCTCGGTGGCAGTGAGGCGCCTCTTGTGCAACGACGCAAACGTGTGGGTCAGGTCCAGCTGGCGGCACTCGTTCACAAACACCTGCCCGCGCTGCATCCGCCGCGGACAGAGTATGCCCACACGCTCACCCATGGTCTGCTTCTCGGTCAGCAGCGTGGCCAGGCAGTCCGTCGCGGGGAACACATCGTCGTCCATGCACCAAATCAAATCGGCACCCACGTCGAACGCCGCCTGTATGCCTGTATAGAAACCGCCGGAGCCACCCACATTGGCTTGATGAATAACGCGCAGGCCCGACTGGGCTGCAAGCCACTCGGCGGTGCCATCGGTCGAACCATTGTTGACCACGATGATGTCAACCGCCACAGTGCTCGCCTTCAGACACTGAATCACGCGTTCGAGCAAAGCCTTACGATTGTAGGTAACAATAACTGCTGCGATTTTCATTGGTAGAAATTAAATTTAATAATGGCGAAAGGGAGCGTGCAGAATTAAAACGCGTGCAAAGATACAACATTTCGCCGTACCGACAAACATACCTTATTTAATTATTCGCGTGCGTGCAAGACCCGCACCGCCGCTGGGACAGGAAGGCAGAACGAGCTGCAGCGCCGCACAGATATCTGCCAAAATGTCATATCTGCAAGGTTGGCACATGGTTTGTTACTATATCGGCGGAAACATTTCCAAAAAAAACATCGATAACAAACAAATAAAACAAATACAACTATGGGAAAAATTATTGGAATTGACTTAGGTACTACCAACTCTTGTGTTGCCGTATTCGAAGGCAACGAACCGGTAGTGATTGCCAACAGCGAAGGTAAGCGCACAACTCCTTCGGTAGTTGGTTTCGTGAAAGACGGCGAACGCAAAGTGGGCGACCCCGCCAAGCGTCAGGCCATCACTAATCCGAAAAACACTGTTTACTCCATCAAGCGTTTCATGGGCGAAACTTACGCACAGGCAGAGAAAGAAGCTACCCGCGTGCCTTTCACCGTGGTGAACGAAGGCGGATACCCCCGTGTGGACATTGACGGACGTAAATATACTCCGCAGGAAATCTCAGCCATGGTGCTGCAGAAAATGAAGAAGACTGCCGAAGACTATCTCGGACAGGAAGTGACCGATGCCGTGATTACCGTGCCGGCCTACTTCTCCGACTCGCAGCGTCAGGCCACCAAGGAAGCCGGACAGATTGCAGGCCTCAACGTACAGCGTATCGTGAACGAGCCTACAGCTGCAGCACTGGCCTACGGTGTTGACAAAGCCAACAAGGACATGAAGATTGCCGTGTTCGACCTCGGTGGCGGTACGTTCGATATCTCCATCCTCGAGTTCGGCGGCGGCGTGTTTGAAGTGCTCTCAACCAATGGTGATACCCACCTCGGTGGCGACGACTTCGACCAGGTCATCATCGACTGGCTCGTCAACGACTTCAAACAGGCTGAAGGCATCGACCTGTCGAAAGACCCGATGGCCATGCAGCGACTGAAAGAGGCTGCCGAGAAAGCCAAGATTGAACTCTCGTCAACCACTTCCACAGAAATTAACCTGCCCTATATCTCAGCCGAAGGCGGAGTGCCCAAGCACCTGGTGAAGACCCTCACCCGTGCACAGTTCGAGCAACTGGCACACGACCTGATACAGGCATGTCTCGTTCCTTGCCAGAACGCCATCCGCGACGCCAAGCTGCAGACCAGCGATATCGACGAGGTAATCCTCGTGGGCGGTTCAAGCCGTATCCCCGCTGTGCAGACTCTGGTGAAGAACTATTTTGGCAAAGAACCATCAAAGGGCGTTAACCCCGACGAAGTGGTAGCCGTAGGTGCCAGCATCCAGGGCGCCATTCTGAACAAAGAAGGCGGCGTGGGCGATATCGTACTGCTCGACGTAACTCCACTTACCCTCGGTATCGAAACCATGGGCGGTGTGATGACCAAGCTTATCGAAGCCAACTCAACCATCCCCTGCAAGAAGAGCGAAGTGTTCTCAACCGCCGTTGACAACCAGACAGCCGTAACCATCCACGTGCTGCAAGGCGAGCGTCCAATGGCATCGCAAAACAAGTCAATCGGTCAGTTCAACCTCGAAGGCATCGCACCCGCTCGTCGTGGCGTACCACAGATTGAAGTAACCTTCGACATCGACGCCAACGGCATACTCAACGTCAGCGCCAAAGATAAGGCCACAGGCAAGGAACAGGCCATCCGCATCGAGGCTTCCAGCGGTTTGAGCGAAGAAGAAATCAACCGCATGAAAGCTGAAGCAGAGCAAAACGCTGCTGCCGACAAAGCCGAGCGCGAGAAAGTGGATAAGATGAATCAGGCCGACTCTATGATCTTCACCACCGAAAACTTCCTGAAGGACAACGGCGACAAGATTCCTGCCGACCAGAAACCCGCCATCGAAAGCGCACTGCAGCAGCTGAAAGACGCTCACAAGAACGCCGACATCGCTGCCATCGACACTGCTACGGCCAATCTGAACCAAGTGCTGCAGACAGCCTCGGCCCAGATGTACCAGCAAGCCGGCCCGCAGCAAGGCGCAGGCGCCCAAGACCCCAACGCCGGTCAAGGCTTCAACGGAGGTCAGGGCTTCAACGCCGGTCAACAATCCACAGGTCAGCAATCCTCTACCGACAACGTCCAAGACGCCGACTTCGAGGAAGTGAAGTAAGATCATCTCGATTAAAGATATTTGGAAGAAGTGCATGGTTATTTTTAGCCATGCACTTTTTTCTTGCAGGAAATCAATATCTTTGTGGCG
>CAJOIX010000045.1 GCA_905234815.1 uncultured Prevotella sp. | reverse complement strand
CTCGTGAGTTGGAAAGTGGTAACACATTTTGGCGGAAATTGGTAACACATGGTAACACATTTTTGTCCAATTATGTCCAATCATGTCCAACTTTGTCCAACTTTTTCCGAGCCGAGTTAAACTACTAATTGTAACTCTGAATGCTATATAAACAAAGACTTTGCGAGGATTTGCCCTGTATAAACGGCAATAGGAGCTATCGTGTGATAACTCCTATTTTTGCTTCGTGATCCGGTTGGGATTCGAACCCAAGACCCACAGCTTAGAAGGCTGTTGCTCTATCCAGCTGAGCTACCGGACCCCATGATTTGCGGCTGCAAAATTACACCTTTTGTGCCACAAATGCAAATTTTGAAAAAAATAGTTGAGCGCCAATTGCTTTTTGGGGCGCTCAACTTTTATTCTGTTTAGTCAATTTTTGTAAGCGCAAATTGGTTCTTACATGATTCCGTCGGCTCTGAGCTTTTGTTGCCATTTCCAGGCAGAGCGGAGCACATCGTCGAGTGGGGTGTCGGCTTTCCATCCCAGCACTTTGTTGGCGTGGTCAACATTGCCCCATACTTTTTCGATATCGCCTTCGCGGCGCGGTGCAAATTCCCAGTTGAGCTTCACACCTGTGGCGCGTTCAAATCCTTCTACCACTTCGAGTGTGCTGAGGCCTTTGCCTGTTCCGATGTTGAAGAATTCCACATTGTCGCCGTCGCCTTCCAATACGCGGGTCATGGCTGCCACGTGGGCTTTGGCCAAGTCAACCACATAGATGTAGTCGCGGATGCAGGTGCCGTCGGGAGTGTTGTAGTCGTTTCCGAAGATTTTCAGTTGTTTACGCACACCGATGGCGGTCTGGGTGACGAAGGGGATAAGGTTCATGGGCACACCCAGAGGCAGTTCGCCAATCAGTGCTGACGGGTGAGCGCCGATAGGGTTAAAATAGCGGAGAATAATTGATTTGATGGGGGCTCCGCTGTGGATGAAGTCCTGAATGATTTCTTCGTTTATCTGCTTGGTGTTGCCATAGGGCGAGAGGGCTTTCTGGATGGGCGCCTGCTCGGTCACAGGCAGGTTCTCGTTCGATGGCTGACCATAGACGGTGCAGCTCGACGAGAAGATGATGCCTTTCACGTTGTATTGTGGCATGAGCTCGAGCAGATTGATGAGCGAAGTGATGTTGTTGCGATAGTAGAGTAGGGGCTTTTCTACGCTTTCGCCTACGGCCTTTGAAGCGGCGAAGTGGATGATGCCTTCTATTTGTGGGTATTTCTCAAACACGGCTTTGGTGGCAGCAAGGTCTTGCAGGTCAACTTGCTCGAATGCCGGGCGTATGCCCGTGATTTGTTCAATGCCGTCGAGGACTTCAATCTTGGAATTAGAAAGATTGTCAACGATGACCACATCGTAGCCTGCCTGTTGCAGTTCAACGGTAGTGTGCGAACCGATAAAGCCGGTACCGCCAGTTACGAGGATTGTTTTCTTTTCCATGGTTTATGTTATTAAGGTGTTTTTGAGTTTATTGAGCTTGCGGAGCGCTGTCGCTTCACACTTTGATCAGTTGTTCGAAGAATTCATTGAGGTCAGCGTCGAGGCCTTTCATCAGGTCGTCGCCGATGATGACGGTATCGTCGTCGGCAACGTAAAGTTCGGCAATTTGTTCTCCTTCCTCGTTTTCGAGCACAAAATTGTAGGGCTTTTGTATGCCGAGGTTATCTACAAGTAGCGTATTGGCTTGGAGCTGTTCTCTCAGCAGTTTGGTGATTGTTTCTTGCGGATCGTCAGGCTGGTTGTCGATCAGGCTTGCAATACCGATTTTAGCAATCAGTTGTTCGTCGTCGTCGAAGGCCAGAAGTTCTGCCGTTTCGGTCAACAAGCGGATGTGGATGTCGGTAAACAATGATGGTTCTTCCGTTGCTGGATATTTCTCGGCTATCTGTCGGAAGAGGTTTTCTACTTGTAGCTGCTTCACTTTTCTTATAATTTGATGTTTTTCTTGGCTGGTTTGCTTTCGTTGCTCATGCGGTCGAGGGCTGTGACGATGTAGGTATATCGCAGTGTGCCATCGTTGTAGGGCAGTTTGTAGAAGGTGTTGGTGGTGATGGTGACGATTTTCGACGGATCGTTCAGATTCACTTTCTCGCCTTTCGTGAATCTATATACCACGTAGCGTGCGGCTTCGTCTCCCCATGCTTTGGCTTTCGGGGCTGTCCAGAACAGGATATAACCATCTTCAGTCCACACGGGCATCACCTTCTTTGGAGCCTTTGGAGCTTTGGCGTCGATGAAGGGCATAAGCGGTTGCAGTGCAGGGTAGCGCCAGTAGTTCTGTTTGAGTTGGGTGGCATAGTTGCCTGGATTGTCGCATACGGCCTTGGCATACCAAAGCACGGTGCCTTTGACGGCGGGCAGTTGCCTGTGCAGCTGGTATTTGGCATCCATCTGATGCTGCTGCGGGCGCTGTGGATCGGCATTTTTCACGGTGCGCTCAACATCTTCGCCAATATAGAGTGGGCGTGCAGCGGCATAGCGGTTCCACCAGTTGATGAGCGTTTTGTAGTCGGCAGCCTTATGGCCAATCTCCCAGTAGAGCTGTGGCACGCAGTAGTCCACCCATCCGTTGTTCACCCACAGAAGCACGTCGGCGTAGAGGTCGTCGTAGTTCTGGAGCCCATTGGTTTCGCTGCCCAGCGTGGGGTCAGACTTCTTGTTGCGGTAGATACCAAAAGGCGAAACGCCGAATTTGACCCAGGGCTTGCGCTGATGGATTACCTCCGACAACTCTTTGATGAAGAGGTTGACGTTGTAGCGTCGCCAGTCGCCCCGCTGCTTGATGCCATTGGAGTAGAGGGCAAACTCTCTGTCATCAGGAATTTTCTGTCCGGCGGCAGGGTAAGGGTAGAAGTAATCGTCGATGTGCAGGCCGTCAATGTCGTATCGGCTCACAATATCGTCCACCACTTTATATATATAGGCACGATTCTCAGGCTGTCCGGGGTTGAGAATATACAGTCCGTCGTAGGGGAACACAGATGCGGGATTTTTTATCACCACATGATTCTGTGCCAGCCGCGTGGTCCCCTTGGTCTTGGCGCGATAGGGATTTATCCATGCGTGAAGTTCCATGCCGCGTTGGTGGCACTGTTCAATCATCCATTGCAGGGGATCCCAGTAGGGTGTGGGGGCCACGCCTTGTTCGCCAGTGAGAAACCGGCTCCAAGGTTCAAACTTACTTTCGTAGAGCGCGTCACATTCTGCCCGCACTTGGAAAATGATGGCATTCACGCCGCAGCGTTGCAGCTCGTCGAGCTGTTGAGTCAGTGTGGCTTGCATACGTGCGGTGCCCAAGCCTTGAAACTGGCCATTGACGCATTGGATCCAAGCTCCGCGAAACTCGCGCTTTTGGTCTTGGCCATAGAGGTTATTCACAAAGAGGGAGAGGCAAACTATCAGAAAAAGAGATATACGCTTCATGTTAGGTTTCTATCATTTTAGCAGCAAAGTTACAAAAGTCGAATGAAATACAAAAAGAAAACGCCGCTTTCTTTTTCTATTTATAAGGTTCGCGAAATGGTAGTTATCAACCCTATTTTCAAAAGCATAGCTTTTAGGCTCCGAAAGCTATGCTTTTAGCGTGCAAAAGCTATGCTTTTGGAGGGCGAAACCTATGCTTTTGTATCGTTTTGATTTACAGTTGGTTACAAAGGTGCTTTTTTATATCTTCTCCAAACCTTCTCCAAACCTTCCCCAGCTTCTTCCCCAATTCCTCCTTCCCGAGCTATGCTCGCCTACCCGTAGCCTTTCCAACGGGCGAGGGGAGTAAATAGTCAAATGACTGAATAAATGAATTCGTGCTATCCGTGTTCGCTTCACAAAATCGTGAAATTGTAAAAATAGTGCAATCGTCAAAGCATTTGGAACTTCCAATAATATGGGCTGAATATGAAAAAAATGGAAGTTTTGTGCTGTTTTCCGTGCGATTTTTCTACTTTTGTTGATTAAAAGGTAAAAAGCTAAAAATGGGCCACCTCCAAACCTCCCTCAGGGGTAAGGCCTTCACCGCGAAGTGGCTCGTGAAATTGTAAAATCGTCCAAACAATTGGATTGTAAAATCGTAAAATATGAATGATGTACAGACTCGCCGCTATATCGACAGTTTCATGGCGGACTTAGTGAGCAAGAACCCCGGTGAGAAAGAATTTCATCAGGCAGTGAAGGAAGTGGTAGAGAGCGTTGCTCCCTACATTATGCAGTATCCCTATTTGCGCGAGCAGAAGGTGCTGGAGCGCATGGTAGAGCCCGAACGTGTGATTATATTTCGTGTGCCCTGGGTTGACGACCGTGGCGAAGTGCAAATCAACCGCGGGTTCCGTGTGCAGATGAATTCTGCCATCGGTCCGTATAAGGGTGGTATTCGCTTCCACTCATCGGTGAACCTTTCAATCATGAAGTTCCTGGCTTTCGAGCAGACCTTCAAGAACTCGCTGACCACGCTGCCTATGGGTGGCGCCAAGGGCGGCTCTGATTTCTCTCCGCGCGGCAAGTCTGATGCAGAAGTTATGCGCTTCTGTCAAAGTTTTATGACCGAGCTGTATCGACATATCGGCCCCGACACCGATGTGCCCGCCGGCGATATAGGTGTGGGCGGTCGTGAGGTTGGCTTCCTTTTTGGTCAGTACAAGCGTTTGCGCGACGAATTTACCGGCACGCTCACAGGTAAGGGCCAATACTGGGGCGGTTCACGTTTGCGTCCCGAGGCTACTGGCTATGGCGCTTGCTATTTTGCGCAGTCGATGTTGGCTACGCGCGGCAAATCGTTTGAGGGCCAGACTGTATGTATCTCCGGTGCTGGTAATGTAGCACAATATGCTGCTCAGAAGGCTATGCGCCTGGGCGCAAAGGTGGTGACCATGTCGGATAGCGACGGATTTATGTACGATCCCGAGGGGCTCACAGAAGAAAAGTTGGCCTATATCTTTGAGTTGAAGAATGTGCGCCGCGGCCGTATCAGTGAATATGTGAAGCAATATCCTTCGGCTCAATACTTCCCCGGCGAGCGTCCATGGCGCATTGCCTGCGACATTGCCATGCCTTGCGCTACGCAGAATGAGATTGAGAAGGACGATGCACAGCATCTGATTGACAATGGCTGCTACTGTGTGACCGAAGGAGCCAATATGCCTTCTACACCTGAGGCCATCGCCATATTCCAGGGTGCGAAGATTCTTTACAGCCCGGGTAAAGCCAGCAACGCAGGTGGTGTGGCCACGAGTGGATTGGAAATGACTCAGAACTCTATGCGCCAGCGCTGGTCGGCCGAAGAGGTGGACAAGCATCTGCACCGCATCATGGACGATATTCATGCCGCTTGCCTGAAGTATGGCACAGAGGAAGATGGATATATCAACTATGTGAAAGGTGCCAACGTGGCAGGCTTCATTCAGGTGGCCAATGCCATGGTGGAGCAGGGCGTAGTATAAAATTTAATATGTAAAAAAGTAAGAATTTAAAAATGTAAGAATGAGCCCCTCGTGGCATACTCATCAGAGTGAGGAACTGACTCTCTCTCTTGTGGAGCGGCTTGAAAAGAGGCAATTTTTACATTTTTAAATTCTTAAATTTTTAAATTCTTGTAAAGTAATATATTTAAAATGTAAAAAAGTAAGAATTTAAAAATGTAAGAATGAGCCCCTCGTGGCATCCTCATCAGAGTGAGGAACTGACTCTCTCTATCTTCTGGAGCGGCTTGAAGAAAGGCAAATTTTACATTTTTAAATTCTTAAATTTTTAAATTCTCGTAAAGTAATGGGAGAACTCATGAGCGTGCGCATTAAGCGCATACTGCTGGTGTGCAACAATTACGACAGTTTCACACTGGAGGAAGATGGGCGCATTGATGTGCAAATAGCGCAGGAGTATGCCGAGCTGAACCTGAGCAATCCGCCGTTGATAGTGCGGAAAGAGACAGGGGCTGCGGCATTGGAGCTGGTCGAGTCGGGCGAAGAGTTCGATTTGACCATCCTGATGCAGAATTCCGACATTGAGAAGATTCAGCAGTTTGCACAGGACATGAAGCGCTTGGCTCCTCATACACCATTGGTGCTGCTCACTTCGTTCTCGAAAAATATCTACGGGCAACTCAACAACATCAGCGGGTCGGTTGATTATGTGTTCTGCTGGAACAATTCGGCCGACCTGATCATTGCCATTATCAAACTGCTGGAAGACAGGATCAACGCCAGTCACGACATACTCGAAGAGGGTGTGCGCGCCATCTTGTTGGTGGAAGACTCTGTGCGTTACTATTCCACTTATCTGCCGCTGCTTTATAAACTTGTGCTGCAGCAAAACAGCAATGCCATTCAGGATGCGCTGAACGAAAAGCAGCAGTTGCTGCGCAAGCG
>CAJOIX010000044.1 GCA_905234815.1 uncultured Prevotella sp. | reverse complement strand
CAGCGCCACGAAGCCGCGCTCGGCCATCTTCATTGCGTAGAGTCCGCTCGACTGTTCCTTAACAGCGCCGAAAGGACCGCTTACGGCAATAGCCGGCAATTTACCTTCGGCACCTTTCGGCAGATAGAGGTCGGCAGCCAAGGTAAGACCATATTGTGTCTTAAACGTCACCTTGCTGTGGTTCACTTTCTCGCTCAGTGGAAACACTTTGTCCCACTCCTGCGTCAATTCCAAATCTTGTTTCATATCGTTATTATTTGCTTGGTTGTTACTCTTTGTGCAGCTGGCCAGCATCCCGCCCAATAGCGCTGCAATAAGAATTATCTTTTTCATATCTATTTTCCGCGTTTTAAGCCGCTGCAAATTTAGGGAAAAAACGTTTTATCCGTAGGTTTCTATCAGATATTTCACAAACTGCGGGTCGCCGAAGTTGACGGTGCCTGTGTCGTGCTGGTTCAGCGCAGCAATCTGAGCCAAGTCGTCATTGGTGAGCGCGAAGTCGAAGATGTCGAAATTCTGCGCCATGCGCTCTTTGTGGCTCGACTTAGGAATGGCCACGATGCCGCGCTGTGTGAGCCAACGGAGAGCCACCTGGGCAGGACTTTTGCCATACTTGGCGCCGATAGCAGCCAGAGCCTCGCTCTTAACAATGCCATCGACTCCCTGTCCGCCAAGCGGTCCCCAGGCCATCATCTTCGTATCAAACTCGTTGAGCAGCGGCTCTATGCCTGTTTGCTGAATCATCACATTGCACTGCAACTGGTTGACCATCGGTTTAACATCAACATAATGAGCGAAATCGAAGAACCGTGCAGCCTGGAAGTTGCTCACGCCGATGGCACGAACCTTGCCATCACGATAGGCTTTTTCCATGGTCCGCCATGTGCCGAACACATCGCCGTAGGCTTGGTGGATGAGCAGCAGGTCGATATATTCCGTCTGCAACTTGCGCAGGCTCTCGTCAATACTTTTGGCAGCCTTTTCTTCACCGGCATTGGATATCCACACCTTGGTGACCAGGAAAAGTTCTTCGCGCTTCAGTCCACTCTTGCGCCAGGCGTTGCCCACTCCTTCCTCGTTTTGGTAAGCCTGCGCCGTATCAATAAGCCGATAGCCCGCACTTAAAGCATCGCTCACGCAACGTTCACACTCATTGGGACTTACCAGAAACACGCCGTAGCCTAATGTCGGCATCTGCACTCCATTATATAGTTTTATGTATTCCATCTTTTGTTGTATTGATTTATAATGATGCTAAAAGAATTTCCTTAATGTCCTGCTCTGTCAGGGGCACGTAGGCTTGCTCCAGTCCTTCATTTACGGCAATGTGGTGAGCCATCTCGTCAATGCGACTGTCATCAATGCCTACCTCGCGCAGATGCATCGGTATGTTGATGCTCTCGAAAAAGGCGTAGGTGGCATCAATGGCTTTTTCTGCTATTTCCTGCTGGGGCAACGAAGCGTCGATGCCGAATACGTTGATGCCGTATTTCACGAAACGTGCCAGTGTTCTTTCATTGAGAATATGGCGCATCCAGCGAGGTGTGATAATGGCCAATCCCTCGCCGTGGGTAATGTCGTAGTAGGCGCTTAAGGCGTGTTCCATGGCGTGGCAAGGCCAACCGCTCTCACTGTTGCCAAGCGAATAGATGCCGTTGCAGCCGAGGGTGCAGGCAAACATCATTTCGGCACGTGCACGATAGTCTTCCGGATTTTCCAGACAAGCCTTGGCATTCACCATCAGACTCTTCAATCCAGCCTCGCAGAATCCATCGTTCAAGAGTGTCGAATCTTCACAGAAGTACTGCTCAATAATGTGGTTCATGGCGTCGGCACAGCCTGCAGCAGTCTGTTTCTTCGAGACACTGAAGGTGTAGCGTGGGTCAAGGAATGAGCATACTGGGAAAAGCAGCGGATCCATATAGCCAATTTTGTCGTTTGTCTCCGTGCGCGAGATAACGCCTCCACAATCGTATTCTGAGCCTGTAGCAGCCAATGTGAGAATGTCAACAATAGGTAGAGCTGCCTGAGCCTTTGCTTTATAGGAAATCAGGTCCCAGGGGTCGCCGTCGTATTTTGCGCCGGCGGCAATGGCCTTCGAGCAGTCGAGCACCGAGCCGCCGCCTACTGCAAGGATTACGTCGATGTTGTTCTCTTTACACAGGCGCACGCCATCAAGCACACTCGGATTATATTTCGGATTTGGCTGGATTCCTGAGAGTTCTGTAATTTGAAAATCTTTTAGCAGTTCCTTCACACGGTCGTAGAGACCAATCTTTTTTATACTGCCACCACCATAGGTGAGCAACACGCGTTTACCTATTGCCGTCATCACGGCAGGCAGTTTCTCAATTGCGTTCTCGCCGAATACGAGGCGAGTCGGAGTCATGTAATCAAAATTTTGCATGGTTTTATAATTTTTCTTGTTAATATCCTAAACCTTTGAGCCACTTTTCTACTTTGGCTTTCCCTGTGCGCACCTCGTGGCCGTAGATGCTAAAACCCTTCTGAACATTGGCACCAGGGAAGGCTTCCGCTACATCCTCCACGCAGTTGGCAAGCCCCGAGCCTTCGTGAGTGGTAAAAGGAACAACGGTCTTGCCCTTCAGGTCGGCAGCGTGATTCTTGAAGAAGGTGAACATCACCTGCGGATAGGTGCCCCACCAAACGGGACCGCCAATGAACACCGTGTCGTAGTCCGACAAGTCGATGTCGCCCTCGTAGGCTGGCAGTTCGCCGTTTCGGGTTTCTTCTTTTGCCAGATTGATGAGCGGCGTATAGGCCATGCCGTCGTATTTGTGAGTAACAATCTCAAACTGGTCTGCGCCAGTGAGTTCTGCGATATAGTCGGCCACAATCTTCGTGTTGCCCACCTCGATATTTCCTACTGCGTAGTTGTCGCCTGCATGCGAGAAGAACACTACGATTGTCTTTCCGTTTGAGTTCATCATTTCTTGGGTTTCTGAGTTGTTTGTTACTTGTTGTCTGTTTCCGCTGCACGCGGTTGACACCAGCAGAGAGAGCGCCAATGTCAGGATATGGTTCAATGATTTCATTCCCATTTATATTTTAAAAATCCATTGTTTTTAGTTTTTAAGTTTCACGCTGCAAAAGTAAACAGAATTTTCTCTGCCGATATTTCACATTTTACCCCACAATTTTCACTTTTTACTGAAAACAACTTTTGTACCCTAAACGCGCACCATTTTTTACCCTACTTACACCTAATTTCCACACCCGATTTACTCCCCTGAAAACATATAGTTGAAAGACCGTTTTTCAAAAGCTATGCTTTTGCCGAGTAAAAGCTATGCTTTTGGAGGCCAAAAGCATAGCTTTTGAAATGCGATTTACAAGCCATTGATTTTCAATAACTTACAAACAGACATCTGCGACCTATGAGGAAATGCGACAGTAGGGTGTTTCCTATGGCTTGGGTAATGGGGGGGAATCGGGAAAAATGGCTGGAAGAAAACGCTGAAGATTTGGTACTGTTTTGCGTTTTGCAATTTTTCGCCTACCTTTGCCGGAGGTAGAGGGAAACAAGTTGTAGTTATGCAGCCGGAATTTATATACTCTGAGGATTTCTACGGCGTGAACTCGCATGAGTTGCACCACACCTGCCTGCATCTGCTATGCTTGGCAGGCGAAGGCAGTTTTGTGTTCAACGAGCACTGCTACCACATTATAAAGAACGACTTGGTGGTGATACCAATGCCCGATCGTCTGTGCAACTTGGCGGCCCACGACAACCTACGGGCAGAGTGGTTTGCTGCGGATTATAAATTTCTGCAGAACCTTTTGCCGTCGAACAATTACAGCATCGGCGGCAGCATTTCGCTAAACCAAAATCCTGTAATCAGACTGTCGGACGAACAGACCGCGCATCTGCTGGACGATTTCCATCGGCTGCGCGACCGCATGGACGACCACTCACAGTTCCATCGTGAACTGATGGGGAGCCTCTGCCTTACCATGATGTACGACATCTTTGAGGCGCACGCTCAGCGCGACGCTACAGAGAAGCATACCGACCGGACGGCTTACATTGTTAAACAACTCATGGCCTTGCTCGCTACCGGTATCAGCCGAACGGAGCGCGATGTAAGCTACTATGCTGCGCGACTGAACGTTTCGCCGAAATATCTCTCTGCCACTACGAAGCGCGTAACCGGGCACAGCGTAACCCACTACATTGACCGCCACACCACTCCCATTCTGAAAAACTATCTGAATGATGAACGGCTGTCGCTCACGCAGATAGCGGAACTCATGAATTTCTCCTCCCTCTCCTATTTCAGCCGCTACTGCACCAAGCACCTTGGCCAGTCGCCGAGCGACTACCGCAACAGCCTTCAACCAAAATGAATTAAATTTAACAGATACAATAAAAAACGGGACCTGTCCAATTGTGGGCAGGTCCCGTTTATAAATTATTCAAGCTTTGCATTTTTACAACTTCATTGTAGTTAAGAAAAAAGGATTTATTGTTTATACTTGGCTTTTACTATTTGGTAGGAGTTGCGGGTGAGTTGTTGTAGCAGTTGGTCTGAAGCGGTGGTGGCGTCGATGCCTATCCAGTGTTTTGGCGGAAGGTTGAATGGTTTGGTGATGCAAGTGTATTGCGCTTTCAGCTCTTCGATGCGTTCGGGCTGGCATTTGAGCGTGATGATGCCATAGTTGTCGCAATCCAAGAATGAGAAGATGTGTCCGTGGACATAGAATGCCAATACGCCTTGGGCGGATTTGAAGGCGGTGAAGGGTAATCGTTCTTCTACGTCGGTGCCTAACGACAGGCAGTATGCACGATAGTCTTCTATGTTCATTTTTTTATGGTTTCAAAATGGTTTGATGGTGAAATCGTCCAATACCGTGGGTTGTTTATTTGAGTGTGATGATGTCGCTCCAGCGCGTGGTTGGATTTTTGCTTCTGAAGTCGTGCTTGATGGCATTGGCGAAGGTATCGGCTTTTCCTTTTCCGTTTTTCTGGGTGTATTGTTGGCTTCCGAGCACAATGGTTTCCGTGCCGTTGACTTTGTTGATGTGGTCGATGATGGCATCGAGGCGGCGCATCTTCTGGAACTGCTGAGCGTGGGTGTCGAAGAGATCTTGCTGTATGGAGTTGCTGGGTGTAATGCCCATGACAATGACTCCGGCTTTCTTATATTGATACCCTTGCTGGTAGATCTGCTGAAGGAGTTTGTTGGCAGCCTGTACGATGGTTGTGGTGGAACTGGAGGGAGTAAGGAGTCGTGTTTCTTGGAAGTTGCAATACTGCGGCAGATCTTGCCGGAAGGCGTTGGTCTGCAGGAATAGGGCCACGATGGAGGCTACGGTATGCTGCTGGCGGAGTTTCTCGGCGCAGCGTGCGGCGTAGTTGGCAACGTGGGTGCGGAGTGTGTTGAGGTCAGCGACCATGCCATTGAACGAGCGGCTGGTGCAGATGCTTTTCTTGGCGGCGATCTGCTCGTTGGGTACGCAATCTTCTCCGTTCAATTCTCGCCATGTGCGCTCAACGACGATATTGTGGAATGTGGCTCGGACCCATGATTGGTTGTGGCTGGCAAAGTCGTAGGCTGTCTTGATGTTGAGGTTCTCGAGTCTTGCGGCATAGCGCCGGCCAATGCCCCAGACTTCGGCGATGGGATAGAGTTTGAGTGCTTTGTTGCGTTTTTGGGGTGTGTCGATGATGCAGCAGTGGTGGTAGCCTTGGTATTTTTTTGCGAAGTGGCTGGCCATTTTTGCGAGTGTCTTGTTTGGTGCGATTCCGATGCTGACGGGTATGCCGACAGCGCGTTTGATTTTGGCGTGGAGTTGTTCGCCCCAGTTCTTCAGGTGGGCCTGCTCAACATCGTTGAGATAGGCGAAACATTCATCAATGCTGTAGCGGAAATATGCTGGTGCTTCTTTGCGTATGATTGCGACTACTCGGCTGGTTAGTTCTCCATAGAGTTCGTAGTTGGAGGAGAAGACTGCTATCTTTTGGTTGGGGAATTGCTGTGCGAGCTGGAAGTAGGGTGTTCCGGCTTTGATGCCAATTTTTTTTGCTTCGTTAGATCGCGCGACGACGCATCCGTCGTTGTTGGAGAGTACAACGACCGGTTTGTCTTTCAGGTCTGGGCGGAAGACTCTTTCGCAGGATACGTAGCAGTTGTCGCAGTCGATAATGGCGTACATATGGGGGCGGTTAGTATTTTCTCCAGTTTTTGATGGTCCAAATAACGACGCCCCAGACTTCAAAGTCGTCGTCGGCATTGATGCGGATGGGCTTGAAGTCTTTGTTGGCGGGTCGCAGTTGTATGTATCCGTCGTTTCGGTGGCTGAGGTCGAGGTATTTGATGGTGAATTCTTCGTTGATGTATGCCACGATGATGTCGCCGTCCTGTGCTTCGACAGAGCGGTCGATGACGGCTATGTCGCCGTTGTTAATGCCGGCTTCAATCATCGAGTCGCCTTCCACTTTTCCGTAGAATGTGGCTTCGGGATTGCGGATGAGATCGCGATTGAAGTCGATGGTGTCGTGGGTGTAGTCGTCTGCTGGCGACGGGAATCCGGCTTTGATGGCTGGCGCAAGGTGAAGTTTCAGCTTTTGTTGAAAGTCGGCGTGTATGATTTGGATGTTTGGCATTATCGGGTTGGGCTTGCGTTGATGAATAATGCTTTTGGCGTATTGCTGATTGTTTTTATCGAATGAAGTGCATTGGTTGCCACTCTTCGCGTTCGGGATAATCGGGCTGACCATTGGCGTGAATCTTCTTCAGCAGCCAGGCCATATTGTCGGCGAGTGTGCGCATGGTTTGCATTCCTTCGGTGTCTTGCTCCACTTCGCCGGGTACTCTTCCGTAGGCGATGTTCCAGTATTGCGAGGTCACCACGGGCATGTTCATCATCTCGAATATCATGTTCAGCGTCTGATAGGCTGCCGTAGCACCACCACGACGACATACG
>CAJOIX010000043.1 GCA_905234815.1 uncultured Prevotella sp. | reverse complement strand
GGAAAAGCTCTCAGGCGAGATTGCCACGAAGATTCAGAACGAGATGACCTACCCAGGCCAAGTGAAGATTACCGTGATTCGCGAGACCCGCAGCGTGGCGTTTGCCAAGTAAAAGAAGCCTCTCCCCGACCCTCTCCTCAAGAGAGGGAGAAGGTTCCTCCCCTTGAGGGGGGAGGTTAGGAGGGGGCTCCTCCTGAACTCTGAACTTTGAACTAACTCTTCACTCTAAACTTTCGCTCTGACTCTAAACTCTCAACTCTCAACTCTAAACTCTTAGTTCTGAACTCCTGAACTCCTAAAAAAGTATAAAAAATGAAACGCTTAGTTATATTTTTTGTTGTTGCGCTGGCTGCGATAGCAGTCAATGCACAAGAAGTGATCACGAAGGTGACTGGCAGCAATGCTGATGTGAAGAAGGTCTATCTGATCGATGCCCAGGCACGCCAGTTGAATGTACTTGACAGTGCGACGGTGGCGGGCAAGGCCTTTGCCTTCAATCATGCTGCCGCAAAGGATGCCTTCCTTTATATCAAGACCGACCTGTCGGTTGCCGATGAAGGCAAGACATTCCTGATTGTGAACGACGGCGAACCCGTGGCGATTGATTTCGCGACCAACGAGGTGAAAGGATCGGCGCTGAACATGAAGCTGGCTGGCATCGTGGCCGTGGATCAGCTGTTTGACAGTGAAGGAATGGCTCTCATCAAGGAATATGAACAGCTGCAGGCCCGCGACGACGAGGCTGCTGCCACACGCATCGCAGAAATCCGCGAGGCCTTTGACAAGCTGGGAGAGCGCCAGAATAACTACTACAAGCAAGTGGTGCTCGAGAATCAGGACAATATCCTGCCTGCACATTTCATTGGGCAGATGGCTTACGAGCTGGACTACAACGAGCTGAAAACGCTCTTGCCCGAGTCGGCACCCTACTATAACCATCCCGCTGTGGCCACGGCCAAGAAGGTGATGGCCAGTCTGGAGAAGCGCCAGCCGGGCCGCCAGTTTGTAGAACTCACCATGAACAACCCCGAGGGACAAGAGGTGAAACTCTCCGACTGGGTTGGCAAAGGCAAGTATGTGTTGGTGGACTTCTGGGCCTCTTGGTGCGGTCCGTGCCGCGCAGAGATGCCTACCGTGGTGAAGAGCTACGAGCAGTTCAAGGATAAGGGCTATGAGATTGTGGGCGTATCGTTCGACCAGAAGGCTGAGCCATGGAAGAAAGCGCTGAAGGATATGAACATGACATGGCCGCAGATGTCTGACCTGAAGGGCTGGGGCTGCGCCGCACACGAGGCTTATGGCGTGAACAGCATCCCCTCGAACATTCTGGTTGACCCGCAAGGAAAGATTATCGCAACCGATCTACGCGGCGAGAAACTGCTGGAAACGCTCGCACTCATCTTCCAGTAAACCGACTTCGCGTGAGAAAAAAGAACTGGCTGAGTGGCCGTCAGTTCTGAAAAATAAAAAGAGGATAGCCCTTCCGATTAAGGGCTATCCTCTTTTTATTGCGTGAGCGCAATGCCCGTGCTGCGCAGGAGCATTGCCGGTGTATGACAGTTACAATTCTTTTTTGAACCAATTGACAATTTGTCGCATCAGGTGTTGGCGGGTGTTGCCTCCAAAAATGCTATGGTTGCGGTTGGTATAATAGATTTCGCGGAAATCTTTGTCGGCCTGTACCAGCGCCTCGGCATACTCGTATGTGTTCTGCGGATGCACATTGTCGTCGGCCGTGCCGTGCAGGATGAGCAGCGCGGCATTCATCTGTGAGGCGCGGGCTATGGGGTTGTCGCCGTAGCCATCGGGATTTTCTTGCGGCGTGCGCATATATCGCTCGGTGTAGATGGTGTCGTAGAAGCGCCAGTCGGTTGGCGGTGCCACGGCCACACCCGCCTTGAAGGGCGAGTTGGGCTCGGAAAGGCTCATGAGCGTGTTGAAACCGCCGTAGCTCCAGCCCCAGATACCAATGCGCCCGTCGTCAACATAGGGCTGACTGGCCAGCCAGCGGGCAGCGGCGGCCTGGTCGTGAGCCTCCAGCTGTCCAAGGTGAAGGTAGGTAGATTTCTCCCACTTTGCCCCGCGACCGCCCGTGCCGCGTCCATCGACACATACCACAATAAATCCTTCCTGCGCCAGATAACAATCGAAGAGCGCTCCACGGCCGAGCGAACCCATGTTCCAGGAATTGACCACTTGCTGCGAACCCGGTCCGCTGTATTGGAACATGACGACGGGATACTGCTTATCGGCCGAGAAATCGCGTGGACGAACCATCCATGCGTTCAGCGTCAGGCCGTCGGCAGTGGTCAGTTGGAAGTGTTCGCGCTGGGGCAAATCATAATCGGCAAGCCGCTCCGTGAGCGTGGCGTTGGTCTCGAGAGTGGTCAGCACACGCCCCTTCAGATTCTCGACGGTATAGCGATAGGGATGATTGGCATCGCTCCACTGGTGGACAAAGAGTTTTCCGTCGCCAGAGAAAATGGCCGTGTTCCAGCCGCGCTGGGCAGTGAGCAGCTGTTGGCAACCGCTTTTGTCGGACATGAACACCTGGCGGTCGGTGGGCGTAGGAGCCGCGGCCTGGAAGAACAGGCGTCCCTGGGCCTCGTCGTAGCCATAGACGGCCGTCACATCCTGCTCGCCGGCAGTTGCTGCGCGGAGCAGTTTGCCCTGATAATCATAGACATAGAGCTGCATAAAGCCGCTGCGGTCGCTGGGGAGGACGAATGTTTTCTCGCCAAACTGCATCATCTCGAGCGTCTCCTCCTTGACATAATGGTCGGACGACTCTTGCAGGATGACATAGGATGTGGCCTTGGCCAAGTCAACGCGATGCAGCGTGAGGCAGTCTTGGTGGCGATTCATGGAGCAGACCAGCACCTCGTGGGCAAAAGGCATGGCAAGCAGCCGCGGCAGATAATCGTCAGCAGCTACGGGAAGGGTTACCTCCTGCACAGCGCCATCGCTCAGGCGGCAGCGCATCAACTGCACCTTGGCATTCTGTTCGCCAGCCTTCGGATACTTATACGAATAGAGCGACGGGTAAGTAAGATTCGACTCGCGCGCCGGTTTCAGTCCCTTGAAGAACTGCAAATCATACATTTTTACATCGCTCTCGTCGAAGCGCAGCCACGAGAGATACTCGCCCGAGGCGTCGAACACGAGGGCCGAAGAGAAAGAGAACTCCTCTTCGTACACCCAATCGGGCTTGCCGTTGATGATGCTATTCGGTTTGCCGTCGGTGGTAATCTGTCGTTCCTGACCGGAAGAAAGGTTTTTCAGGAATATATTGTTATCGCGCACAAAGGCAATCTGCTGCCCGTCGGGCGACCACACGGGCACCTCCTGCGGGCCATTGGCCGAAAGCTGCTGCGCAGAACCGCGCCGCAAATCGACCACATAATAATCGGCACGGAACGAACGGCGATAGATGCTCTCCGTGTGTACCTGAATCAAGAGGCTCTGCTGATCAGGCGAGAGCGTATAACCGTCAATCTTCTCGTCGTCGGCCAAGCGTAACTGACTGATTTGAAACAGCGTGTCGATGGTTTCGCCTGTGCTGAACCGACAGCGCAAAATGGCCTTACGGTCCTGACTGAGGCAGCTGTAATCGGCACTTCCCCCTAATGGGCGGATTCCAGAAATCGTACGAGCAGAGAGATAATTGCCAGTAAGATTATCGAGCGTGAGCTGCGACTGCGCAGCCATGTGCGCACCGCCCATGAGTGTTGCTACCATAAAAATAAGAAATTTCTTCATCCGTGTATTTTATTGCATACTAACTGAATGCAAAGATACACTTTTTATTGAAGTGAGCGGCACCTCACGGAGTAAATCTTCGCCCGAGAGATTCGGATGCTGCTGCATGTAATCGTCCACGGCTTTCACCTCGGCATTGGAGAAAAACTCTTGACGCATGGCACGGTTGGCCAGCCACATGATGCGGGCCATGTAGCGGTGGCGCACCACTTCGTCGCGCCGGTCGGCATCGGTCAGCGGATAGTGGCTCAAGAGATAGAAACTGATGCAATCGGGAATGATGTAATAGCGCGTCATGGTGTTGCACTGCTGCGGCGAAAAGAACGCCGCGTAAGGAGCGAAATCAGCCCCCAGATACTTGTCAAGGCTAACGCCCAACTGCTTACCGTTCACCACAATGCTCTCGTTGAACAGGCCTATCTGAAAATAAACTTCGGGCATTTCCAGTTCGGGAAAATCGCGCAACAACCGACGAAACGAGAGATTGAAATGTTTCTCCAGGTCGCTCACATCGGCATATTGCCGGTCCACCTCGGCCAATACGGTCTGCGGCACACTGTCGGCAAACAGCTCCAGGAGCTTTCCGCGCACTTGCTCGTCGGACAACTGGCCCAGATGCAGAAATTCCTCAACCAGCCGGCGCGTCTGCTGTGGATATTCCATCTGCATGGCCTGCCACGCAGCCCTGTCGCCAGTGGATAAATAGCGTATTTCCAAACGATCCAACCGGCCAATAGGCATTCCCTCGTCGTCGGGAGAAAAGAGCGACTTCGACTTCCACCGGCAACCGCTCAACAGCACCAGCAGCAGTAAAAGAAACACCGTAATTCGCTTCATAACAACAAGATAGATTGGATTCCAATCACAAAGATATGGATTCTCGCGGAATTAAACAAATTTTAAGATAATTTTATGAAAATTACACAACAGGCACGAAAGATGTAGCCTATAAGCTCAAAAAAAGGATACAGAAATAAAGCAGGCGCTCCTCAAAACTGAAGAGCGCCTGTTTGCGTAATGCAGTAGATATCCGATTTACCCGTTGTTGGCTGTCAAATAAGTCCCCACATAGTTGATGACAATAACTCCTTCTTGAGGATACCTGATATCATCAGTTTCATAGCGATAGCCTGTGCCTGTTGCCATAACTTTAATAACAAGAAGATCGTTGGAAACATTCACATAAATCGTTCCGCGCGTGAAGTTGTTGTCATCGTTCCAGAATTCGTCATTGCCAATCCCGATTCCTGTGGTAAATTTTTCGTATAACGATTCGCTATAGTGGGTTAAGTCGGCTGTCAATGAGCACGTCCTGCCCACAAACTCCTTCGGTATATCAAGCCAACATACTTCTTGCTCGTCCTCGTCTTTAAAATAAATGTTATAACCAGTTTTTTGTTCCTTAACATAAACCTTTGAGAAAGAGACAGGTTGGTCGTTGTAAACAATAGGATTCACAACAACGTTGTCGTCATCATCGTCGCAAGCGCTGAGCGTCAGGGAAATTGTTACTGCTGCAAGCGCCCAAAGCGCGGTACAGATAAGACTTTTACAGCATTTTAATCTATTCATTATGCAATGTTTTTATGTGTTTGTAAATAAATTGATTCATGTGGAATTGCCTAAGCATTGATTTGAGCATCTCTGCTTTTTGCGGATGCAAAGATATTAAAAAAATTGTGAACAACGTAACAGTCACCCTCTTAAACTCCCTCAAAAAAAACGCCTAAAAAAATCGTGCAGATAGGCTAAATTTTTGATTTATACATGTAGATTCTGCCCCGAAATGACCGTTTCCGAGGGTGATTTTGGCTATTTTTTACCCGAAAAACCGATTTTTCGCACGCTAAAAGGTGCTCTTTTGCAATGCAAAAGCATACCTTTTGCCGACCAAAAGCATAGCTTTTACTCGCCAAAAGCTATGCTTTTACAAATCGAAATCTTTGAGTTTTTCGCCCAATTCTTTGTAAGTCGCTGACGGTCGGACGGTTACATGTTTTCCGCACAACTCTCTCCAGAATCGCGTATTTGTGCGCTCGCAAAAAATTTTTTTGAAAAACGCAAAATAGCGGCAGTGATTCAGACTTCTCAATTGCCAAAGACGCCCCAAAGAGAATGTAAGAATAAATGCGAAATTTGAATCGGTAATCAAGGGAATTATTGGCTTTACTGCAAGAAATTTGTGGACAGCACAGACTCGATTTGTTAAAAAATCATAAATTTCTGCCTTATAAAATATAATGAACCCACATATACGCACGTAAAATAGTACCTTTGCACCCAGTTTTGCTGTAAACTCCCCAAAGGAGCAGCATCAAAATAAAGTCTCACTTTATAAATTAATTTTTTAATCATTTATGTCTAACTTTAAAAACGTACAGCCCCTCGACGATTTCAACTGGGAACAGTTTGAACAGGGCTCAACTGCTGAAGTGTCTAAGGAAGAACTTCAGAAAGCCTACGATGAGACGCTCAACAAGGTGAGCGAGCATCAGGTGGTTGATGGAAAGGTGATTTCCATTGACAAGAAAGAAGTAATCGTAAACATCGGTTACAAGAGCGACGGCGTGATTGCCGCTTCTGAATTCCGCTACAACCCCGACCTGAAGGTGGGCGATGTTGTGGAAGTTTATGTAGAGAACCAAGAGGACAAGAAAGGCCAGCTGATTCTCTCGCACAAGAAAGCTCGTCTGAGCAAGAGCTGGGAGCGTGTGAACGCTGCTTTGGAAAACGAAGAAGTGATCCAGGGTTACATCAAGTGCCGCACCAAGGGCGGTATGATTGTGGATGTATTCGGCATCGAGGCCTTCCTGCCTGGTAGCCAGATTGACGTTCATCCCATCCGCGACTACGATGAATTCGTGGGCAAGACCATGGAATTCAAGATTGTGAAGATCAACCAAGAGTTCCGCAACGTTGTTGTATCGCACAAGGCTCTCATCGAGGCCGAACTCGAAGCACAGAAACAAGAAATCATGAGCCATCTCGAAAAGGGTCAAATCCTTGAGGGAACGGTTAAAAATATCACCAACTACGGCGTCTTCGTTGACCTCGGCGGTGTTGACGGACTGGTACACATTACCGACCTGTCATGGGGCCGCGTGAGCGATCCACACGAAATCGTGGAGAAAGACGACAAGATTCAGGTTGTGATTCTCGACTTCGACAACGAGCGCAAGCGCATTGCCCTCGGTCGCAAGCAGCTCACTCCGCATCCCTGGGATGCCCTCGATCCTAACCTCAAAGTGGGCGACCGCGTGAAGGGTAAGGTTGTTGTGATTGCCGATTACGGTGCATTCGTAGAAGTTGCTCCTGGCGTAGAAGGCCTGATCCACGTATCTGAAATGTCGTGGAGCCAGCACCTGCGCTCTGCTCAAGACTTCCTGCACGTTGGCGACGAGGTTGAAGCCGAAATCCTCACCCTCGAACGCGATGAGCGCAAGATGAGCCTGGGTATCAAGCAGCTCAAGGCTGACCCATGGGAAAACATCGAAGAGAAATATCCCGTTGGCAGCAAGCACACCGC
>CAJOIX010000042.1 GCA_905234815.1 uncultured Prevotella sp. | reverse complement strand
GAGCAGTCATCGAATGACAACTACATCGAGCAGAAAAACCTGGCATACGCAGAGTGCAGCCATCAGATGTGGAAGTACTACTCTTGCGACTGGGCCATAGGACAGTTGCCGAAGGTGTCGTGGGCGAATATCGCTGCCATGCAGAGTGGCCTTGCCTCATACATGGACTGTGCGGGGCCTTATAACCACAGATACTATAATTCGCTGCACGTCTGCCGGGCGGAGAGCAGCTACTATGTCTTGAAATGCAGCAGGACGCAGACGATTAACAAGGTGATACATCACTACATGCGTCTGCAGCCCGTGAATATGTTCGGGCAGAAAATCGTAAACCGCAGTGAAGACGCTCAGGTGGAGGAGTTGCGCATCGTGCCGGTGTGCATCGACCATACGGACATGACACGTGGGGATGTCATCTTCATGGAATGTGGCACGCTCGGCGACGATACGGAAGATGCGGAGGACAAGGATGAGAACCAGACGCAGGCGGTGAACACGATTTCTGCCGGGGAAAAGGAGAAGAAAGAGGAGTTCTTCGATAAGATTTATGTGGGCTTCTGGGATGGCAACCTCCGTCGTACATGGCCACAGATGCCGATACCAATCATTGACCCGTACATGATGGATCAGTTTAATCTGCTTATCCAGGCGCATTACTCCATGCGTCTGACTGGAGCAGAGAAGCCTGAGACACGCACGAATAACTACCACATAGACCAGTCCGTCAAGTTCACATTCAAGTTCCTTGTCAAGGACGGGGCTATCCCGGACGTGCGCAGCATCTTCTACATCCACGGCAAAAAGTACATGGCAGAAAAGATAACTGCGACGTTCTCTGCCGAAACAGGAATGTCGCAGTTATTGAAGATGGTGTGCTATCGGGTTATCTAAGCCGTGTTATGAGTGCTTCCGTATGTCGCTCAATGGTGGTCTTCAGAATTTTGGCATACACCTGAGTTGTCTTGATGTCGGTATGTCCCATCATGCGAGCGACATTCTCTATAGGCACATCGTAAGAAAGAATGAGGGTGGCAAAGCTATGGCGGGCAACGTGCGTTGTCAGCGGCTTATTAAGTCCACTGCGCATTTCCAAAAGATGCAGGTAGTCATTTGCTTTCTGATTGCTGATGTGGGGCAGATGGAAGTTATACTTCTTCAAGACTTGCATTGCCGGAGGAAGGATAGGTGTAAAGAAGGTGCAGCCTGTCTTTACTCGCTTCCCGTCAATGTAAGGTTGCCCGTTGATGGTCTCAGTCATCGTGAAATAGTCAAAGACTTGGCTATCCACAAAAGCAAGCCCTGTGTATGCGCAGAAGATAAAGAGGTCACGGACTCTTTCTTCTTTGGCAGAAAGGTTGAGATTACGAAGAAGAAGAAGCTCATCTTCATTCAGTGGCTTACGTTCCTTATACTTGCCACGCTCAAACTTGCACAATGGGCTATCGTAGGGGTCGGCTACGATATAGCCATGATGTGCAGCAAGTCTTGTGTACATCTTCAATATCTTGTGGTAGTTGTGAAGAGTAGGAAGGGTACGCTGGCACTCGGCTCTGAGAAAATCATCAAAGCCCTTCACATTCTTATCTGTAATATCGCTGAAAGTGGAGAGCTTGCCATAACGTATCATGGCATCAATAGTCAAACGCTTGCGCTGCAAGGTGGCAGGGGCAAGAACTTCCTTCGCTATGGTCTCACGCATGAAGTTAATGAATCCATTGGGAGAAGACATCTTCTTTTGTAGTTCAAGTCGCTCCTTGTTCGTAGAAGCTACTCCAAGGTGTTGGTCAAGTCGGGCAATGGTCATCTCCTCGCCGTTCTTCTGCATATTGAAGACAATATGCTTATAGGCCATGACCTTGTCCCTTAACTCGGCACTCTTCTCATACTTCTTCCATGAGATAGCATTGCACGTTGTCACGGTGATAAACTTGCGCTCGGTGCGACTCAGGTAGATGCAAATCTCTACTTTTCCTTCACCAGTAGCTTCCACACGCTTTTTTCTGTCGAACACGACTGACACTAATTCTTTTTTCATGTCTGTTTTGGTTTTTAGGCGGTAGGCCGAAAACCTGCGTGTGGTATCACAAATTGAGAAAAAAGCGGTATCACATTTTTAACGTTTCCCTTTGTGTCACAACTACTTGCGTGATTTTAGCTTTGCTTTTCATACTTTGTAGCTGGTATCACAAATACCATTTTTTTCTCGTTTTTTGCAGTAGCCACCCGTGATTTGAACGATGTCTTTAAGCGAAAATTTTCATTCAGCCGGACTTTTCTTTGTGTACTCAGCCAAAATTTGTGATACTGGTATCACATTTTGGGGTCGCGTGGTATCACATGGTATCACAAATCTGTCCAAACATGTCCAAAATCAGCGGGTTACGAAGTTAGCGACTTTCCCGCAAATTCAACATTTGATTTTGCGTGTTTCAAGTCAAACTCATTCGCTAACTTATTGACATTCTGTGTTCTACCATCTTAATACAAAAACTCCAATCTTGTTTGGATTGGAGAATTGTACCTTGATTGGGTAGTTTTTTGCGGTGCGTACGGGACTCGAACCCGTGACCTCCTGCGTGACAGGCAGGCATTCTAACCAGGCTGAACTAACGCACCTCGGTGCAAACAATTAAAAAGAGAAAATTGCGGTGCGTACGGGACTCGAACCCGTGACCTCCTGCGTGACAGGCAGGCATTCTAACCAGGCTGAACTAACGCACCAAGCGTGTTCTCTTTTTTGTTTGCGGCGACAAAAGTAGTGTTTTTTTTGATAGTGACCAAATCTTTGTTCATTTTTTTGTCATTTCCTTCAAATAATACCAGCAATCGCTGTCGGCCGTGGTGGCTTTCCGGATGAAGCCCAGTTTCTCGAAGAGTTTCTGCGAGTGGGTGTTTGCCGGTCGGATGTGGGCCGAGAGTCGTGCGAGGTGAAATTCTTCCGAAGCCAGGGCCAGTGCTTGCGTCAATGCCTGCTGGCCAATGCCTTTGTTGCGGTAGTGAGGCAGCAGACCGATGGATACCTCGGCTTGTGAGCGTGAAGGGTTGTAGTTGACAAAATCGACGGCGCCCAGCAGTTCCTCTTCGGCGTCGTTGTTGAAAATAAGCAGGCGAACTTGTCCGTCGGTATCGAGTTGGCCAGTGGTTTGGCTGAGGAAAGCAATCATCTCTTCAGTAGAGTAGGGCCCATGCTCAGTGGATTCTTCCCAGAGTGTGGGCTCGTTCTCTATGCGCAACATTGCGAACAGGTCGGTGGGTTGCAGCTTACGGAGTTTCAGCATATCACTTCATGGGGTGTGATCAGTTCTTTCGCGTCGGGATAGAAAATACCGAATCCGAGTTTTGGATGTGTCGATTGGATGGTTTGGAAGATTTCTGCATACGAATGGCCAGTCGCATCGAATACGGGTATGGCGTTTGAATTTTCACGGCCTTGACTGTCGGTGTGTTCGTATGTTTGCAGTCCGTGTTTCGCAGCGAAGGTAGCGAATGACTTTTGTTGTGCTTCGTTGCCAAGGAATTGATACTTCATGATTGGCGATTGCTTCCTCATGACAAAGCCTAAGCTCTTGCGAGTGGCGGTAATCCAGTTTTTGATCAGACAGATGGCGGCTTTCGTATAGATGGCCATGCTGATGGGCAGCGAGAGGAGTATGCTCATGCCGTGGTAGTGCTTGCGGAAGAAGATGTGCATGGCCTTGTAGAATACGTGCACATAGCGGAATGAGGTGTGGTTGGTGCTGGCTCCTTTGTAGTGCAGGATGTTGGTGGGGATGTACCAGTTTTCCCATCCTCCCTTCAGCAGCCGGTAGGAGAGGTCGATGTCTTCGCCGTACATGAAGAAATCTTCGTCGAGCAGTCCGACTTGTTCGATGGCTTCCCGCCGGAGTATAAAGCATGCGCCGCTGATGATTTCTATCTGATTGGCCTCGTCCCAGGGGAGGTAAGAGAGATAATAGTGTGCAAAGCGTTTGCTCTGTGGGAATCGCTCGCAGAGTCCGGACATCTTGCAGAAGGCCGTCCAGAGCGTGGGAATGCCGCGGCGCGATTCGTTGGCATTGCTGCCATCTACGTTGAGCATATGAACGCCAGCGCCTCCGGCTTGAGGGTGGGCGTCCATGAAGTGCAGCATATCGCTGAGCGCGTTCTCGCTCAAGATGGTGTCGGGGTTATTCCGACTGACTTTGGCGAATAGCCATGTTGTTGGCATAAGAGAAGCCGTTGTTATGGTTTGAAACAATGATGTCCACCTGTGGAAACTGTGCCCGGATATAGGCCACTGAGTCGTCGCGACTGTGGTTATCGACCACGATTACTTGGCAGTCGATGCCTTGTGCGGCCCGCTGAACGGAACGTAAGCACTGTGCCAGATAGTGCTTTACGTTGTAGGAGACGATGACAATGGTTAGCTTATGCTTCATTTTTGTGTTTGCTCGTATTCGTTTTGGCAGCGCGACAGCGATGGGTAGATGAACACCAGGCTCAAGAGCAGCACGATGGCCAGATAGCCCAGGGCGGTCTGGTGGAGAAGGTAGTGGAGTAGGGTGTTGATGACCATCAGGCCGGCCAGCACCACCAGACGGAGCATGAGCACTTTCTGCAGCGAGTTGATGTCGGTGATGCGTTTTTTCACAAAGGAGAAGCGGGTCAGCTTCATGGCTACAGGTATGGCGCAGATGGTCAACATTTCCATGATGGCCACTATCCAGAAAGTGTCAACAGCCGATAGCGGCAGATTCAGCTGGGGCTGGACCGTCTCGAAGAACGCAATCAGGAGTGTCGTGATGATGATGTAGGCCCAGAATATGCAGTATAGTCTTCGTTGTACTTGTTGTATTTCCATGGTATGTTTACTGATGTGTTTCGCTGTTTAGCGGGATGCGGTTTGTGATGGAACGTCCCAGTGTCACCTCGTCGGCATAAGCCAGCTCGTCGCCAACGGGGATGCCCCGTGCTATCTGGCTGAGCGTTACGGGGTAGGGCGCCAGCTGTCGCGAAATGTAGAAATTGGTGGTGTCGCCTTCCATGGTCGAACTCAGGGCAAGGATTACTTCTTTCACCTCTCCGCTCTTGATGCGCTCCACGAGCGAGGCAATCTCGAGGTTGCTCGGTCCGATGCCGTCGATGGGCGAAATCAGTCCGCCCAGCACGTGGTAGAGTCCGTTGTATTGCAGGGTATTCTCAATGGCCATCACGTCCTGCACGTTTTCCACTACACAGATTGTGGCTTTGTCGCGGCGTGCATCGGAGCAGATGGGGCACACGTCGGTGTCGCTGATGTTGTGGCAGATGTGGCAGTATTTCACGCCTCGTCGGGCCTGTGCAATGGCTTCGGTGAAGTTTTCCACGTCAGTCGGGTTGCGCCGGAGCAGATGAAGCATGAGGCGCAGTGCCGTTTTGCGGCCTACACCTGGCAATCGCGAGAATTCGTCAACGGCGCGTTCGAGCAGTTGCGAGGGATATTGTTGCATGATGGCTGTTGGATGTTAAGGTCTTTGAGTGTTCTTTTTGCAGCGGATAAAGGCCAGCAGCGAAGCGATTGTGGCTGCTCCGCCAATGGTTAGGCTGACGGGCATACTCATTCCAAAGGCCAACGAAGATACGAAGAGGAACGTTACCGTGACCATGACCATGAAAAGTGCGGGCACCAGTGTGACGAAATAGTTGCGCTGGTTGCGGTAGAGGTAGAGCGTGGCAGTCCACAGGGCAAAGGCGGCAAGCGTCTGGTTGGACCAGCCGAAATATTGCCAGAGCACATTAAACCCGTTGGGACTTTCCATTTGCCACACCAGCAGGGCGATGGCCACTGCAAACATGGGCAGACTCACACCCAGCCGGTTCACGATTGGCCGCTGCGAGAGGTGCATGAAGTCGGCTAGTCGTGCACTGCGGAAAGCTGTGTCGCCGCTGGTGATGGGAGCAGCCACTACGCCCAGCAGCGCGAGCAGACCGCCAAACCAGCCGAGCCAGCCCTCACAAACGTGCTTCACCACCGACGGTGCATCGAAGTATTGTATCAGCGTCTTTCCGCCGTCAATCTGTTGCAGGAATTGCGCTGCCACTTCGGGCGAGCAGACCTCGCGCCAGCCGCCGTAATAGAAGAAGTACATCGATACCGTGGCCCAAATCAGCGCCACCACGCCTTCGGTTATCATTGCCCCGTAGAAAATGGGGCGGCCCTGGCGCTCACTTGTCAGGCAGCGGGCCATCAATGGACTCTGCGTGGCGTGAAAACCGCTGATGGCTCCACAGGCTATGGTGATAAACATACAGGGGAATATGGGGTTGATTTCCTGAAAACTTTCCAGTCCGAGCTGCGCGGCCGACAGGTTGTAGGAATACTGGCTCATGTCGGTCCAGAGTTCAGGCAGGTTGGGCCATACAACACACAGACCCACCATGAGGGCTGCAGCCATGAAGAGCAGCGAGAAGGCAAATAGCGGATAGACGCGTCCGATAATCTTGTCGATAGGCAGCAGCGTGGCCAGCACGTAATAGAGGAAGATACCTATGATCCATCCCAGCTTGCTTCCCCAGATGTTAGACAGGATAATGGCCGGACTATAGACAAACACCACGCCAACCATCATGAGTACCAATATGGAGAACAGCAGCATGATGGTTTTGGCCGTTGACCCCATGTAGGTGCCGATGAGCTCGGGCAGTCCCGCTCCTTGATGGCGGGTTGACATCATGCCCACGAGATAATCGTGAACGGCGCCGGCAAAGATGCAGCCCAACACTATCCAGAGGTAGGCGTATGGACCGTACCATGCGCCCATGATGGCGCCAAAGATTGGTCCGGTGCCTGCAATGTTGAGGAATTGAATCATGAAGATTTTCCAGCCAGGTAGCACAACAAAATCCACACCGTCGGCCTGTTGTACGGCGGGAGTGGGGGTGTCGGTTGGTTTGACAATGCGCTCAATCACTCGGCCGTAAAAAAAATAACCGGCCACGAGCGCTATCAGTGCGACGAAAAAAGAAATCATAGTTTGTTAACGGTTGAGTTGGTATACGATTAGAATTCAGCATCGGGGTGTCCGGCGGCGAATGGCATATCGGGTGGTGGCGCCTGGTCGGCTCCAGTCACGCTGCGGCTCGAAAGGATTTCGCCTCCATCGCGCGGATCGCTCATCAGCGGAGCATCGTTTCTGAGATTTTCAAATCGTGTGTATTCTCCGCGGAAGCCCAGCAGCACATCCTTGGTTGCACCCTTGCGGTGCTTGGCAATGATGATTTGTGCCTTTCCGCGCAAGTCATTTCCGTTGGTGTCTTGGTAAATCTTGTAGTATTCCGGGCGGTGCACGAAGAGTACGATATCGGCATCCTGCTCAATAGAACCCGACTCACGCAAGTCGCTCAGCTGCGGCCGTTTGTCCATACCGTCGCCACGGTTGTCCACGGCGCGGTTCAGCTGCGAGAGGGCCACAATCGGTATGTTCAGATCTTTGGCCAGTCCCTTCAGCGAGCGCGAGATGATGGATACTTCTTCCTGTCGGCTGTTGAACCTCATTCCCGATGCTGTCATCAGCTGCAGGTAGTCAATCATGATTACCTTCACGCCTTCGCTTCTCACCATGCGGCGAGCTTTCGTTCGCAGTTCAAAGATAGAGAGCGAGGGAGTTTGGTCGATATAGAGCGGCACGTTGTCGAGCTGTGCCAGGTTGCGGTCGAGTCGTTCCCATTCATCGCTGTTGAGTTGGCCCGTGAGAATTTTGCTGCCGGCAATCTCGCAAGTGTTGGAGATGAGTCGGTTCACGAGTTGGGTGTCGCTCATCTCGAGGGTGAAGAAGCCCGTTGGAATCTTATGGTCTATGGCAATGTTCTTGGCCATCGACAGCGCAAACGATGTCTTACCCATGGCAGGTCGTCCGGCAATAATCATCAGGTCGGAGTTTTGCAGTCCTGAGGTCACTTCGTCGAGCGCCGCATAGCCGGTAGGTATGCCCGTGAGTCCACCGTCGCGTTCGGCCGACTTCTGCAGGTTAATCATGGCTTGTTTCACCACGGGGTTAATCTGTGTGTAGTCGCTCTGGATGTTTTTCTGCGAAATCTCGAAGAGCGCTCCCTCGGCTTTCTGCATGAGTTCATCCACATCCACCGATTCGTCAAAGGCTTGCGTCTCCAACATTCCGGCATAGGAGATGAGCTGTCGGGCCAGATGTTTCTGTGCCAAGATTTTTGAGTGGTATTCAATATGTGCCGATGAAGCCACGCTTGAGCTGAGTTCGAGCACATAGGGCTCTCCGCCTATTTCCTCGAGCGTGCCGTCGTGTTTGAGTTGGTCAATCACGGTGAGCACGTCAACCGGCTTGTCGTGCAGATTGAGCGACTGTATGGCAGCGAAGATTTTCTGGTGTCGCGGCTCGTAGAAGGTTTCTGCCTTGATGTGTTCGCTGATCATGGCGAACGCATCCTTGTCAATCATGAGCGCACCGAGCACCACTCGCTCCACATCTACGGCCTGTGGCTGCACGTGGGCATAGGTATTGTCTATCTTGGGGTTGTTTCTTTTCGTTTCGGGCATGTCGTTAAGACTTAATCTTTATTTGTTTTCTTCTTTCTTCAGGGGGTTCCATCCCTGTGCGGTGATGGGAAATTCCTGGTCGTCGCGGCCAATGATTTGCGTGCCGAGTTCGGGTTTGGTGATGTGACCGATTACGCGCACTCCTTCCATTGCTTCCACTTTCTCGTAGTCGCCAATGGGAATGGTGAAGAGCAGTTCGTAGTCTTCGCCGCCATTGAGTGCACAGGTGGTCACGTTCATGTTGAATTCCTCAGCCTGCACAGCTGTCTGGTAGTCGATGGGCAGGTTTTTCTCGTAGATGCGACATCCGCAGTGGCTCTGTTCGCAAATGTGCAGGAGTTCACTGGAAAGTCCGTCGCTGATATCCATCATGGCAGTCGGGCGAATGTTGGCCTCACGGAGGCGTTCAAGAATGTCGCCGCGGGCTTCGGGTTGGAGCTGCCGTTGCAGGAGATATTCCTTGCCTGCGAAGTCGGGTTCAAACTCGGGCAGCGGTGGCCGTTTGGCTTCCTTGCCGTATTTTTCTTGATATTCGCGGAGCATTTGCACATAGACGGTCTTCTCGCGTTCGAGCAGTTGGAGTCCCATGTAGGCTGCGCCGAGGTCTCCGCTCACGCAGATGAGATCCGTTTCCTTGGCTCCGTTGCGGTAAACAATGTCTTCGGCTTTGGCCTCTCCTATACAGGTGATGGAGATGGCCAGTCCGGTGAGCGAGGTGGTGGTGTCGCCTCCAACGATGTCAACGCCCCATTTTTCGCAGGCCAGTCGCAGCCCGCGGTAGAAATTCTCCATGTCTTCCACGCTGAAGCGCTTGTCTATGGCCACCGATACTGTCAGCTGCCGCGGTGTGCCGTTCATGGCGAAGATGTCGCTGATGTTGACCATGGCCGATTTGTAGCCGAGGTGTTCCATGTCGGTGTATATCAGGTCGAAGTGAATGCCCTGCATGAGCATATCGGTGCTGACGAGCACTTCCTTGTCGGGATAGTGGAGCACGGCGCAGTCGTCGCCAATGGCGTAGCGCGTAGAAGCGTTGTTTATTTTGTTCTCTTTGTTCAGATGTCGGATGAGTCCGAATTCTCCGAGTTGAGCAATATCCATTCTGTTTGTTTTTGTGTTTTTGTTTATTAGCGGAAGGTGATGGTTTGCGGCTTTTCAGGCTCTTTCTTCGGTTTTGTTGCAGCGGGCGCACTGTTGCGTGTTTTGTGTTGGTTCAGTGTGCTGTTTTTTGAGTTTTTCTGAATGTAGCCCACAATTATCTTGTTGAATTGTTCTTCCTGGTTGAGCAGGAATTTGATCTCCACGGGCAGCGTGTAGATGTTTTGCCGCACTTCTTCCGATAGATTGTTGAGCAGTTCCAGTCGCGTGGCATCTTTTTCTGTGGTGATGATGCGCCGCGGTTCGGGCATCGACTGGAACACGCTGTTAATGTGTTTCGCATCTTTCGCTGTGAAGAAGTGGTGGTCGGGGTAGGCCAGGGTGCGTATATTGCCGCAGTAGGGGCGCAGGTCGTTCTCCAGTTTCTGGGGAGTGGCTATGCCGGTGAGCAGCAGCAGGTGCTCATCCTGTCCGAGTGCCTCGAGCTTGACGGGCGTTTTCTCTGCGCGGAACAGCGGCACGAGGTCGCCATACTGCAGGGCTGTGAAGAAGATTTTCTGGAAGGCCAGCAGCTTGAGCGATTTCGTGTGGGTGCGGTAGTCAATGGGCCGCAGGTTCGTCGGACATTTGGTAATGATCACGATGTCGGCTCTTCTTATTCCGCTCGAGGGCTCGCGCAGCCGTCCCACGGGCAGCAGGTGGTCTTTGGTGATGAAGCGGTTGAAGTCAATCAGCAGAATGTTGATGTGGGGCTTCACGTAGCGGTGCTGGAAGGCGTCGTCGAGCAGTATCACGTCGGTCGATTCTGTGGCCTTGTCGTGCATGAGGCGTTCAATGCCCTCCACTCGTTTTTTGCAGACAGCCACGTGCACTTGGGGAAATTTCCGTTTCATCTGGTACGGCTCATCGCCCAGTTCGCTCATGGGCGTATCTTTCTGTGCCAGCACGTAGCCTTTGCTCTTGCGCTTGTATCCTCGCGAGAGCACCGCCACCTGCAGCTGCTTGCTCAGCAGCCGGATGAGGTATTCCGTGTGGGGAGTCTTGCCGGTGCCGCCAACGGTGATGTTGCCCACGCCAATGACGGGCACGCTGAAATTTTTCTGTTGGAGCACGCCTATGTTGAAGAGCAAATTGCGCAGGTTCACCACGATTCCATAGACCCAGCTCAGTGGTAGTAGCAGCCAATGGTTGCGCGATGTGCTGGGACCGACAGCCGATTTTTTCATTTCTGTTTGTTTTTTTGACTCTTGCTGTTTACTTCACATCGAAGAGATAGGGCAGCCGTGCTTGTACGGCGGCTTGGCCCTTGGTGCGCTTTGCAAATACGAACGGTTCGTATAGGTTGCCCAGCAGGAGTTGCAGCTGTTCGTCGAGATAGTTGCCGCTGTTGTCAGTCATGGCGAATATCTGGTCGGTCCAGTCGGGTGCGGCGGGATAGTCCTTGGTGTGGTATTCGCTCAGTTTAGCCAATGCGGCGGCTTTCTTCACGGCATCGTCGAGGCTGCCCAGCTGGTCCACGAGCTTCAGTCCGAGCGCATCCTGTCCGAGCCATACGCGGCCCTGGGCTATCTTTTCTATTTCTTCCACGGGCTGTTTTCTGCCGTCGGCCACGCGCTTGCGGAAGAGAGCATAGCCGCGGTTCACGTGTGCCTGCAGAAAGGCCAGTTCCTCGCTGTTCATTTCGCGTGCAGCTATATTGCCGAAGGCGGCATGGCGGTTGGTCTTCACTTCGTCGAAGTGGAGCTGCAGTTTCTTGGTGGCCAGTTCGCTGTAGTTGGGAATGGCAGCGAAGATGCCGATTGATCCGGTCAGCGTGTTGGGTTCAGCCACAATCCAGTTGGCAGGGCAGGAGATGTAGTATCCGCCCGATGCGGCATAGTCGCCCATCGACACCACCACGGGCTTCTTCTCTTTGAGCTGCATGATCTGATGCCAGATTTGTTCCGATGCGTAAGCGCTGCCGCCGGGTGAGTTCACGCGGAGCACCACGGCCTTCACATCGTCGTCGTTCATGAGTTCTTCAAGGTCGGCAGTCATGTCCTTGCCCACAATCATGCGGGTGCCGCCGCCGAGCAGTCCCTGTGCCGGCTCGTCAACAATGTCGCCGTAGGCATAGTAGATGGCCACTTCCTCGCCCTTCTTCTTGTCGCCTTTCACGTTTTTCATCTGTGCCACCGACACTTGGTTGATGGTGGCATCGGCGTCCAGCTTGAGGAGTTTCTTCACCTCAGCCTTCACCTCGTTGGCGTAAATGAGTTTATCTACGAGTTTCTGCTTCACATAGTCCTCGGCCGAGGCGAACACAATCAGGCTGTCGGCATAGGCGTTGAGCTGTTCCACGGTGAGTTTGCGGCTTGCGGCCACATCCTTGCACACGTTGTCCCATGTGCCTTGCAGGAATCGTGTGTACTGCTCGCGGTTGGCGGGGCTCATTTGCGTCTCGGTGTAAACCTCCGTGGCGCTCTTGAACGTGCCCACCTTCACTACCTGATATTTCACGCCAAACTGTTTCAGGGCGTCGGTCAGGAACATAGGCTGTGCAGCCAGTCCGTGCCAGTCGAGCATACCTTGCGGGTTGATGTAGATGGTGTTTGCCACCGAGGCCAGATAGTAGTCGCTCTGCGAGTAGCTGTCGCCGTAGGCCACAATCCACTTGCCGCTCTTTTTAAAGTCGGCCAGCGCGCGGCGAATGGCGCTCAGCGTGGCATAGGGGGCAGCCACACCGTCGGCCTCCATGTAGATGCCTTTGATGTGGTCGTTGGTCTTGGCTTTTTCCAAAGCCGAGAGGATAGCGTCAAGTCCCGGGGCTTTGCTGTCATTGCCCGACAGCGCGGCAAACGGATCGTCGGTAGCTTGTTCGCTGATTTCACCGCTCAGGTTGAGCACCAACACAGAGTTGTCGCTCACATTCTGTTTCGACTCGCCCGAGGCAACCATGCCCACCAGACTCATCATGCCGAGGATGAACATCAGTGCACCCATCAGCACCAGGCCAACCATCGTGGCCAGCACGTACTTGAGAAAATCTTTCATCGTTTTGTTCTATTTATGTTTAAAATTCGCGTATTTGGCGCAAAGATAGCAATTAAATTTTAGAATGTAAGTATGTAAGAATTAAAAAAATAAAAAAGGCCCACTTCTGGCCTCCCCATTAAGGGGAGAGGGCTTCATTTCACGATTTGCTCCACCTCACTATAATATCTTCTTTGGCGTTTCTGTAAATGACTGAATTCCAATGGGTTGTAAATTCAATTTTAAAAGCTATGCTTTTGGCCTCCAAAAGCATAGCTTTTACTCGGCAAAAGGATAGCTTTCGGACAGTAAAAGCATAGCTTTTGAAAAACGGGAGTTTTGACCCTTCACGATTGGACGATTTTAAGGGGCGAAGCGGCAAGCGGGAATCGATTACAGAGGACGGAATAGAGTCGAATTTGTCCAAAACGAAAAATATTCCGACAAAAGCGGTGATTGTCTCAGATTTTTGTTGTTTCTTTGCCATGTCATTGATGATTTTGCTTGTCTTGATTTGCAGCACTAAGGTAAGTGAAAATTCTGACATGGAAAAATCCTGTGCCGCTCGGCTTTGCCGCTTCGCGCGTCGAAGAGTTTTTGGTTGCTCAGGAACTTATAAAGAAAGTTAAACTATAGTGCTGCGGAATTTGGGAATCAATGGAAACACTTTATAAAGTTTTTGTATCTATCATCCCACCTGTTGTAGGTATCTTAGTCTATGTTTTCATAGAAAGTAAACGCAAAGCGAGAACAAAAACAATGCCTGTCCAAAATGCAGAAACATTGCTTGATGATGTTAGCTACATACAGGAGATAAAACATCTGCATGGAGCTGTTGGAATTGCGTTTTGGAAGCAATACGATGTCTTGTTAGCTGCACAACACTACGGCTGGGAAACAATGGTTGATTGGGCAGCCTACATGGAGTCGGCAGACATTGACAAGATAGATAGTATCGCAGTGGCAGATTTGAATGATGATACAGGCATAGAACTCGCTCATGTGTACAATCTGAATAAAGTCGGTCT
>CAJOIX010000041.1 GCA_905234815.1 uncultured Prevotella sp. | reverse complement strand
CAGGGCGAAAGAAAAAGATTCGCCGTTTCTTTCGCCAATGCGCGCGATTTTATGTACTTTTGCAAAAAGTAAAATTTGTAAGAAAGTCTTATTTCCTATGCGAGAACGAATAGACTGCTTTCTGCCATGCGCAGATATAGAAACGCTGCTTCCGCTGATTGAAGCACTGCAAAGAAACAAAACCATCCGCCGCATCTTCTTGCTGGCAGGCGAACAACAAACAGTAGATTTGCCTAACGCTGATCTTGGACTGATCCGCATCAGCAGATTGGGACATACCGACACGCTCAGACAGATAGCCGAACATGCACAGGCTGACTATATCTTCCTGTTGCAAGAAGCTACCGCCATCGGACTGGGACAAAACGCCCCCGAACGACTGTTGGCGGCTGCCGAAAACACGCAAGCCGGATGGGTGTATTCGGATTTTTTAGAACAAAAGTCCTCACAGCATCCTGCTCAGGAAGGAGAGCAATGGGAACAAAAGCCGCACCCCACGATTGACTACCAGAAAGGCAGTCTGCGCGATGACTTCGATTTCGGAAAGATTGTCTTGCTGCGCACCGCGCTCGTCAAAGCGTACTGTCAACAGCAAGACCTGAAAGAGTACCAATATGCTGCGCTCTACGATCTGCGCCTCTTCATCAGTCGCAAGGCAGAACTCTTCCGACTGAACGAAACGCTCTACACCGCCATCGAAACCGACGGGCGCAAGAGCGGAGAGAAGCAGTTTGACTATGTGAACCCACGCAACCGCGAAGTGCAGATAGAGATGGAGCAGGCTGCCACTCACCACTTGGAACAGTTAGGCGCATTGATTGACACGAAGTTCTATCTGCAGCCCGACTTCGACGAACAGGATTTCGACATGGAAGCCTCGGTAGTTATTCCTGTATTCAACCGCGAGCGCACCATAGCCGACGCAGTGAGATCGGCTCTGAACCAGCAGACAACGTTCTCGTTCAACGTGATTGTTGTGGACAACCACTCAACCGACGGCACGGCCCAGTTGCTGCAATCCATCAAGAAAGAACTCGCAGATGCTCCCCAATCGCCTCACGCTGAAGAAAGCAAACTGGTGGTCATCACGCCCGAGCGGACCGATTTGGGCATTGGCGGCTGTTGGAACGAGGCCATTAACGACGCACGCTGCGGACGATTTGCCGTGCAACTCGACAGCGACGATCTCTACTCCTCGACCAACACGCTGCAACAGATTGTAGATGCTTTCCACGAACAGCACGCAGCCATGATTATCGGTTCCTACCGGATGTGCAACTTCCAGCTGGAAACGCTCCCCCCAGGACTTATAGACCACCGCGAATGGACTGACGAGAACGGTCCCAACAACGCGCTCCGCATAAACGGACTGGGAGCGCCACGCGCCTTCTTCACCCCGCTGGCACGACAACTGCAATTTCCCAACACCTCCTACGGCGAAGATTATGCCATGGGACTGGCCTTCTCGCGCCACTACCGCATAGGCCGAATCTACGACGAACTCTACCTCTGCCGCCGATGGGAAGGCAATAGCGACGCCGCGCTCTCGGTTGAACGCGTGAACGCCAACAACCTCTACAAAGACCGGCTACGCACCATGGAACTGCAGGCACGCATACAGATGAATGCATCGCCCAACACACAGCAGCCTTCACCACTGAGCGAACTGCAGCGATTCTTCAACCGACAACTTGAGCTATGGGAGGAAGCCCGACTGAACTATCGCAACCTCACAGCCGTTCAGCAGCGCGACCTGCTCATTGGCGAAAACACACTGCGCGTACAGTTCAACCCCTCGCGCATGGCTTCGGCCACAGCACAGATAGACAAGAAGAGCATCAAGGAGCGCCCCTGTTTCCTCTGCGAGAAAAACCGCCCCGAGGTGCAACACGCCAAAAACATTGAGGGAGGCTTTGAACTGCTGGTCAACCCCTTCCCCATCCTACCCATACACTACACCATTCCCTCAGTCAGACACGAAGAGCAAAACATCAGCCGCTCGTTTGCCACACTGTGCCATCTGCTCACGCTCTATCCCGAGCTGATGGTGTTCTACAACGGTCCCCGCTGCGGAGCCTCCGCGCCCGACCATCTGCATCTGCAAGCAGGCACCAGCGGCATACTGCCCCTGCAAACAGCATGGCAGCGACTGGGAAGAAACGCTGAGAAACTCCACGTGCTGAACGAGGACGAACACCTCTCAATACTGACCGACTATGTATGTCCGGCCTTTGTGCTCCAAGCCACCAGCGAACAAACCAGCCAACTGTTGTTTCAGCATCTGTACTCATCGCTACCCCTCCACGACGGCGAAACGGAACCGATGCTCAACATTGTGGCCTGGCGCATGGGGCAGCAATACATCACCGTGCTGTTTCCCCGCAAGAAACATCGCCCCGAACGCTACTACGCCGAAGGCCACGACCAACTGCTCGTGTCGCCCGGAGCGCTCGACATGGCAGGACTCATCATCACTGCCCGCGAAGAAGACTACCAACGCATCACGCCCCAACAGGCAGCCGACATTCTGGCTGAGGTATGCGTCGATGCCGACGAATTGGAAAAGATAAAGGAGCGGCTGCAAGGCTCGTTCCAAGAGAAAAAAACAGAAAAGAAAACAGAACCCACGGTGAAAGTGGGCATCGTGAGCGGACAGAAGATTCGCTTCACACTGAACAAACCGTTCGAGGCCAAAGGCGAGCGCATCAAAGGCAAACAGGAGGTAGAACTCTTCGAAGGAGGTCTCCTCTGGAACGGCGACCACTACAGAGAACTGATCTTCCAGCCTGTGAGCGACGATGCCACATTCACGCTCGAAGATGTAGCCATCGGGGTGAACTTCCACTGGGAGCGCCTACGCCAAGAAACTTTCCTGGGCGCCTTGCGGCTCACAGTCGAGGCCGACAACATCTGGGCCATCAATGAAATACCCGTGGAACGCTATCTGGAAAGCGTTATCTCGAGCGAAATGAGCCACACCTCAAACATCGAACTACTGAAAGCCCACGCCGTGATTTCGCGTTCATGGCTGTTGGCGCAACTCCAGCACAAGCAGGAACACGCCGAAGGCAGTCAGCACGGATTCTTCTCGTTCACCAAAACCGACGAGGAGCTCATTCGCTGGTACGACCGCGAGGACCACACCTTCTTCGATGTCTGTGCCGACGACCACTGTCAGCGCTATCAGGGTGTGACCGACAAGACACTGCCCCGCGTGAAAGAAGCCGTCAAAGCCACTCGCGGACAAGTGCTTCAGCACGGCGGGCAAATCTGCGATGCACGCTTCTCGAAATGCTGCGGCGGTCAGACCGAGGAATTCCAATACTGCTGGGAAAACAAACCCAAACCGTATCTCATATCCATCAGCGACAACAAAACGCAGCTGCCCGTAGATTTGACTCAGGAAGAACAGGCCGATCGCTGGATTCGCACTGCGCCCGATGCCTTCTGCAACACCAAAGACAAGCAGATTCTGGGTCAGGTGCTGAAAGACTACGATCAGGAGACGCCCGATTTCTATCGCTGGAAGGTGGAATACACCCAGGCTGAATTATCACAGCTGATACAAGAAAAACTGAAGATCGACTTCGGTCAGATTCTCGACCTGCAACCCCTGCAGCGCGGAAAGAGCGGGCGCATTGCCAAACTGAAGATTATCGGCACGAAGCATACCTTCACCATTGGCAAGGAACTCGAGATTCGCCGCGCACTGAGCGAAACCCATCTGCTGAGCTCAGCCTTCGTGGTGGACAAGACAGCGGTGAAAGACGGTGTTCCACAACGATTCCAAATCATTGGCGCCGGATGGGGACACGGCGTAGGCCTCTGCCAGATTGGCGCAGCCATGATGGCCGAGCAGGGATACAACTACCGCGACATCTTGCTGCACTACTATCAGGAAGCCACCATTGAGGCCACTTACTAAATTACAGCCACAAGTATTGTCTGAACTCTTCCCTCTTCACTCTTCACTCTAAACTTTCGCTCTGACTCTCAACTCTTCACTCTAAACTCTAAACTCTTAGTTCTGAACTCATTGATATGAAAAATCGTTCGCCGTGGGCTTGGATTCCCACACTCTATTTTGCAGAAGGACTGCCCAACGTGATTGTGATGACCGTGGCAGTAACCATGTATATGCAGTTAGGCCTCTCCGACACAGAGATTGGCCTCTACACAGGCTGGCTGGCGCTGCCGTGGGTGGTGAAGCCCCTGTGGTCGCCCTTCATCGATGTGATTCGCACCAAGCGCTGGTGGGTGCTCGCCATGCAGATACTGCTCGGTGCCTCGCTCGCTGGTGTAGCCTTCACACTGAATGCACCGTGGTGGTTTCAGGGCACACTCTTCTGCTTCTTCCTGATGGCCTTTGCCAGCGCCACGCACGATGTGGCTGCCGACGGATTCTATATGATTCAGCTCGACCAACACGACCAAGCGTGGTTCGTGGGTATCCGCAACACGTTCTACCGACTGGCAGTAATCTTCGGCACAAGCGGCATTATCGGACTTGCCGGCGTGCTGCAAGTAGTGTTCCGCAACAGGATTGCCTATACCTGGAGCCTCATATTCTACGGACTGGCAGGCATCTTCATCGCGCTCTTCCTCTACCACGGCATCAAGATGCCAAGCGAAGAGCATCGCCCGCAAAGCAACACATTGAAAGACGATACAGACACAGAAGTTTCAAATTCATCACTCTTCACCCTCCTCTCTTCATTCTTCACCAAGGTTCCGTGGCGGCAAATGGTCGTAGTAGTGCTCTTCCTGCTGCTCTACAGGTTTCCCGAAGCCATGCTGTCGAAACTCTCCACCACTTTCCTACAGCGCCCCTTGTCTGATGGCGGACTGGGACTCTCGCCGCAGGAGTTCGGCCTGGCCTACGGCACAGTGGGATTAATTGGCCTGCTCCTGGGCGGCATCGTGGGCGGCTGGCTGGCCTCGCGCGACGGACTGAAACACTGGCTCTGGGTGTTTGTCTGCGCACTGACACTGCCCGATCTGGTGTATGTATGGATGAGTTTCTCGCTGACGCAAAATCTCACGCTCATCAGCCTCTGCCTCTTTGTTGAGCAGTTTGGCTACGGACTGGGTTTCACGGCACTGACGCTCTATATGCTCTACTTCTCGCAGGGACGCTTCCAGACATCGCATTATTCCATCTGCACCGGCATTTCCTATCTCGGCCTGATGCTCCCGGGCATCGTGTCGGGCTGGGTGAAGGACATGATGGGCTATCAGCAGTTCTTTCTGCTGGTCATGGTATTCTGCATCGTACCCTTCATCGTGGCTGCATTCATCAAGATTGATCCGCAGTTCGGAAAGAAAGCAGAAGTATAAAAAATCAAAAGCTATCCTTTTGCACTCTCAAAGGATAGCTTTTGCACGGTAAAAGCATAGCTTTAGGCCTCCAAAAGGATAGCTTTTGGAGGCCTTTCTTTAATCTATTGAAAATCAATGAGATAAGTTATACACGAAAACCGATGATGCGACGTACTTCATCGAGTGTGGCGTGGGCACTCTGCCGAGCGATCTCGGCTCCCTCGGCAGCAATCTGGTCGAGCAGTGCAGGATTGGCCTGATATTCGAGAATACGCTCACGGATGGGAGCAACAATGGCACAGAGATCCTGGGCTATCTGCTTCTTCAGGTCGCCGTAGCGCAGGGTGCAGTCGTTCCACTTCTCGTCGAAATACTTGTAAGTCTCCTCCGACGAGGCAATGCGCAGGAAGGTGAAGAGATTCTCAATCACCTCGGGCTTCTCGCTGTTCATGGCCTGCGGACCATTGTCGGTCACAGCGCGCATCACTTTCTTCGAGATTGTCTTATCGTCGTCGAGCAGATAGATGCAGTTGCCTTCGCTCTTGCCCATCTTTCCGCTGCCGTCGAGCCCAGGCACTTTCAGCGCTTTGGCGTTGAAATAGAAATTCTGCGGCTCGGGGAAGAACTCCACGCCATAGATATTATTGAATCGGCGGGCGCACTTGCGGGCCATCTCCATGTTCTGTTCCTGGTCTTTGCCCACGGGAACCTTCACCGCACGATGCTGCAGAATGTCGGCAGCCATCAGCGTGGGATAGGTCAGCAGCCCAGCGTTCACATTGTTCGGCTGCTTGCGGGCCTTCTCCTTGAAGGTAGTAACGCGCTCCAATTCGCCCAAGTACATATTCATATTGAGATAGAGGTAGAGCTCAATGGTTTCGCGCACATCGCTCTGCACGTAGATTGGAGCCTTCTTCGGGTCAATGCCGCAGGCCAGATACTCGGCCAGAATATTGCGCGCACTCTCCTGAATTGACTCGGGCTTGGGATGAGTGGTCAGCGAATGCCAATCGGCAATGAAGAACAGGCAGTCATACTCATCCTGCATCTTCACAAAACTCTTCACTGCACCAAAGTAATTACCCAGATGTAGATGTCCCGTAGGACGAATTCCACTTACAACTTTTTCCATTCTTTGTCTTTATTTTCGCGCAAAGATATGAAAAATCGAAAGCACAGCAAAGAGATTGTTTGTATTTCTTTTTGGGCGAGGCCAGCATCCGCGAAAACTACGGCGATGAAATAATTTGAAATAGATAACTGCATACTTCGCGAAAATATTCTTATCTTTGCACACCTTACAGTAAATTTATTAAACTAATCAAATCATATGACATCCTTAACCCTTGCAATCGTTATAGTCTTCTGCATAGGCTATTTCTTCATTGCCATTGAAAGTCTCACGAAAGTGAACAAGGCCGCCGTGGCCCTTCTGATGTTTGTGGCCACATGGACGCTGCTGATGCTCGACCCAGGTCAATACATCGCCTCGGCCATCGGCGCTGCCAAAGCACTCGAAGTGAGCAGTGTGATTGAGCACCATTTGGGTGCCACGTCAACCACCCTGTTCTTCCTTATGGGCGCCATGACCATCGTGGAGCTCGTTGATCAGAACGGTGGGTTCAACTTTGTACGCGACACGCTCCGCACCAAGTCGAAGCGCGGACTGCTCTGGCGCATCGCATTCATGACATTCATCCTCTCGGCCATTCTCGACAATCTGACCACCTCGATTGTGATGATCATGATTCTGCGCAAACTCGTCAGCGACAAGAAAGACCGCATGATCTATGCCGCGCTGGTCATCATCGCTGCCAATTCCGGTGGCGCTTTCTCGCCCATTGGCGACGTGACCACCATCATGCTCTGGAACAAGGGCGTGATTACCGCAGCGGGCGTTATCTCTGAAATTTTCCTGCCTTCGCTCATCTCGATGGTACTGCCGGCCTATATCCTTTCGCTCTCGCTGAAAGGCGAACTGAAAGCCAGCAAGGAACAGGAAGCCGCTGTCAGCGTTGATTTGCTCACTGCTTCTCAGCGCAAGACCATCTTCTTCCTCGGTGTGGGCGGACTGATTTTCGTGCCCATCTTCAAGAGCATCACCCACCTGCCTCCGTTTGTGGGAATCCTGCTGGTGCTGGGTGTGCTCTGGACTGTTACCGAAGTGTTCTACGCCAACCTGAAAGACCACGAGGAGAAGGGCGCCATGCAGAAGCGCGTCACCAATATGCTCTCGCGCATTGATATGTCAACCATCCTCTTCTTCCTGGGCATTCTCATGGCAGTGGCCTGTCTCGAGACCATCGGTGTGCTCACCATGCTGGGCCAAGGTCTGAACACCACCTTCGAGGGCAACCACTATCTGGTGACTGGCATCATTGGTGTGCTCTCGTCCATTGTCGATAACGTGCCGCTCGTGGCTGGCTGCATGGGTATGTATCCAGTAGAAACTACCGGCGATATGGCCATCGACGGTGTGTTCTGGCAGCTGTTGGCCTACTGCGCTGGTGTGGGTGGCTCGATGCTCATCATCGGCTCTGCAGCAGGTGTGGTGGTCATGGGTTTGGAGAAAATCACCTTCGGCTGGTACATGAAGAAAGTCACCTGGATTGCCTTTGTGGGCTATCTGGCTGGCATCGTGTGCTATTATCTCCTTCGCACCTTCGTGTTCTAATCCGCCGCACATCTCTTTAATATAAAAAGAACGGCCGGAGTTCTGCTATG
>CAJOIX010000040.1 GCA_905234815.1 uncultured Prevotella sp. | reverse complement strand
TTAACTAATTTCGAGGCTGCAAGCCGACCAGTTTTTTCTTGGGCGCTGCGCTGCTTATAAGCCACTTGCGTCAGGTAAGGAAAATAAAAGCAAGCTATCATTTTGCCTTGTCCTCACTTAATTGTACCTTTGTAACCAGTTAGAAAACAGAAAAAACAACAAAATCGTGGAAAAAAATCATCGCTACATGGAGGTGAGCTATCGCCTCTATGACATCACCGACGGCAAGGAAGAACTCATGGAAGAGGCTCCTGCCGACCAACCGTTCAACTTCATCACTTTCATGGGAATGGCGCATCCCGCCTTTGAACAGCAGGTGGCTGCGCTCGGCGAAGGAGAAAAATTCAACTTCACCCTTGAACAGGAGGAAGCCTACGGTCCGCGACTGGATGAGCGCGTGGTGGATCTTGACAAGGAGATATTCACCATCAATGGTCATTTCGACCACGACAATATCTTTGTCGATGCCATTGTGCCGCTGCAGAATGCCGACGGCAACCAGTTCATGGGCCGCGTGCTGAGCATCAGCGACGACAAGGTGCGCATGGATCTAAACCATCCGCTGGCAGGTATGACCCTCCGTTTCGATGGTGAGGTGCAGAAGGCTCGCGAGGCTACAGACAAAGAGATTGAGCATCTGCTGAACCACTCCTGTGGCTGTGGCCATTGTCACCACGACGATGAGGGCTGCGACCACGACCATTGCGGTCATCATCACGACCACGGCTGCGGCTGTGGTCACTGTCATTAAGACAGATAACCCCCATTCACTCCAAACATGAACACCTTCGGACAACATATTCGACTGACCACCTTTGGCGAGAGCCACGGCCCGGCCATTGGCGGTGTGCTCGACGGCTTTCCTTCGGGCGTGGTGGTTGATACAGAAAGCGTGCAGCGCGAGTTGAACCGTCGCCGCCCGGGCAGTTCTTCTCATGTGAGCGAACGGCAAGAGGCCGACCAGGTGCGCTTTCTCTCGGGCATCTATGATGGAAAGACCACAGGCGCCCCCATCGCGTTCATGGTGGAAAACACCGATCAGCGCCCCGAGGACTATGCGGCGCTGGCCAACGTGTTCCGCCCTTCTCATGCCGACTATACCTATCAGATGAAGTACGGCCACCGCGATCCGCGTGGCGGAGGACGGCAGTCGGCCCGCATCACCATTCCCCGCGTGGTGGCTGGTGCTCTCTGCAAGCAGCTGCTGGCCGAGCGCGGCATCACGATTCGCGCTAAAATCTACCAGATAGGTTCGCTCCACAGCGACAACGAAGCCGAAATGTTGGCACTCGTCGATGCTGTGAAAGCCCAGGGCGACAGCATTGGCGGAGTGGTGGAATGTCGCATTGAGGGCTGTCCCGTAGGGGTAGGCGAGCCCGAATTTCGTAAACTCCACGCCACGCTTGCATCCGCCATGCTCTCCATTCATGCGGCTCGTGCGTTTGAGGTGGGCAGCGGTTTTGAAGGCTGTACGCGCCGCGGATCGGAAGAAAACGATGCGTTCACCGTGCGCGACGGGCAGATTCGCACACTGACCAACAATAGTGGCGGCATACAGGGGGGCATCTCCAACGGCGAAGACATCATTTTTCGTGTGGGCTTCAAGCCCATTGCCACCATTGGTCAGCCCCAACAGACTGTTGCCGTGAGCGATTCGTCATCTGAGCCGGCTCAACAAGCTGGAGCGGCCCAATACTCGCCCGTTACCTTCACCGCCACCGGGCGCCACGATGCCTGCGCCGTGCCGCGTGCATTGCCCATTGTCGAGGCCATGGCTGCCCTCGTGCTGGCCGATTTCTTGGTGTAGCATCAAACCTTCAATCAGCATGAAAAGAAAGAAAAGTCCCATATTCTTTTATTATCGGATTGCCATTCTGCTGCTCATGGCATTTGTGCTGATTCATGTGTTGCGTCAGGGCGCCACAACTGAACCAGCGCAACAAGACGCAACCCCCGCTGAACAGACCATCGCAGCCGATTCCACAGAGGCAGCATTGCTCCTGCCCGCACCGCTCACCAATTGTTCTGAGCAACTGTTGCGGCGCGAGGGATATATCCTCTCTTACAATAAAGACCGGCTACAGGCCAACTGGGTCTATTGGCTACTCACCCCTGAGCGCACCGAGGGCAACAACAACGCGAAGGATTTTCACGACGATCTCGATGTACCAGCACCACGCCCCGGCAAGTGGGACTATTACAACTCTGGCTACGACCGTGGTCATATGTGTCCTGCAGCCGATAATAAATACTCCGCTGCGGCCCGTCGGGATTGTTACCTCTACACCAATATGTCGCCGCAGAACCATCAGCTCAATAGCGGACTGTGGAATACGCTTGAGATGCGGTGCCGCACTTGGGCCAAGAAACGCGGCCCGCTGCACATAGTGTGCGGTCCGATTTATACCTCCGAACATACAAAGACTATCGGCCAAAACCGCGTGGCTGTACCCGATGCTTATTTTAAGGCCATAGTCAGTCTCTCACCATCGCCTTTCAGTGCAGCCTATATCATGCCCAATCGCAGCATTGACGGCCCGCTGAATGCCTATGCCGTCAGTATCGACTCCATTGAGACACTCACAGGTTTTGACCTGTTTGCCCCGCTTGAGAGTGACATGGAAGCCCGCCTCGAGCAATGATGCGTCGGGCACGGGAGTTTCCTGGTGGTGGAGTCCAATGATTTTTTCGGCAGCAGGAAGGGAGATTCATCGGGGTAGGGCAGTGTAAGAAAAGTGGTTGATTTTTTTTGTTCGCCAGAGAAAAACATTAACTTTGCAGGCAATGTAAACAGTTGGTGCTCAACTTAGCAAGCGCTGTTGAGGCTGACGAGGCGCAGGCCTTACCAAAAGAGGACAATAGGTATAAACAGTATAATCATTTAAACAAGAAAAGTATGAGACTAATCATTCAGCCCGACTACGATAAAATGTCGCAATGGGCAGCAGAACACGTGATTAAGCGTATCAATGAATTTCAACCCACCAAGGAGCGTCCCTTCGTGCTGGGCTTGCCCACTGGTTCTTCGCCCGTAGGTATGTACCGTGCACTGGTGAAAGCATATCAGGAAGGTCGTGTAAGTTTTAAAAATGTGTTGACCTTCAACATGGATGAATATGTGGGTCTGCCCGAAGAGCACCCCGAAAGTTACCACTCGTTCATGTGGTCGAACCTCTTCTCTCACATCGATTGCCCCAAGGAGAACATCCATATCCTCAATGGCAACGCTGCCGACCTCGAGGCCGAGTGCGCCCACTATGAGGAGATGATCAAGGAAGCCGGCGGCATCGACCTGTTCCTCGGCGGCATTGGTCCCGACGGACATATTGCTTTCAACGAGCCAGGCTCTTCGCTCACTTCACGTACACGACAGAAGACCCTCACTACCGACACCATCATTGCCAACGCCCGCTTCTTCGACAACGATGTGAACAAGGTGCCTAAGACTGCCTTGACCGTTGGTGTGGGCACTGTGATGGATGCCAAGGAAGTGATGATTCTGGTGAACGGTCACCACAAGGCCCGCGCACTGCAGGCTGCAGTAGAAGGCGGAGTGACGCAGATGTGGACCATCAGTGTACTGCAGATGCACCCACACGGAATTATTGTGGCCGATGAACCCGCCACCGACGAGCTCAAAGTATCGACCTACAAATACTTCAAAGACATCGAAAAACTCTAATTGAGGTCGCTCGTCTGAGATTAGCAGCAACGGATTTCACGGATTGAACGGAGTATATTAGAGTTAATATGTCGTTCGTTTCAACCGTGCAATCCGTTGTTTTTTTATCACTTATCCTCTTGTTACCACCACCCGTAGCAGCCCTGCCCATGCAAATCGTTCGCAACCGATTCTTACCCACCAGGCGCTTTGCCGCCATATATCTCTTTGGCGTGCTCTTTTGCCGGCCTGATACCGAGGTGACTCCATCCCTCATCCGCCACGAACAAATACACCAACGGCAGATGATGGAAATGCTTGTGGTGGGCTTCTATCTGTGGTATGTGGGCGAATGGCTCGTCAGACTCTGTATGCGTGGCCGTGCTTACGACAATATCTCTTTTGAACGGGAAGCCTATGCCAATATGCACAATGAGAACTACCTGCAGCAGCGCCGCCCCTTTGCATGGTGGAAATACTTAAAAAGCAGAAAACCCTGATGTGTCGCCGCAGTTTTAACGCATACGTAATGAAAGGCAGTCCCTCAATCCTCACTCTCATCTAACCATTGATTCCATGCGCCAGACATTTATTCCCGACGAAGCTCAGCAGAAAGTGATTGCTGCCGAGGGTGGATACCACTTAGTATTGGCTCCTCCAGGCTGTGGAAAGACGCAAATTTTGGCCGAGCGCATCTATCGGGCCAAGGCTGAGGGCATAGCGTTGACCGATATGCTCTGCCTGACCTTCACTAATCGGGCCGCGCGTGGTATGGCTGAACGACTCAGCGAACAACTTGCCGACGAGGATCTGGCACAGTTGTTCGTGGGAAATGTGCACCGCTATTGCTCTAAGTTTCTTTTTGATAATGCCTTGATACGCAGCGAGACGGGAATCATCGACGACGACGATGCCGTGTCGATACTCGCACGTTATCGAGACGACGATGAGCGACAGGTGGCCGACGATATGCGCAAGCGGAACGAGTACCACCAAATCATCTTCTTCTCTCACTTCATGCAGCAGCTGCGCAATGGTCATGAGAAAGCCATCCGTATGCATCCCGAGGCCGTTACGGCCGAAGATATCACTGCGCTGAGGAAGATTGCCGAGGTGCAGCGAGTGGACTTCACACTGGAAATGATGATTGATGTGTACGATCATGTGGATGCCTATCGCGACATGGCCCGTGGCGATGGATACGACATCGCATCGCAACGGCTCATCTTCAACCTGCTGCGCAAGATGGAGCAGGCGCAGGCTTACCAGAGATACAAAACCGACACCCGGCTCTTGGACTTTGAAGATCTGCTCATTCTGACCTACGATGCCTTGAAGGCAGACACTGTCGGCCGTTTCCGTCGCTATCGGTGGATACAGATAGACGAGGTGCAGGACCTCAACCCCATGCAACTGTCCATCATCGACCTGCTCACGCAGCCGGAAGATTCCACAGTGATGTATCTCGGCGATGAACAGCAGGCCATCTTTTCGTTTATGGGTGCCAAGATGTCAACGCTCGAAATGCTGAAACAGCGTTGCCAGGAGCATCTCCACCGATTGTTCACCAACCATCGCTCGCCCCGCTATCTGCTTGAAGTGCTCAACGAATATGCCAGCAAGCAGCTGCACATTGATGCTGCGCTGTTGCCCGTGGCCCACAACGATGATACAGCTTCGCCCGACAGCCTCACGCTGTTGGCCAGCAGCACCATCGAAACCGAATATCTCGAAGTGGCCCATCGCGTGGGCAAATGGTTCCTGCACTCTGATCGGGAAACCATTGCTGTGGTGGTGAATTCCAATCACGATGCCGACAAGGTGAGCCAGGCCCTCGACGAAATTCTCGTGCCTCACTTCAAGGTGTCGGGCGTAGATCTCTTTTCCATGCCGGAAGTGAAGTTTCTGCTGGCCCATTTCAATGTGATGCAAAACGAATACAACTTCCTCGCATGGTCGCGGCTAATGCTGGGACTGGGCATTTATCGCACAGCAGCCTCCGCCCGACAGTTTGTACGTGATGTGATGGAACGGGCCATGCTCCCTACCGACTTCCTGAAATCTTTCGGGCAAAGCACCTACGTGCAGCAGTTCTGCGAGTCATATAATCAAGGCGATATCGTAGTTTTCGATACAGAAACCACCGGACTCGACACGGCCAACGATGATATAGTGCAGATTGCAGCCGTGAAGATGCGCGCCGGCGAGGTGATTCCAGGGTCTGCACTCAATATTTTCATGCATACTGACCGCCCAATCCCTCTCAAGCTGGGCGATTTGGACAATCCGCTTTTAGAAGAGCTCAAGCATCAGAAAGTCGTTTCGAGGGCAGAAGGGCTTCAGCAATTCATGGATTATGCCCGCGGTCATGTGCTGGTGGGGCACAACGTGAACTTCGACTATTCGATTCTTTCCGCCAATCTGCAGCGCGACCTGCCCGATACCCGCTTGGAACAGCAGTGTCCCGTGGCGTTCGATACCCTCCGGCTGGCCCATCTGCTCGAGCCAAACCGCCTCTCCTATAAACTGAAAAATCTCCTTGTTACGCTCAATCTTGAAGGCGAAAACTCCCATCTGGCCGATGCCGATGTGGCCGCCACATGCAGCCTGATAAAGTATTGCTACGCGAAGGGAACCGATGCTGTGGCACGGCAACAAGAATTTTTTGCACAGGAGAAGTATCAGCATGCCATTAATCAGTTTCAACAGCAGTACAAAACACTCTACGACCACACCCGACAGCGCCTTCGCGATGTGGCAGTAGCGGGCGAAGAACCCATCTTCGTGAGTGAATTGCGTTCCATCTATGAGCGATTGCGTACATTGGAACTGATACCTGAAATAGAAAAAATCGACCATCTGTTCAACTACCTCTCCTCCGAAGTGTTTGCATTGGAACCAACGCTCACCCTGCGCGAGCAGATACATCGCCACATGGTGGAAATCAACACGCTGAAAGAAGCTGACCTCTGCAGTGCACGCAGCATGACTGAACGCGTGTTTGTCTCCACTGTGCACAAAGCCAAAGGTCTGGAGTTTGACAATGTTGTGGTATTTGATGCTGTGGATGGTCGCTATCCGAACTATTATACCCGCAACAATCCGCTGGCAGTGGCCGAAGATGCGCGGAAATTCTATGTAGCACTTTCGCGCTCCAAGCAGCGCATCTGCATAGCCCACTCGCTCTCTGCCCGTGCCTACGACGGTACACCGCGTCCGCGCAATCTTTCGCCATTCGTCACACCCATTCTTCGATTCTTCTCTTCATAGTCGAGGCTACAAAGCGGCCGCAGCTGCGACGCTATTTCTTGCTGCAGGAGAAAAAGATGGGGAGATATTTTTCCATCTGCGATTTTATATTTATCTTTGTACCCGAAAAATAGAACGTATTCGCGTGAAAATCAAAGAGGTAATTGCTGCCCTTGAACTTGTCGCGCCTCTGCCCTTGCAGGAAGACTATGATAATGCCGGCCTGCAAGTAGGATTGACAGAAGCCGAAGTGTCAGGGGCATTATTGTGTCTGGACGTGACCGAAGCCGTTGTGGCCGAAGCCGCTGAGTTGGGTTGCAATCTGATTGTGGCCCACCATCCGCTCATTTTCCACCGGTTGTCGCAAGTGACCAATGCCGACTATGTGCAGCGCTGCGTGATGCAAGCCATCAGGCAGGGTATCACCATCGTGGCCATGCACACCAATCTCGACAATGCCCGCGGAGGTGTAAACTTCAAGATGGCCGAGCGCATGGGTCTGCACGGAGCGCATTTCCTCGCTCCCAAGGTGGTAGGCAGCATCGAAGGCGGCTCAGGACTGATTGGCCAGTTGGCTGCTCCTCTCTCTGCAACCGAGTTTATCAAAACGGTGAAAGAGCAGTTTGGCGTGGCTTGTGTCATGACCAACGAATTGCTCCAGCGTCCCATCCAGAGCGTGGCGCTCTGTGGGGGTGCAGGCTCGTTTCTGCTGAGTGATGCCATTGCGGCAGGTGCCGATGCCTTTATTACCGGCGAGATGCACTATCACGAATACTTCGGACATGAGCAGGAAATCCAGATCTGCGTGATTGGCCACTACGAGAGTGAACAGTTCACCCAGCAGCTGCTCCAAGAGATTCTCAAACGCGAGTGTCCTGAAGTGAAGACATATATCACAACGGTCAGGACCAATCCGATTCATTATTATCAATCGTAAGAAAGCAAATCATTAAATAGAAAATCATCATGGCAACCAAGAAAGAAATCAAACCAATGAGCGTAGAAGAGCGCCTGAAAGCTCTCTATCAGTTGCAAACCACCCTGTCGGGCATCGACGAGAAGCGCGCCATCCGTGGCGAGCTGCCCCTGGAAGTGAAAGACCTCGAAGACGAACTGGAGGGTCTGCACACCCGCCACGAGAAGTCGCAGGCAGACATCAAGGAACTCGAAGACGCCATCGTTCAGCGCAAAGGCGACCTGGAACGCGCACAGTCCATGGTGGACCGCTATAAGAAACAGCTCGATGAGGTGAAAAACAATCGTGAGTACGATATGCTCACCAAGGAAATTGAGTATCAGTCGCTCGAAATCGAACTTTGCAACAAGAAAATCAGAGAAGCCAACGACCGCATTGCTCAGCGCAAGGAAGAACTGAAAAAGACCGAAGCCGACATTGCCGACCGCACGGCCGATCTGAACCAGAAGCGCGAGGAACTCGACGAAATCCTTAAGGAAACTGCCGAGGAGGAAGAAGCCCTTCGCCAGAAAGCCAATAAACTCGAAGAGAAAATCGAGCCCCGTCTGCTCAGCTCGTTCAAGCGTATCCGTAAGAACGCCCGCAACGGACTCGGCATCGTTTATGTGCAGCGCGACGCCTGCGGTGGCTG
>CAJOIX010000039.1 GCA_905234815.1 uncultured Prevotella sp. | reverse complement strand
AGTTGAGAGTTGAGAGTTTAGAGTCAGAGCGAAAGTTTAGAGTGAAGAGTTAGTTCACAGTTCAGAGTTCAGAGTTCAGGAGTAGCCCCTACCTAACCTCCCCCTCAAGGGTAGGAAAGCTAGACGGGATAGATAATTTTTACATTCTTAAATTCTTAAATTCTTACATTTTCATTGAGGTTAGGAGAGGGCCTGCTCACTATTGAAATCCACCGATATAGAAAAAGCCGACTCGAAGTCATCTGCTGGCTGTCGAATCGGCTTTTTCTTTATGCCCGAGGCGCTTGTTTTTAGCGCTTCATGGCTTTGGTCACTTTTTCGTAGTAGCGCTGTGTGGATTTCTTGCTGTAGTTCTGGCCGCCGTTCCAAGCGCGAATGGCTTGTTCAACATCGTTGGTGGGGTTGTAGAACGATTGAATCAGACAGAACATTTCTTTCGATTTTTCCACATCGTAGCGGTCTTGGAGCGTGTAGCGCAGGCTCTCGCCGCGCATTTCGAGTATTCGGTTGCAGTCTTTCACCAGTATCGGCATAATCTGCATGGCTCCAATCTGGCTGCCGTTTTCTGCATCGTGCCGTCCGCCTGATTCCACTTCAATGATGGCCTCAATCACGTCCGACCAGTTGAAATTGCTTCTTTGTGCAGAATTGATACTGGTACCTGCCCCCACGGCAGCAGCCTGTATCAACAGCAGCATCATCAGTAATGCTTGCTTAAAGGTTTGTCTCATAAAGTTGGGTTTATGGAACCTGGGCATGGGGTCTGTTGGTTGGGGTTGCCCACGAGTGGCTGCGATGAAACAAATGCGCGGCGGCTCTCAGTTCCGTTAATACTCAGACGGTGACTTCAAAACAAGAGAAGCGGCGTCCTTTTTCTGCGAAAGCGTTCAGCACGGCGCTCGGCATCAGGCCACAAATAGATGCACCTTGAGCGCTGGTGAATCGCATTTCCGGTGGCAAAGGTATTCAATATCAGTAAGATAGCAAAAAAATCGGTCAAGAAAACAACGCTTTTGGGTTGATTTCTTGACCGATGTCAAGTCTTGTTGCACCAGCGAAATGGGCAGATTTTGCGCTTCACTGTTTCATTTCCCACTGGCCTGTGCGGCTGATGAACAGCGGTATTTGATAGTTGATGGGTGACCCTGGCAAACCGAGTTGGGCCACAAAATGAAACCCTTCGGCGTCTGTTCTTTGCAGGATGATGTCGCTCAGGATGCTTTTCTGCAGATACTGTTCGGACACCTGCTTGGCAAAGGCCGTTTTCCTGAAGTCGCAGGCAAAGATGCGGTTGGCACCCTGGAAGATGTTGATGTTCACAATGTTGTCGTGGTAGGCATCTTCCACCACCAGTCCGGCATCGTTCAACGATGAATTAATCACGCGGTAGGAGGTTGGATTCACCTGTGTGTAGAGGTGATAGCGCACATTGCCGATAGTCACCACGCTGTCGCGTTTGATGAGTGTGCGCTGGTTGAGCACCACTGGCGGCTGATGGCTGAATAGCAAAGAGTCGAACGGGTCGGTGCTGCGATGTAACGTCACAGGCTCATCGTTCTCGTTGCGCAGCACAATGACGTTTTCCGACAGTTGGTCAATTGGATATTTGTATGTTGCCGCGCCGCAGAGCATCAGCGTGTCGCCCATCACTTTGAACTGTACGGGCAGCGATGTGGTGTCGGGATAGAAAATGGAGTCGCCCACGGCTTGCATGAACGGTGCGCCATTGTCGGCGTCTATCCAGATGCCTTGCATCAGTCGTTGCGCGGCGGTGTCTGGTTCGGCATTGCCGGGCAGCCCCTTTCCGCCCTGGGTGCAGGCAAAAAGCGTAGCGGCAAAGAGCAGCAATACCATTAGTTTTTTCATATCAGTACAGTTTTTATTTTCTTATTCAAAGTGTTCAGCCTCGGCAAAGGGTATGGCCTGCTGGTCTTTTGCGCTGAGCATGAAGGGGATGTCGAGCGCTGGCCACGCGATGTTGAGATCTTTGTCGTCCCACTTGATGGATGCTTCGGCCTGAGGCACATAGGCGTTATCCACCTTATAGGTAAACACGGCCTCTTCGCTGAGCACGAGAAATCCGTGGGCGAAGCCTCGGGGAATGAAAAGCATCTTGTGATTTTCGTCGGAGAGTTCAGTCATGAAATACTGGCCGAAGGTTTTCGACTGTCGGCGGAGGTCAACGGCCACATCGAGCACACGTCCACTGATGACGCGCACCAGTTTGGCCTGCGACCATTGGCCGCGCTGATAGTGAAGGCCGCGCAGCACGCCGCGTCGCGATTTCGACTCGTTGTCCTGCACAAAATGTACCGGGCCTACGTGTTCTGTGAAGTCTTGTTCGCGCCAAGCTTCAAAGAAATAACCACGCTCATCGCCAAACACTTGCGGCTGTATCAGGTAAACACCTTCAATGGGTGTCTTGATATATTCCATAGTGGTGCAAAGGTACGCAGATTTTTTCGATTATGCGCGATGTTTCCTCTATTTTGTTTCTACGCGCTGTGTCTTTGGCTGTTCTTGGTTTCGGCGCCGCACGAGTGTCACCACTTTCTGTGCGAGCGACAGGAAAAGCTGGGCCGAGGCCGTTTCTGTCTGGAGCACGGCCGGCTGGCCATTGTCGCCGCCCTCGCGGATGCCCATCACCAGCGGAACCTGCGCCAAGAGGGGCACGTTGAGCTCTTCGGCCATGCGCTTGCCGCCTTCCTTGCCGAATATGTAGTAGCGGTTGTCGGGCAGTTCGGCGGGAGTGAACCATGCCATGTTCTCGATGAGTCCGAGTATGGGCACGTTCACCTTCTCGTTCTGATACATGTCGATACCCTTGCGCGCATCGGCCAGCGCCACATCTTGTGGGGTGCTGACAATGATGGCACCCGTGATGGCGAGCGTCTGCAGCAGTGTCAGATGAATGTCGGAAGTGCCTGGAGGCGTGTCGAGAATCAGATAGTCGAGTGCTCCCCAGTCGGCATCGGCAATGAGTTGTTTCAGCGCGTTCGATGCCATTCCACCGCGCCAGAGCGTAGCCGTTTCGGGTTTCACGAAAAAGCCGATGCTGAGCATCTTCACTCCGTATTGCTCCACGGGCTCAATCAGTTGGCGGCCGTCTTTCTCTATGCCGTAGGGGCGCACCTGTTCCACGCCCATCATCTTCGTTTGCGAAGGGCCAAAAATGTCGGTGTCGAGCAATCCCACACGGTATCCGAGCTGAGCCAGTGCCACCGCCAGGTTCACGGCAATGGTCGATTTGCCCACACCGCCCTTTCCGCTGCTCACGGCAATGATGTTCGCCACCTCGGGCAGCAGCTTGTCTTCCGTGGGTCGTGGCTGCGAGCGGTACTCTGTGAGAATCTCTACCTGCAGGTCTTGACCGAGTTTCAGTTTCAGCGTGGCCTCGGCCGATTTCACCACGGAGCGGATAAAGGGGTCGGTATCGCGCGGAAAAATCAGCGTCAGCCGCACACTGCGACCGCTGATGACGATATCTTCGCCCACCATGCCGGCTTCAACCAGGTTCTGGCGCGTGGCAGGGTAGGTCACCGAGGTCAATACTTCGCGAATGAGATTGGGGTATAGAGCTTGTTGTTCCATGTTGATTTCCTGTTTTGACAGCGCGAAGGTAGAAATAAATAATAAAAAAACAGGCATTGAAACAATGAAAATACATATCTTTGTGGCATAAACATCCAAAACACTTCCAATATGAAACACCTCTTTTTCTCGTTTGTCTTTTTATGTTTTTCGCAAGTGCTCATGGCACAGGGCGATGCTTTCTGGCTCGGTGCCGACATTAGCGGCCTCTCTGAAATGGAGGCGCGCGGCGCAAAGCTCTACAACCGCAACGGCGAGCTGCGCGAGGGCACTGCGCTGATGCACGAACTGGGGCTGAATGCCATTCGCTTGCGCGTTTGGGTCAATCCCTATCGGGGCTTCTGCAGCAAGGAAGACGTGCTCCAGCTGGCCCTGCGCGCCAAGTATTACGGCATGGCACTGATGATCGATTTCCACTACAGCGACTGGTGGGCCGACCCCGGCAAGCAAAACATCCCTGGTGCATGGACTTATTACAAGTACGACGAGATGTGTCATGTGCTGGCCGAACACACGCGTGAGACGCTCCAGTTGCTCAAGGATCACGGCATTGACGTGCGCTGGGTGCAAATCGGCAACGAGACCACCCACGGATTTCTCTGGCCCATGGGGCGCGCAGAGGAGAATATGGAGCAGTATGCCGGACTCACCGAGGCGGGCTATCAGGCTGCCAAGGCCGTCTATCCCGACGCTACGTGCATCGTTCACATAGACTGTGGCTGCGACCTGAAACGCTACGAATTTATCTTCGACGGCCTGAACAAGTATGGTGCCCACTACGACATGATTGGCATGAGCGTGTATCCCTATTGGGACCAGCAAGAAAAACTCACCAAGAGCGATGCCGAGACACTCGAAAAAGTGGTGAAGAACATACGTACCTTATTTAATAAATATAAGAAACCGCTGCTCGTGGTGGAAACCGGTGTGCTGGCACGTGAGCCGGAAAAAGGAAAAGAATTCCTCTCACAACTGATTCAGGCGCTGAAAACACAGGTCGGTGGCCATTGCAACGGCGTGTTCTATTGGGCACCGGAAATAAGCGACGGCCACTATCCCTTAGGTGCCTTCCACAACAATCGGCCCACCGTCATCATGGATGCCTTCACCGAAGCCGCCGGGAAATAAGAAAAATCAGCAATTACTGCATAATAAAAACGATGCTTCCAAGTCTCTGAAAGCATCGTTTTTTTTCGTCGGATCACCCCCTCGAAAAACAGGCCTGTAACTATCGAATTTCAAAAGCTATGCTTTTAGGTCGCAAAAGCATAGCTCTTGGAGCGCAAAAGCATAGCTTTTAGACGTCAAAAGCATAGCTTTTGCAACTTGCTCATTATGAACAATTTACACGGACGCTATAATCTTCCTCAAAAAACGTGAATTTGCCATTGTTTCCGCCTGTGCGCAAGCATTTTAGTTCGATGGAATGATTTTCGAGCCAAACTTTTCGGCTGTTTAATCATAATTTTCTATTTTTGCAGTATCACATATATGTTTAAAGAATTAGGGAGAGCTGACATATGGAACAACTAAAGGCAATATACACCGCCATATCTCAGGATGGCTTTGCAGAGAGAACCCTAAAACTTATAAAGAAATATATAAGCGACATACAAGATGGGACAGAAAATTTTTATCGATTTAATCTTACAGAGCATGCAGGACTCTGCACGGGAGGTGCGCCTCTCATTGGGGCGTCCATCGTCGCATGCTACGCGCGAGCAAGCTTTACAACAGGTAGCGATGCTGAAAGCAGCCAAGGAGCAGGCCCAGCCAACTGGCAGATAGACGAGCGGCAGGAACAGCTTATTGAGCAGTGGGCAAAGGCCGCAGGACTATGGATGGAAGATTCGGAGCAGGCGCTCATCGAAACTTTCGGGCCCCAAATAGCACAAGGTGCCGAGGCCAAAGTCTATTACAGAGAGGGTGACACATCGGTAGTGAAAGAAAGGGCTTCAATCTATTCCACTACGCAGAAAGCGCTCGATGCCATTGCCCTGCATAACGCGCTGTTCCCAGAAACGGCCATGAAGGTGGTGGCGTTTACACGCGACAGCGATGCATTGTTTCGCATTGTCCTCACACAACCCTACGTAAGCTGTCTTCGCTTGGCTACTAAGGATGAAATAGACGAAATGGTGGAGGCTAAAGGCTTCCACGATAACTGGAACGGTGAGGGCGTAAACTATATTTCTGAACGCCTGGCGCTTGAAGATATGCATCCAGCGAACGTATTTATTGACACACTGACATCAAAACCCACGTGTATCGACTGTATCGTAAAATTCGTAGGTACAGAGGTGTAATCTGAAACTGCAGGGGCAAGCCCTATTAAAAACGTGGCGGAAAGACCTTTTTTAAATCCTTTTCACCAAGATTATGTGAGTGAAACCATGGCTCTGACTTTCTTGGGCAATTTGCTTACGAGGGCAAGAGTATTACGCACAAAAGCAAAAAAGCCTCCCGAAAGGAAGGCTTTTTGCGGTGCGTACGGGAGTCGAACGCAGCCAATATCATATAGTCTTTGAAGTATTGACTTTCAACACATTATTAAACTATTCCAATTCTCTTCCTTAAGATATTCTCGGCGGTACACACTCAGTATCACATTTTTCACGTTCTAAAGAGTTTTAATGGACCACAGCGAAACCGCTGGTGGTCTTTTTTTTTGTTCGCCAAGATGAATTTCAAAGGATTTTCGACCTACCTCCATACTGAAATGGTTTTTGGCCGAAGGATGCTTTTTCCTCTGAAAAACACCCCTTTAGAGCTGTAGAGATACTTAATTTTTGTTAAACTTTTCTCTCTTGTCCAAGCATGTCCTCTATGATTGGACACCCTCAGATTTACCTTTGCGCCCCGCTTTTTTCTACGGACAAAATATCTATATATTTGTTCAGCGAAGAAAAGCGATGTGCTACGCTACGGCTCACTCTAATTCAAGCGCAAAGGTACAAAATTTATTTTATTGAACTTCTATACTGAAACATAAAAAAGATTAAACAAGAGAAAAAAGATGAAGAAAGGCTTCTTGACGGGCGAAATGTTGGACTGGTTATACAAAAACTACTCCACTATGACAAATGAGAGCATCGCTCTTGAATTATCGGAAATGATAAAGAAAGATAACGAGAAGGAAATTCCCAGATTGAATACTCTTCTCGATAGCGTCACCATGCCATCCATCAGACGCTCTATAGATAATGAGATCAAACGTCGCCAGAAATTCAGAAGGATTTCCATTGCTACCGTCAAAAGGGCCGCTTCTGACATTCACTGCCCCAGGAAGTCGTTCACTCATGTATCTGAGGTGAACAGGAAGAAAGCAAGAAAAACCAACATTAAGAGATGGCAAGACAAGGCTCAGGTCGTAGAGAACGTGGCGCAATGGTTACGCTCATTCAGAATACGGGAGATACGTGTTTGCCATATCAATTCTGACAAGGAGCTGAAGTCTATCCGTAATGCTATGCTCTACTTCAACCAAAGTGCTTCCGAATCCTTTGGCTATCACTTGTCATCTGAGTACTTCAAGGAGGCTCATCTTTTGAGAATTGTTGCAAATCCAAACACTACAAATCTGTAATGCAATGAATAAAGACCTACTTTTGACTGATGCGCAGTTAGATGACATCCGCGATAGATTATGCGCAAAGATGCAGGCTTCTTTGGAGGATGTCCTGCGACCAATCATCTGTGAGATAGTACACGCAGAGATTGGCGAGCTTCTGGATTTCCCATTGACAGTGCATCAGGTTGCCAAACTCACCAACCGCTCCGAGGAGAATATATACAAGATGTGCCAGCGTGGGAAGATACCATATTCGAAGGTTGGTTCACAGATTCACATCAACCTCCGGGACATAAACAGTTCACTGATTATTGCGCGAAAGGCAACTCAGTAGCTGGCTTTGACATTCTAAAGTCCACGAAAAGCCCGTTGTGAAATGCGCCGACGTGGCATCATTTAGATGTTTCACCTATAATATATATAATGTATATGGCTAACGAAATCATTAACTCAAACGATGTGCAAGGTTTGATTATCTCCTTGCGCAATCAACAGGTGCTGCTGGACAGGGATGTGGCTACCTTATATGGAGTCACCACTGGCAGAATCAATGAGGCGGTCAAGAACAATGTCGAAAAGTTCCCCCAAGGGTATCTTTTCCCTTTGACAAACAGCGAGAAAGAAGAACTTATCGAAAATTTCGATAGGTTCAGTAGCATGAAACATTCACCCGTTCCTCCCACAGCCTTTACGGAACGTGGCTTGTATATGCTGGCCACAATCCTGAAGTCCAAACGCGCGGTGCAGACTACCATTGCCATCATCGACACCTTTGCCCAGGTCCGTGAAATGGCACGGACGATGGAGGCTTTGCAGAAGGTGACGGATGACCGTGAGAAGCAGGCTTCTCTGCTGCATCGCTCCGGGGAGTTGATGGGTGAAATCATCGGGCAGAATCTTTCCACGAAGTCTGTAGAGACGGAGATTGAGCTGAACTTCGCCCTGGTCAAAATCAAGCATAAGATTATCCGTAAAGATGGGGAGGAATAGCATGAAACAAAAGAAAATGGAAACAAAGGAATGCCTCATGCAGCCTAAGATTGCTTCTAAGATACTGGAGCTGAATCAGGAACATGCACTGCCCGTGAACATCGTCGTGGGCGGTGTCATCGAGGGCCTGAAGAAACTGACTTTTGAGTATGAGCTGATAGACCATCATCTCGTGGCATGGCTTATCAATAAAGGTACGGCTTATTATACGGGTCTTCCCTATGAGGAGATAATGGACGACGATGATTAAACAACAGACCATAGACAGGGTTCTGGACTGCTGCAACATCCTCGATGTGGTGGGTGATTACGTCACGCTGAAGAAACGCGGCGTGAGGTACTTCGCCTGCTGCCCCTTCCATTCAGAGAAGACGGCTTCGTTTGCTGTGTTCCCCGAGACTGGCACTTACAAGTGCTTCGGCTGCGGGGAACAAGGTAACAGTGTGGGCTTTCTCATGAAGCATGAGAATATGACCTACCCCGAGGCCATCCGCACACTGGCGAAGAAATACAATATCGAAATTGAAGAATCGGAGCCATCTGCAGAGGAACAGGAAACACAGCGCAAGAAGGAAGCGATGTGGATTGCATACGACCTTCTTGCCAAGGAGTACCAGCGGCAGTTGCTAAGCCATAAAGCAGCACGCGATTATGCCTACCACCGTTGGGGCAAGGAATACTGCGAGCTTCGGGGTGTCGGGTACTGCCCTGCAGAT
>CAJOIX010000038.1 GCA_905234815.1 uncultured Prevotella sp. | reverse complement strand
AGCCGCAAGCAGGGTCATAGACCGTCTCGCCAATCTTGGGGTCAACCACCTTGATAATGGTGCGGATGAGGGGGCGCGGCGTGTAATACTCGCCACCGTTGCGGCCAGCGTTGCCCATGCGCTGGATGTTGCTCTCGTAGAGCACCGTCATTTCGTGCTTGTCCTCGGCACTCTGGAAGTGGAGTTCATCAATCATGTTGATAATCTCGCGCATGTTGAAGCCGGAACGAATCTTGTTGTGCAGTTCGCCGAAGATTTCGCCTATCTTGTATTCCAGGCTATCGGTCTGCGTAGCCGTGTTCTGGAAGTCCTTGAGGTATGGAAAGAGTTTCTGGTCAACAAATTCCACAAGGTCGTCGCCACTCATGGCGTTGACGGTATCGAGCACCATTCGTCCTGTCTGCGCATCGCGCTTCTTGGGCGTTGCCCACTGGCTCCAGCGATAGAAGCCTGAAACGAGCCGTGTGTAGGTTTTGCCCTCCAGTTCTGCTTCTTCTTCACGTTCTGTTTCAAGGTCGTCAAGATATTTCAGGAACAGTAGCCATGATTTCTGTTCCAAATAATCCAACTCACTACCGCAACCCTGTTCCTTCCACAGGATTTGATCTATTGCCTTGAAAGTTGATTCGTATTGCATGATTAGTATTCTGTTCGGTTTTTATTATTTTTATGGTATTACTGCCTTCGCTTACAGCGGGAGGGGGACGTCAGCGGGGGGCGGTGAATTTGGCGGGGATGGATTCGACGGGGTTGGTGGTGGTGAGGTACCACTTGTAGGGCTCAACGGTGAGCGAGGGGATGTTGGTGCAGGGATAGAATGATTCCTGCCAAAGAATGAATGCACTACTCTGCCCTACCGCCTTGTGCTTATACAGTCCATGGAAAGTGATGTTACCACGGGTGTATTTGATAATCCCTTCGGTTGAATTGTCTTTGATATAGACATTTTTGATTTCGTAGGGACCTGGCTTGAATTTTCCTTTGAGCAGATAGAGTGTGTCGGCTTTCAACTCATTGGTTTCTACAGCCTTGAAAGTGATGACGTTGTGATTAACTTTCAGCAGTTTGTAGGCTGACACATTGATGCCAAAAACGCTTTTGTAATCCTCAATCTTGAAGGGAAGAATGAGGGTGTTGTAATAATCGTCCTTAAAGGCTCGCACGAAAGAAACATTGCCATAAACATCGGAGACGCTGAGGTCTTCGTCGGTGGACAGGGTATAAGTCTTTGTTGTGGGCGCATCGCCTGTATCGTAGCGATAGAGGAGCACATTAAGTTTGCTCTTTTTCGTGGATTTACTGTAGAGCCGATAGTCGCTTGCAGCAGGCTGGTGCTGCAAATAGCGGTCGGAGAGTTTGAGTTCCAACACATCATTATCTCGCTCAAAAGTGAGGGGCGATGCTTCTTCCGGAGTCTCTACTAATTGCACTTTAGAGGCAGCGGCTGAGCCAGTAATGGTTGCAAGATATTTTTGTTCTTTTTGACTGTAGAGATACAATGTTCCTTGATTCTGCTCAATGGTGAAAAGCGTGGTGTTATCGACCAACGATTCAACCGTGGAGTATTTCTTGTCGAAATAGCTGTTACTGCGCAACCAATATGCCTCATCATCTTTTTCAAACAGCAAAGTATGGTAGTATCCTTCGTCGTTGGTAAAGGTGATGATGTAAGTGCTGCCAGGGATGACATCGGCCTGTGCTTCGATTTTTGTCCACGACTGGGCGGAAGCGGGCGAAGCGAGCAGGACGAGGCACGCAACGAGCGTGGAGAGAAGGGTGCGTTTCATTCGGTTTAGAAGTCGGAATTGAAATGGAACTGGATGTCGGGGAAGTCCTCTTGCGCCATTTGGAGCACATAGCCTGAGTCGGCCAGGAAGACAAGCCGTCCTTCGCGGTCGTGGGCAATGTACTGATATTTTCTCTGACGGAAGCGCTGGAGTTGTTCTTCGTTGTCGGAGGAAATCCAGCAGGCTTTGTAGAGGTGTGCGGGTTCCCAGCGGCAGAGAGCGTTGTACTCGTGTTCGAGCCGATATTGAATCACTTCAAACTGGAGTTGTCCGACGGTGCCGATGATTTTGCGGTTATTGAACTCATTGACAAAGAGCTGCGCCACACCTTCGTCCATGAGTTGCTGGATGCCGCGTTCGAGCTGCTTGGTGCGCATGGGGTCGGCATTTTCAATGTATTTGAACAGTTCGGGCGAGAAACTGGGCAACCCACGGAAATGGAGGGTCTCGCCACTGGTGAGGGTATCGCCTATCTTGAAGGTGTTGCCCGTGTTGGGGAGTCCGACAATGTCGCCAGCCCATGCCTCTTCGACTGTTTCCTTTCGCTGCGCCATGAACTGCACAGGCGAGGAGAAACGGATGGTTTTTCCCTGTCGGACATGGAGATAGGGCGTGTTGCGCTCAAACTTTCCGCTACAAACCTTGCAGAAAGCGATGGACGAGCGGTGATTGGGGTCGATATTGGCCGTAATCTTAAAGACGAATCCTGTGAAGGGCTTCTCGTCAGGTTCTACGATGCGTTCCTCGGCGGTGGTAGGTTGAGGCGATGGTGCTATCTGCACGAAGGTGTCGAGGAGTTCCTGCACGCCAAAATTGTTGAGTGCCGAACCGAAGAATACGGGTGCTCGGCGGGCGGCACGATAGTCGTCAACGGCGAAGGGATCGTAAACGCTCTCGAGCAGTTCGAGGTCGGAGCGCAGCTGCTCGGCATGGGCCTCTCCCACTTGCTGGTCGAGTTCGGCTGAGGCAATGTCCACTGCCACTTTCTCGGTGACGCGCTGCTTGTCGGGAGTGAAGAGATTGAGCTGCTGCTCATAGATGTTATACACGCCGCGGAATTTCTGTCCTTGACCGATGGGCCACGAGAGCGGGCAGACGCCGATGTGGAGTTCCTGTTCCAGTTCGTCGAGCAAATCGAAGGGGTCGCGCCCTTCACGGTCGAGTTTATTGACGAAAATGATGACGGGAGTGTTGCGCATACGGCACACCTCCATCAGCTTGCGGGTTTGCGTCTCAACACCTTTGGCACCATCGACCACGATGATGGCCGAATCGACGGCAGTGAGTGTGCGGAAGGTGTCTTCGGCAAAGTCCTGGTGACCCGGCGTGTCGAGGATGTTGATTTTATAGTCTTGATAGTCGAACTCCATGACCGAGGTGGAGACGGAGATTCCGCGCTGGCGTTCGATTTCCATCCAGTCGGAGGTGGCAGTCTTGCGTATCTTGTTGCTTTTCACAGCACCAGCCACTTGTATCTGTCCGCCAAAGAGGAGGAATTTTTCTGTGAGCGTGGTTTTACCGGCATCGGGGTGAGAGATGATGGCGAAGGTGCGGCGGCGTTGTATTTCCGGATTCATTGTTGATTTTGTAATGTATTGATTATCAATTAGTTTTGTTTCGGGTTTCAAAAGCTATGCTTTTAGCGTGCGAAAGCTATGCTTTTGGGGCGCAATAGCTATGCTTTTAAAGGGCAAAAGCTATGCTTTTAAATTCGGGTGTGTGAGCAACACTTTTTCGAGTGCTTCTTGCCAGTGTGGAATATGCAGGTGGAAGGTGTTTTTTATCTTCTCCTTGCTCAGCACGGAATAGGCTGGTCGCACGGCGGGTGTAGGGTATTGGCTGGTCTGCAAGGGATTTACCCGGCAGTTGATTCCTGAGATGCGCAGTATCTCGCGGGTAAAGTCGTACCAGGTGGTGGCGCCTTCGTTGGTGAAATGGTAGGTGCCGGGCTGGATGCCTTGCTCCACAATGTGCATGATGGCCTCGGCCAGATCATCGGCACTGGTGGGCGAACCGTGCTGGTCGGCCACCACGTTGAGCTCGTCGCGCTCTTGCGCCAGACGGAGCATGGTCTTTACGAAGTTTTTGCCGTAGGGCGAATAGAGCCACGCGGTGCGGATAACCATGGCGCGGCGGCAGAGTTTTAGCACATTGAGCTCGCCCACGAGTTTAGTGCGTCCATAGACCGACTGTGGATTGGTTTCGTCGTCTTCGGTGTAGGGCTGATGAGCAGTGCCGTCGAACACGTAGTCGGTGGAAATCTGGATGATGAATCCGCCCCGCTGGTCCACGGCATGGGCCAGAAAGGCAGGCGCTTCAGCATTGAGCCGTTGGGCCAGTGCTTCGTCCGATTCGGCTTTGTCAACGGCGGTGTAGGCAGCACAGTTGATGATGCCGTCAATCTCGTGCTCATTAACAAAACGCTCGACATCGGCCTGCGAGGTGATGTCGAGTTGTGCCACATCGGTATTGAACCATTGATGCTGACTGTATTGTGGCTGGAGCGTGCGCAGGCAGGTGCCCAACTGCCCGTTGCAGCCAGTGATGAGAATGTTCATAGTTCGAGTTCTCCTTGCTTGTCTTTTTGATAGTAGTCTGAAAGCAGCCCCATGAGCTGGGTGATTTGCACCACGGCTTTCTGCGTCTCTTCGCTGATAGGCTTTTGCTGCAGACGGAGGAGCATCACGCCATAGAGCGCATTCATGCAGGTCTCTATCTCCGACCCTTCTGCCCCACCCTTGTGCCGCAGCTCAACGATGAACGGCAGCGTCTTGTAGTAGGCGGCTGTATAGAATGGGAATTTGGTCGATTTGAGCAGTTCCTGGTGCAGTTCTTCCAACTGCTGCAGCACAATGGCATTGATTTGCAGATGGCCCTCGTCGCGTTTGCCTTCCTGATTCATCATCGTGATGAGATTGGCATACCAGTCGATTAACTCTTCGCGCTGCTCTTCGTCAACATCAAACCGCGAGAGGTATTCGCTCTTCAGTTTGGTCAGCACGCAGCTGTAGGCACGAATGATGTCTTCAACCTGCCACATATAGAGCAGGTACTCCACTATATTTCGTTTTCTTAATTCTTGAGCTACAAACACAATGATTCAGCTTTAAATATGACAACTTAATAAATGCTGTAAAGATTGAACACGGTGCCGATGAGAATGGCCAGCGAAAAGACCATGACCAGCGACCCGATAATCTTGTTGATAATGATAATGCCCGTAGTGTCAAACTTCTCGCGGATCATATCGACCAGCCATGTCAGTCCGAACCACCACAGCAGGGCGCCGCCAACGAGCGAAAGATAGCCCAGGCAGTTTTCCAACGGATGCTCGGGAATGATGAATGTGAACTGCGCGAAGGCGGCCACGAAAAGGAACACGATGAGGGGATTAGAAAGGGTGATAAAAAATGCCGTGATGGCATTGTGGGTATAAGAACCTTTTTTCTTACCGCTGACGTGCATATTGTGAACCGGATTGGACCGGAAACAAATCCATCCAAAGATCAACAGCAGCGCGCTACCCAAAATTTTAAGGATGAACAAACGGGTGGGCTCGGTGATAAAATCCATCACGAAGCTCATGCCCAAACCCGTAAGCAGGGCATAGATCAAATCGCTCACTGTGGCACCGATGCCTGTAACGAAACCATACCAGCGGCCTTTGTTCAACGTGCGCTGCACACACAACACACCCACAGGCCCCATCGGTGCAGAGGCAATAATGCCGATGAGCATACCCTTCACTATTATGTTGAGAAAATCTATAGGAAATAATTCAGCCATAAGCGAATATAAAAGCGACTGCAAAGTTACAAAATAATTGGCAATTCATAATCCATAACTTACATTTTTTGTATCTTTGCGGCTGTTATTCAAACCAATTTATAGACGAGATGTATAAAATTGTTCGCAAGGAGCAGCTCTCCGAGAAGGTTTTTCTCTTTGAGGTGGAAGCTCCGCTGATAGCCAAGAGCCGCAAGGCTGGCAACTTTGTCATTATCCGTGTTGACCAACAGGGTGAGCGTATTCCCTTGACCATAGCCGAAGCCGATATTGAGCGTGGCACCATAACACTCGTGGTGCAAGCCGTCGGTGTTTCCACTATAAAAATGACGCAGCTGAACGCTGGCGATGAGCTTGCCGATATCGTAGGCCCACTGGGCAATCCTACGCATATTGAGAACTTTGGCACCGTGGTATGCGCCGGTGGCGGCGTTGGTGTGGCACCGATGTTGCCCATTATTCAAGCACTGAAGGCTGCCGGCAACCGTGTGCTGGCTGTACTGGCCGGCCGCACGAAGGAATTGATCATTCTGGAAGAGCAGGTACGGCAGTCGGCCGACGAGGTGATTATCATGACCGACGACGGCTCATACGGACAGCAAGGTGTAGTGACCGTGGGTATTGAGCAGTTTATCCAGCAGGAAAAAGTGGATAAAGTGTTTGCCATAGGTCCGGCCATTATGATGAAATTCTGCTGTCTGACCACTCAGAAATACAACATCCCTACCGATGTGTCGCTCAACACAATCATGGTTGACGGCACGGGTATGTGCGGTGCCTGCCGACTCACCATCGGCGGCAAGACAAAATTTGTCTGCATAGACGGACCGGAGTTTGACGGTCACCAGGTAAACTGGGACGAGATGTTCAAACGAATGGGCACGTTCCGCGAAGAGGAACAGAAAGCGCTCAAGGCGTTTGAAGAACAGGAAGCACGAAGCCAAAGCGGCATTGGCAAAGAAACGGCTGCAACCGCCAACAAACCTGTGGCTGCAACCGCACAGCAGATACCAGCAGCCGCAGAGCTGAAGCCCAAAGAGCGCGTACAGATTCCGCGGGTAGTGATGCCCGAACTGGATCCCACCTATCGCGCCACCACCATTCGCGAAGAAGTAAACCAGGGACTCCCGTGCGCGAAGCACAGCGATGCCTGGCCTGTAAGAAGCCAACATGCGTGGAAGGCTGTCCGGTGAATATCAACATTCCTGGATTCATCAAGCAAATAGAGCATGGCGATTTCCTCGGAGCTGCCAAGACACTCAAACAAACATCGGCCCTCCCTGCCGTGTGTGGACGTGTCTGCCCACAGGAAAAGCAGTGTGAGAGCCGATGCATACATCTGAAAATGAATTCCAAGCCTGTGGCCATTGGCTATCTGGAGCGCTTTGCGGCCGACTATGAACGCGAGTCAGGCCAGATTGCGCTGCCCGATATTGCCCCAAGCAACGGAAAGAAAATAGCAGTGGTAGGTTCTGGACCTTCAGGCCTGAGCTTTGCCGGCGATATGATCAAATTGGGCTATGAGGTTCACGTGTTTGAAGCGCTCCACGAGATTGGCGGCGTGCTCAAATACGGCATACCCGAATTCCGTTTGCCCAACCGCATTGTGGATGTGGAAATTGACAACCTGCGCAAAATGGGTGTGCAATTCCACACGGACTGCATCGTGGGCAAGACCATCACGGTAGAAGACCTCGAGGCAGAGAAATTCGATGGTATCTTTGTAGGTTCCGGAGCCGGACTGCCAAACTTCATGAATATCCCCGGCGAGAATGCACTCAATGTGCTCTCGAGCAATGAATATCTGACACGTGTGAACCTGATGGATGCCTCTAATCCAGCAGCCGACACGCCCATCAACCGCGGAAAGAAGGTGCTGGTGGTAGGTGGCGGCAATACGGCCATGGACTCCTGCCGTACGGCCAAGCGCTTGGGGGCAGATGTCACCATTGTGTACCGCCGCAGCGAGGCAGAGATGCCTGCCCGACTGGAAGAAGTGAAGCACGCTAAAGAAGAAGGCATACACTTCCTGACGCTCCACAACCCCATTGAATATCTTGCCGATGAGCGCGGAGCCGTTCGTGCGGCTGTGCTTCAGGTGATGGAACTGGGCGAGCCCGATGAGAGCGGACGCCGGTCGCCGGTTCCCGTGGAAGGCAAGACAGTGACCTTGGATGTTGACCAGGTGATTGTGGCCATTGGCGTAAGCCCCAACCCGCTTGTGCCGAAATCGATTGAGGGACTGGAACTGGGAAGAAAGAATACGATTGTTGTGAACGAGCAGATGCAGTCGAGCCAGCCAAAAATTTATGCTGGCGGCGACATTGTTCGCGGCGGAGCCACAGTTATTCTCGCCATGGGCGACGGCCGCCGTGCCGCAGCTGCCATGCACGAAAAGTTGCAGGCACAATGAACGGACTTTATACCATCGTCTTGCTCCTCCTGAGCAACGTATTCATGACATTGGCATGGTACGGACATCTCCGTTTGCAACAGACGGGGGTGTCCAGCCATTGGCCTCTAATCGGCGTTATTGTTTTCTCATGGTGCATCGCCTTCTTTGAGTATTGCTGCCAAGTGCCTGCGAACAGAATAGGCTTTATAGATAATGGCCCATTCTCGCTGGTACAGCTGAAGGTGATACAGGAATGTGTGTCGCTGATTGTGTTTGCAGTGATTGCTCACGTGCTCTTCCAAGGAGAGCAACTGCACTGGAACCACGCGCTGGCGTTTCTCTGCCTTGTGGCTGCGGTGTATCTGGTGTTTATGAAATAATACTCCTACAAAAAATTAAGGAGCGGTGTGTGCTGCAGAATCGGCAGCAACAGATTGTTGTTCTGCGGCGGCAGGCACCACAGTCTTGAATTTTTCCATCCATTGGGCTGCCTGATCGGGCAACAGCGAAGAGAAGGCGGCAAGCGAGAAAGTGAAGAGCGGATCGCCGTCGGCAAATGATTTTAACTGCTGTCCGTTGTCCCGCACAAATTCTTGCACCTGTAAAAACAACTCCTCGGCCTGTTGCGGATTTTCTTTAACGAGCTGCTGATATTGGATGGCTATACTGCTGAACGTTTCTTTCAGTGCAATGGTATCGTTTTGGTTGAGCTGCTGTTTGAGTTGCTGTATAGGGGCATCGGCCACGGGCTGTGAGCACGAGCATACACTCAGCACGAAAATTATCCCGCCGAGCAGCAGAAGCGGGCGGTTGAAATAGGTGTACAAGCTGTTTTGCATTTTCATCGCTTCATTCTTTTAAACGCCTGACGATGGAATTGATCTTCGGCCTGTATCACTTTCAGCACTTTTTCCGCTGGAAGGATTTTCAGAAAGCGGTCGTGGTACTGCACTTGCAGTTTCTTAATTTTCAAATCAATTTGGTCGCGCTTACGAATGATGGTTGCAGGGTCGTTAGTTCGGTTGAGAAGGCGCTTCTGTTCCATCAGTTCGATTACACGTTTGCGCATGGTGCGATACTCCGGCAGGAAGCGCGCAGCCTCTTGCTGAGTGATTCCGGCCGAGGAGGTGATATGCTGTTCCAATGCTGCCTGAAAGCGTTCAGGGTCGAAATGTCGTCCTGGCTGGGCGCAAAGGGAGAGTTGGAAGAAGAGTAATAAGGTGAAAATGCAGATGATTTTTCTCATTGGCATGTGTGTTTTTTCAATAGTTTGATACATAAGCATAAATTGCTTCGTTGTCGAGCATTACGTAATCGTCAATCACTTCTGAGGTGGTTGTTTCTGTGTGCGAAGCATCAATGCTGGAAATGTATTGATTGTTTACATCGGGACGATCGAGATAGAAGTATGCCGAAAAGCCCACAACGGCCGCTACCGCAGCCGCGGCAGCCCATCGTGGCCACAACGACGCAGTGCGTGGGCGGGCTGCAGGCTGAGTTTGCTCGGCCGGCAACTGCTGCATGATATTGGCTTTGAACTGCTCAAAATAATGATCGGGCACACGGAAGGCGTGTTCGCCAGTAGCATATTCGCGCAGTCGGGTCTCTTGCTCCGCTGTGTCGGGTGTGATGATATGGTCTTCTTTGTTTTTCATGTTCATTGTTTAGATGTATGAAAACATTCAAAGTTTAATGTTCATTGAGAATTTTTCTCAGAAATTTTCATCGTGCTCTTTCAGATAGGCGGTAATCTTCTTCACGGCTATGTGATAACTGGCTTTCAGTGCGCCCTCGGTGGTGTGAAGTATTTCCGATATGTCTTGGTACTTCATATCGCTGAAATAGCGCAAATTGAATACAGTTTTCTGCACATCGGGCAATTGTTCCGCAGCTTCCATGAGCAGCGCCTCGGCCTTGCTGCCACTAAACTGTTCGTCGGCCATGAGTCGGGCGGCGAGTCCTGAGGCTTCCGACTGGTCGAGCGAAAGCGATTCCTTGCGCCTACGGATGAAATCGAGGGCCTCATTGATGGCTATACGGTGGAGCCAAGTGGTCAGCTTGGCTTCGCCGCGAAAGGTGTTCAGGTTGCTCCAAACTTTCAGGAACGTGTTTTGGAGCACGTCGTTGGCATCGTCGTGATTATAGACAAACTGGCGGATTTTCCAATAGAGCGGTTCGCTGTAATGGTCCACCAGCTGGGCAAAAGCCTTGCGGGTTGTTGTGGGGTCGGTAAGTTGCTGAAGGAGTTGCTGTTCGTTGTAGTCCATGGTCATGATTTTTTGTCAACGAACATATTTCTTGCTGAGCAAAGCATTGTAGATGACTCGGTCGTAGCCGTAAACATCGGGATAGTCGGCCAAGACATCCTTTCGGTCAATGCGATGTGATGTCGGATAAAGGGTATAATAGCCCACGTAGAGCGGCACTTCGGGATTCACTCCCACATGACTAATCAACTTGTTTCGCTTAATGGTGGGCGACGGTTTCACGCCGCGGCTCTTGGCCAGTGCTCCAAGCGTAGAGATATCCACCTGCATGGAGTATCTGATGCGCTCCATGGTTTCCTCCGGTTGAGTATTTAAAACAAATTCAGCCAACGCCATGGGTTCCTCCACCCGTATGCAACCATGAGAAACGGCTCGCGTCTGGCGCGCAAAGAAACCAGGAGTGGATGTGTGATGAATATAGACGGCAAAGGGATTGTCAAACCGAAAGACGATTCGGCCCAGCGAGTTGGCGCTGCCAGCTTCCTGTATGACGGCATATTTGCCACTGAGCAGTTGCCATTTGTCCAAGTTGCGCGGGTCTTTGATATCGCCCGTCTGGCGCTCACGTATGTAATAATGGTGGCGTGCAAACCATGCGCTGTCGCCCAGATGGCGCGCCACCTCGTTTTTCAGGATGCTCTTGGGGATTACCCACAGCGGATTGATTTCTATACGCTTGATCTGACTGGTGAGCAACGGAGTTTTTGTGGCAAAAGCGCCACAACCAATCTTCATGCTGATCATCGACTTCGGCGAGAAAGCATAGAGACGAAATTCGGGAATGTTGACAAACACGCTGCGATCATGCTCGCGTGGATCATCCTTGATACGCCAGCGGCACCGCTCCATGTTGACCACAGTCTTGCGTCGGCCGGCAGCGGAAAGGGTATCAGACTGTAAGCGCTGGCAGAGCGCGGCATAGAATTCACTTTGCGGACTGACTTCTTGGAGGAATGTGGAGAGCGAATCGGTCGGTATTTTTCTCAGTGCACATTCAACAAACTGCGCATCAATATGCTCCAGAGGCAAATCGGTGAGCCGTCTGAAAGTGCGCCCTGTAGAGTCTTGATCGTTCTTGTCGAGGCGGTTGAGCAACAACGTGGGGTTGACAAAGCCATAGCGCTGCCCTGCAACATAACGCAGGTATCCTTTCGTGAGGTAATACTCCAGTCGCGCCAGTCGCCAATTCAGACCTTCCTGCGCACCGTTTTCAACGCCACGAAAGAAATAATCGACCTCGGGCGACAGTTCTTTCTGCCCGAATGCCTCGGGATTGAGGCCATGCGCCTCGGCATGAAAAAGCGTGGAAATCAAGGTATCAGCCTGAGGGTTGAGCCCAAACAGGTTGACCCAGAGCAGGCTTTTCTGAGCGCGATAATAGTTGCGTGCATAATGATCTAAGTAGAGCGTGTCGCGATCGGCCGCGAGCAACACGGCGATGGCCGAACGAATACTGTCGGGATTGGGCACAACGGCCGTTGAGAAAACATCCGCCGCAGGAGTTTTCCGCAAATCATCTGTACAGGAAGTGAAACTCCCTAATATACACAAAAATAGAAAAAGAAATAGAGTTATTTTTCTCACGCCGAAACGTCAAGCGTTAAACGTTGGGCTTATTACTTGATAGAAATCTTGCGCACCACTTTGCCCACCTTCACAATGTAGCAGCCTTTGGGCAGATTCATGTCGATGCGCTTGTCTTGACCTTCAATTTTCACTGACATCACGCATACGCCAGCCACATTATATACTTGCAGCACCTGGCCATTAGCACCCGTTACACGCAGTGCACCATCGGTCACAGTGATGCTCACGCTCTCGAATTCCGGCTCTGAAATCTCAATTCGAGCCATCTGCGCAGCGCTGATGGGCTGCACATAAGCAAGAGCAAAAGAAAAAGTCAGGGCGAGTAAGATTCTCTTCATACGCATAACGAGTCAAATTATTCTTAATGCAAAAATAGTTTTTTTATCCATACACATAGCGTTTGACGACTATTATCAGCCGAAAATTAATGTTTTTTAACAATTTCTTTCGCTTTTCAAACTCCTTTTGCTGTGCAAATGGTTATTTTTGCACATAGAATCAAAGCATTATGAAAGAATCTCCTTGCGCAAAAATCAATCTCGGGCTCAACGTTGTAGCCCGCCGCAGTGACGGGTATCACGATTTAGAAACAGTTTTCTTCCCCGTTCCGCTCTGCGACGAGTTGAGCGTTACCCTGGCTGACACCAAGAAAGAAACAGCCTGTGAGCTCGTAGTTGACGGCAACACGCTGGATTGCGACAGCGATGACAATCTCGTGGCGAAAGCTTATCGCCTATTGGCCCAGACTCACTCACTGCCTGCCGTTGAAGCGCAACTGGCCAAGCGCATCCCCTCGCAGGCTGGATTAGGTGGCGGCAGCAGCGATGCGGCTTTCATGCTCAAAGTGGTCAACGCTTTGTGCAACCTTCAGCTGACCGATGAAGAGTTGCGCCAGCGAGCAGCAACGCTGGGAGCCGATTGCGCTTTTTTCATTGATGCCCAACCGGCCTTTGCCGAAGGCATTGGCGAGCGGCTCGCTCCCCTGCCCGACCTCAGCGAACGACTGAAGGGACTTTGGATACTCATTGTGAAGCCACCCGTAGCAGTTTCCACGCGCGAAGCCTTCAGTCTGATTGTTCCCGCACGACCGTCAGTGTGCTGTCGTGAGGCCGTTATGCAACCCATTGAGCAATGGGCCGCGCTACTCAGCAACGATTTTGAAAAGAGCGTTTTTGCCATTCACCCCATGCTGGCCGACATGAAAGACTGGCTCTACCGTCAAGGGGCTGTCTATGCACAGATGAGCGGAAGCGGCAGTGCCCTATTCGGCTTATTCAAGGAAAAGCCCGTTGTTGCCGCCGAAGACTTCCCCGACTGTTTCTTCTTCACCGCACAGTTGTAAACAAGCCCCTAAACGCCCTATTTATGCGACTATTTTCTATCATCATCACGCTACTGCTGGCAGCAGGAACGGCTTGTGCCACACCTAATTTCAAAGACTCAAAGAAATACCGCATTGAGAGTACCCTCCTGGCAGGAGGATTTGTTGCCGACGGCTCTGCACGCACAGACAACACACCACTCTACTATGCCCAAAGCGGGAACGCCGAATACTGGTACATAAAAGAGACAACCAGCGGACTATTCACCATCAGCCACGCCGCGACCGGCCAATACATCACCTTCGACGGAGTGTACGAAGGTCAGGGCCGACGCTACGTGACGTTTACCGACACGCCGCAGGGCAACGAGTCGCTATGGCAGTTTGTGCAGGTTGCCGACGGCGTATATGCCATACGCAACGCGGCCCACGCCAACCACCTCTGGGATGTTAGGGTGAACAGCCTGGTGGTCGGAACTTATCCGCGTGCCGAGTCACCCAACACCAATCAGCAGTTCGCTTTCTACGACGAGCAAGGAACACTCGTTAGAGAGCGGTCTATAGAAGACGCCATTGACATTTCAGAATGGATGGACGGGCAGACTTCGAACCTCGACGGATGGGACAACCAGGGAGAATTTTTCCTGAACGTTGGCGCCGGAGGTTCACACACAAACGGCAGCGCATCGCTTGTGGCACCATTCATCGAGTCATGGCACGCCACGAACTTAGGCCCCATAGGCAACTGCTCGTTGACACAGACCATCAAGGGGATGCCAGCAGGCCAATACATACTGCAGGCCGACATTCTGGCCGTCAGACAGGCCGATGTCTGGAGCGGCATCAGCGAAGCGCGGGGCAGCGGAGTAACCTTCTTTGCCAACAACAGCGCAGCAAGCGTGAGCACGGCCGATGCCCTTCCCGAACGCTACCAGCTGACATTCACCATTGCCGAGGGAGAAGACATCACCCTGGGACTGCGCACACTGAACACCAACGCCAACTGGATAGCCATCGACAACATTGTGCTGGCATTCTACGGCTCAGAGGAAAAAATGGTGACGGCCGTGGAACAGAAACTCCGCAACATGATGACAGACTACTTCACTCAGGAAGAGATAGAGCAGCAACTGGCCACGGCCAATCACGACCTCGACGCACTGCTGCAACTATACAAGACTATAAAGATTAAGCCTGCCATCGATCCGCTGCAAAAAGCCACGGAAAACCTGACGATAGGCGGAAACGCACCGGCCTATGTGGCATCGAACGGATTGTATCTGTGCCCCGTGGAGCAGGATAAATTAGGCACCAACTACACGGCCACTATCGCTTACAGCTTGAAAGAGGGCTACTCTGCGCTGGCCATTGACGGCATCACAAGACTGAACGGCGCCACACATACATTTGCAAACATCGGCAACGGTCACACCCATACGCTGAGTCTCCAAAAGACCGACGGCACCACTGAGGAACATCTGCTTACGTTCACATCGCTACCAGTGGTGAAAATCTATGGTTCGTTCTCCGACAGCTACAGCGAAGGCTACATCAGAGTGTATGAGCCCTCGAAAGGAATGCCCGAAGAACTCTGCATGAAAGCGAAATGGCGCGGGGGAATCACCAACTCCGAAGGCAAGAACAAGCGCAACTACCACGTGAAGCTCAAGGAACCGTCTGGCGAGAAAGCAGAGCGGTCGTTCTTCGGGCTGCGCAATGACAACTCGTGGATTTTGGAATCGTGCCAGGTGGACATGAGCAGAATAAGAAACAGAATGTTGACCGATCTGTGGAACGACTTTTCCACACCACCCTACTACATCCAAAGCGAGCCGAAAGCCAAGACTGGCACACGGGGACGGTTTGTTGAACTGGTGCTCAACGATGAATATCGAGGCATCTACTGTATGACGGAGAACCTTGACCGGAAGCAGATGAAACTCAAGAAATACGACGAGACCAACCACCAGCAGCGCGGACAGCTGTGGAAGTCGAAGGACTGGAGCTACGCCGTGTTCATGGGACACAACTACGATAACAACTGGTACCCCATGCAATCGCCGGCACCCTACGACGACACAAGCGATATGTGGGACAATTACGAGGTGAAATATCCCGACATTGAAGACGTGAACCCAACCGACTGGCAGATACTTTGGAACGCCGTGAACTTCGTATGCACTGCACCCGACGATGATTTCAAGGCACAAGTGAGCGAACGATTCGACATGCCACTGCTGATCGACTACTACATCCTGATGGAATCCATACTGGCCACCGACAATCACGGCAAGAACCTCTTCATGGCCTGCTACGATAAAACGCAGTCGGCAAAACTGACCTTCGCCGTGTGGGACATGGATGCCACCATGGGACAGCGATGGAGCGACATCTACTTCCACTCCAATCTGATGCAGCCCGAGCAGGACTACACGCAATATATCGAGAACAACGAGCATGGCGACTACAACCTGTTCCGCAGACTGCGCAACACCAATGCCGACGATTTCAACATGAAGGTGCGTCTGCGCTACCGCGACCTCCGAGCCAACTGGCTGGAAACGGAGAGCATTTTGAACAGGTTCCGCACGCAACTGAACGAATTCAAAAAGGCTGGATCAGCACAGCGCGAGTACGAAAAATGGAATGGCAATAGCGACATTAACGGCCTCGCGCTCGACTTCGACAATGAGATGGAATACATTGCCAACTGGCTGACCGCACGCATGAACTACTTAGACACCTATCGGTTCGACATAGCCTCGCTGCCCACGGGCATCAATACACCCTCGGCTGACCCGCTCAGCATAGGCGTAGAGCACGGCTCAACTGTAGTGATATATGCCACGGGCACACCCACTGTAAACATATACACCGCGGGTGGACTGCTGATACGCTCGCTGACGCTGCACGACGGGCGCAACACGATTGACAATCTGCCGCCGGGAGTCTATATCATTGCAGGCAGAAAGGTTGTGGTGAGACGCTAATCCTCGCCTCCGTTTCTTGTTCTAAGGAACATACTGGTGAGTGAGAGAAAATAAAAACCACAGAGATTTTGCCGCGGCTAAAAAAAATAACTACCTTTGCATCCGCAAACAGCAATATCCGCTGGTCCCGTAGCTTAGCTGAATAGAGCGTCAGATTCCGGTTCTGAAGGTCTTGGGTTTGAATCCCAACGGGATCACGAAAGATTAAAAGGAGTAATGGAAATGAAAGCTTGCTTTCAAATTTTCAGAACTCCTTTTAAGTTTTTGTAGGATGGCTGGCGCCAGCCTGCAGGGATATTTAATCCCAACGGGATCTACCCTCCTTACATTTGTTTCTCTTATTAGCTGAATGAGGTCAGAAAAAGCCCTGAAGGTACAGTAACAATTATATGGAGAAAAGAAAAAAACTATTTGTCGCTATAATGTCCTTCAGTTTCAATGATAAGTACAACGAGGACATCGTCATAGATATCATAAATAATTCTGTCATGTGCTGACAATCTTCTGGAATACGTTATATCTTTCCCCCCAATCAGAGGCTCGGGATATCCCGTTCCCGTTCGTGGATGGTCAGCCAGTTCATGAAACAATCTTTGATATTTCTTAAGAAGCTGCGGATTAGATTTCTTCCATTTTTTAATAACCTTTTCCGCATCTGTAGAGACCCTAACTTCGTACATACTACAATGAATCGAAATACCGATCTATGTCTTCATGTGACTTCAGGACAACGGTATTACCTTCCTTATATTCCTGACGTGCTTTTTCTATTTTCGCTTCCAATGACGGTGTAACCATCAAATCATCGTCACTCACGGGAATAATGGCATACATCTTCTTGCTTCCTCTACTGATGAAGATTTGCTCACCTGCATCAACACGATCAAAAGAAGTTGCCATATTCTTTCTAAAGTCTGTAAAAGATAATGATGCCATACTTGCTTTGTTTTTTATTAGTTCACCACAAAGTTAAGCATAAATTCCAATAC
>CAJOIX010000037.1 GCA_905234815.1 uncultured Prevotella sp. | reverse complement strand
CAGGGTCTGTTTCAGCAGCGGCTCAAATTTGTAAATCATGTCAAAAAAAATGAAAATTGTTGTTGTTCAATATAGAAAATGCTTTTGGGGCTACTTTATTTTTGAGTTTTAATCTTTTCTACATCCCAAGTATAGACGAAATCCGCAGTTAAGAAGGGAATAGTTACCTGTAGAGTTTTTCCCTTGTGATATTTAATGTTTATCTCGCCATGGTAATATCCTGAGGGTTTTATAAAAGATGTTTCGGCATATCTGTATTTAACGTCTTCGCGATTTAGTTGTCCTTCTGCCTGAAGATTAGCAACTTGTTCCATGGTCTGCGCTTGATAATAATTAGCAACAGCAGGGTTATATGTTTGTACAGTTCCATGATAATAAGTTCCATTACTAGTGTAACCAGAAACGTATGAAGTAGAATGAGCACTCATCCCAGCATTAAAACCACCGAGAGAAGCCAGCAGAATAGCATTAAGATTATCTCTTCTCTTCATCTTCTTGGTAAACTCTTTCTCGCTATAGCAGATTAAATCCCTTTTTTCTCCATATTTGTTTCTTAGTTCAGCCCTGATGCTATCAGGTTCAAAGAGGATAGAAGAAAAGTTATGGTTAATAATTGAAATCAATACTCTATAGTGTTTACCATAGAATTTTCTCTTCTCAAGAGCAACTCCTACTTCTATACCATTGATTTTCTTGAATATCCATTGATAACCTGCAAAGTTTTCTTCCCTAATAAGGGAATCATTCTTTTCTGGAATAAAGGTCTGTGCAAAGAGACCTTGTATCTGTAAAGTAAAAAAGAGAACGAAAAATATCTTTTTCATAACTTTGTAGGTTAAAAGTTTACTCGATTTAATGGGAATTGATCGTAGTATTCCAAAATCATTTTCAATTCTTGTTGAATGATGGCATTCTCCTGTTCTTTTTTTAGTTGGTATTTACTTATAAAAGTTGTATAAAGGACAAGCATAGATTCAGCGATATCATGTTCAGGGATTCCATCTTTACTTTCTTCTACGTCACAAGCAGATAGAACGAAACAGAACCCATCTTTGACATCTATTCCAAACTGATTGTTGATACCATGATCTTTATAATTCTTATTTATTTGTTCATTCAATTCTATTGGCGTAATTTCACGATTTCTAACCAAAAACAGTCCAGCTATCACTTTCAATGTCAGTTTGTCAAAGTGTAAACAGCGCTCGTTATATCTTTCTAAAAAATGGTTGGTATAGACATGAAGTTGTGGTAGTATTATTAATTCTGATTTTGGTGTGCGCTTATAAGCACTTTCCCTTGGTACTAATATATAACGATTTTTCCCAAATTCTACGATGCTAAAGCATTGACAGAAGGGATGACCTGCATCGTTGGTTGTCTCTGCATAGTAAAATAGGATGTATTTATTTTTATTTGCAGGAATGGTATATTCATCAATGAACCATGCAGGGAACACTCTTTTTTGTTGTAAAGTTCGAGCAGCTTTCGGTCGCATTTTCTCCATCCGAAATTCTATTTTCTTATAGTCTGCAGAGATGGTATCAAACATCTCTTTCCATGTCATTGTTTCAACTATCATGATAAAGCGTCCCACAAAATTTTATCTTCCTCAGTCCATTCTTCTTTACCAGTGATTAGATTGAAAAAATGTCGAGCATCTTCTTTATTTAATCCCATCATTTCTGTCTGATGAAGAAAGGAGTCCTTTGATTTTATGACACTGCATAAAGCAAATTTGCCCCAACTATCCTTTTCTTTTGATGTGCAGAAAACTAAAATCGCTTCTTTCCCAGGAATCTTTCCTTTATCGATTACAAAATATGTAACGCGATTATTTGAAGAGAAGACAGCATTTTCTTTTAGGTTATTATTATATATTGTAAGACTTTTGTCATTCATCTCTGTTGGGCAACATGGAAACTCTGTAGGGGTGTACCATTTTTGCTTGGCATTAGGCGTAAGCGATTCATTAAATAAATCTTCGAGATTTTCTTCTGATTGCTTTTCTTGAATGTCTTCAACAATATCTTCTTCGTAGTCGATACTGTCTTGTTGAGGTATTTGGAGAGAAAAGTTATCTTCATGATCAACGATTTCTGTTTCTTTAGTGGGTTTCTCACTATAATTAGGTTTTTGATATATCCACTCTCTTGAAGTGTTTTTGTGTCGAAATACTCTGCCTCCAGGCAATCCATATTTCATCCATGTATTCCAGTGTTCTAAACAATTATGCGCTTCTTCAGGTGTTACTCTTCGCATCCATTTAAAGTTTCTGTCAGCATCCTCGTACTCAGAAAGTAAAGACGGGTTTTGCAGAAAGTTTTCCACGCTACCACATATCCATTCAATTTTCTTCCTTGTTCTATCATTTAAAAGGATATTTTCGAGTTTGGTAAGCCAGCGAAGATTTTCTGGACGGTTGTTAGCACGATTCGTGTCAATATGATCAACAACGTGTTGATCTGAGGGGGGATTCCCATGAAAAGCAAACGCTACAATGCGATGAACGGCTTGGCCAGCAATAAAAAGATATCCAGTCTTTTCGTTTTGGGTGCCAAACGTCCATATGTTATCAATAGGTCGCATTCTACACCCCTTACGCTGATGACGCATTACAGCGCCATTATTACGAACAGAATAGTGCTCTCCTTTATAGTCGCACTCGCGAACTTCAGTATAATATTCGTCAACGTTGAACATTACTCGTTATCGTTTGTAGTTAACTGCTTTTCAAGATTGGGAAGAAATGGGAGTTGTCCGAGATTGTATCTTATCGATGTTTAAAATATATGTTGCTTGGATGAAGAGTATTTAATTCTTTTTCCAGTAGCTGCGGGAGAAGAGGATGAGCACGGTGAAGATTTCCAGACGGCCGACGAGCATGAGGGCTGCGCAGAGCCACTTCACGCCGACGGGCAGTATGGTCCACGTCATGTGGGGGCCGATGTTCTGATCGAGCGAGAGCCCCACGTTGGCCATGCAGCTCAGGAGTATGGTGCTCGCATTCTGTGCGTCGATTCCTGCGGCCAGCAGGATGCCACCGGCAATGATGCAGATAATCATGTAGGCAGTGAGGAAGGCCAGAAGCGTGGAGCGCTTGTTGGCGGAAACGTGCTGGCCGTTCACCTTCAGCGGGAGCACGGCGTTGGGGTGAATCATTTGCGAGAACTCGTTGCGGATGTTTTTCATCAGTATCACCACGCGTATGGCCTTGATGCCGCCGCTGGTGGAGCCGGAGCAGGCTCCGACAAACATGCAGACGCCGAGGATGATCCACGTGGCATGGGGCCACGACGAGGTGTCTTCGTTGAACAGGCCGGTGCTGGTGAGGAACGAAACCACTTGGAAGAGTCCTGCCCGCAGGGCGTGCTCAGCATTATAGTCGCACTGGATGAAGAGAATGGCCGCCACTGCCAGCGTGCAGCCCACTACCATCCAGAAGTACAGCCGGAACTCGGCATTGTGGAAGAGGGCACTCGGACGCCACTTTGAACAGCTGAAATAGAGGAGCGAGAAGTTCACACCCGCGAGGAAACAGAACAGCACGCAGACATATTCCATGGCTGGTGTGACAAAGGTTGATGTCACGCTGTTGTGTGTGGCAAAGCCGCCTGTGGCCGTGGTGGTCATGGCATAGTTCACCGCATCGAAGGGAGTCATGCCGCAGAGCAGGTAGCTACCGGCGCAGGCCAGTGTGAGGAAGATATAGATGGTCCAGATCCACTTGGCCGTGGTCGATAGTTTGGGGTGCAGCTTGGTGCGAATGGGGCCGGTCATCTCTGCTGCGAATATGCGTGTTGGTCCGCCGGTGAGCGATGGCAGCAGGGCAATGGTGAAGAACACGATACCCAGTCCGCCGACCCATTGCGACAGGGTGCGCCAGAAAAGGAGCGCGTGGGGCAGTCGTTCCACATCATTCACAATGGTGGCGCCTGTGGTGGTGAACCCCGATATGGCCTCAAAATATGCGTCGGTGAAGTTGGTGATGTATCCGCTGATGAGGAACGGCAGTGCTCCCATAAGCGAGAAGACCACCCAGGTGAGCGATACCACCATGTAGGCATCGCGCCGCGAGAGCGAGTCTTTGGCGTTGTGACCGTGATAGCGCAGCGTGGTGGCCGTCAGAATGGTCAGGATAAAGGCGATGAGAAAGCCAAAGAGGTCGTCTTCTTTATAACAAAACGACATGATTAGACACGAGAGCATGAGCATTGCTTCGATGAAAAGCAGCTGCCCCAGTATCTTGTTGATGAGCTTAAAATTAACCATGTGTTATTGTTGACTGTTTTGACGATTTGCTTTTTTGTTTCGTTGTTCCGTGGAAAAACCTCCTCCTTCGGTCTGTTACACAAACAGTTTCTCCATTTTCTTCATGTCGCCGCTGGGACAGAACACCATCACTTCGTCGCCGGCTTGAATCTGGGTGTTACCCGACACGAGCATTCCGACGCCGTTGCGCACCAGTCCGCCAATGTTGACCGTGGGCGGCAGGTTCAGTTCCTTCACGGGTTTCTTCGTCACTTTCGAGCCTTCCTGCGGAATGAACTCTGCTATGTCGGCATTGACCGTCATGAGGAAGCGCACGTTGAGCACGTTGGCATCGAGGAGCATCTGGTAGATGTACGAGCCCGTGATGGCGCGTTTATTGATAATGGTACCAATGTCGAGGCTGGTGGCCATGGCCATATAGTCGAGATTTTCGACCATGGCCACGGTTTTTCTGACGCCCATGCGCTTGGCCATGATGCAGGCCAGGATGTTCGTCTCGTCGTTGTTGGTCAGTGCCACGAAGGCTTGCGTATTGCCTATGTTTTCTTCTTTCAGTAGCGACACATCGCGGCCGTCGCCGTGGATGATCATCACGTTGGAGCGGTCGAACTTCTCAACGAGCTCTTCGCAGCGCTGTTCGTTGATTTCAAAGAGCTTCACATCCATATAGTCGGGCAGCTCGCGAATGGCGCGCACAGCGGTGCTGCCGCCGCCCATCATCATGACATTCTTCACATCTGCATACGTTTCTTTTCCAACGAGTTCGCGGATGCGGGGAATGAAGTTCTTGGTGGTCATGAAATAGGCCAGGTCGTAGAGTTGCAGTTCATCGTTACCACTGGGCATAATGGTTTCTCCGCCGCGCTTGATGGCCACCACATGATAGGGGTCGTCGGGTCCGGAGATGTTTTTTAGCGGTTGGTTCATGATGCGGCAGGTCTCGCGAATCTTGATGCCGAGCAGCACAAGGGCGCCGTCGTGCACATCCCACCGTTGTCGCACCCACGACATTTTCAGTCCGCTGATGATGTCTTTGGCGGCGAGTGCCTCGGGATAGATGACCGAGTCGATGCCCATTCCTTCCAGTGTCTCTTGCATCTGCGGCTCGGTGTATTTCCATTCCACCACTTTGGCCACAGTCTTTTTTGCTCCGAGGCGTTTGGCTATGCCGCAGGCCACGATGTTCTTGTTCTGGTCGAGGGTCACGGCAATGAAGAGGTCGGCATTCCCTGCACCGGCATCTTTGAGCGCCTGCTGGTCGGTGGGGGCAGCGTGCATGGTGAGAATATCGTATTCAGATGCGATTTTCTCCATGCGTTCATTGTCGGTATCGTTGATGATGGTAATCTCGTTGTCGCCCCGCGAGAGCAGTCGGGTGAGCGTACCGATACCGAAAGTGCCTGTGATAATGATTTTCATCTTTTTATTTGGTGGTTTGCAATTTTTACTACTGGTTTAACTGCTGCTCAATGGCTGCTTTGATGCTGTCGGTGTCGAGTCCGCAGATGTGGTAGAGTTCATCGACGGTGCCGTGCTCCACAAACTCATCAGGCAGTCCCATGCGGTGTATGGTTGGTGTGAAGCCGTGGTCGCTCATCCATTCCATCACGGCGGTGCCCATGCCGCCTGTGCGGCAGCCGTCTTCAATGGTGATGATGCGCTGGAAGTCCTGACCAATCCGCTGGAGCGCTTGACTGTCGAGCGGTTTGAGGAATCGCATATCGTAGTGGGCCACTTGCGCTTCGGCGTGGAGTTCCTGTATGGCCTTTTGTGCGAGATTGCCTATCGGGCCGATGGTGAGCACGGCCAGCTTGTTGCCGTTGGTGAGTTGTCGGGCAGTGCCTACGCTGACGGACTGCATGGGGCTGTGCCAGTCTTGCATCACGCCGCAGCCACGGGGATAGCGTATCACGAAGGTGCCCATGTCGGGCAGTTGTGCCGTGAACATGAGGTTTCTGAGCTCGTGCTCGTTCATGGGCGAGCAGATGGTCAGGTTCGGTATGGGTCGGAGGGCGGCCATGTCGAAGGCTCCGTGGTGTGTGGGTCCGTCTTCGCCCACGAGTCCTGCGCGGTCGAGGCAGAGGACCACGGGCAACCGCAGAATGGCGGCATCGTGAATGATATTGTCGTAGGCGCGCTGTGCAAAGGCCGAGTAGATGTTGCAGAAGGGAATGAGTCCCTCTTTGGCCATTCCGGCCGAGAAGGTCACGGCGTGTCCCTCGGCTATACCTACGTCGAAGGTTCGCTCGGGCATGGCTTCCATCATGATGTTCATCGAGCAGCCGGTTGGCATGGCGGGAGTGACGCCCACGATGCGGGGATTCTGCTGCGCCAGTTCTAAGAGCGTGTGGCCGAACACATCCTGATATCTCAGTGGCGAAGGCTTGTGGGGGTGGGTCGCGAGGCGTTCGCCCGTTTCGGGGTCGAACTTCCCGGGTGCGTGCCAGATGGTGGCTTGCTCTTCGGCGGGCGTGTAGCCCTTGCCCTTGATGGTGTGCAGGTGGAGCAGTTTGGGACCGGTCATGTCTTTCAGCTCTCGCAGCAGGCGCACCACTTCTTTGACGTTGTGTCCGTCGAAGGGCCCGAAGTAGCGAATGTTCATGCCTTCGAAGATGTTCTGCTGGTGGGAGAGGGCGGCTTTCACGGCGTTGGAGAGTCGGATGATACCCTTCCGGCGCTTGTCGGAGAGCATTCCGTTGCGCTCGAACCAGCGGGCCAGGCGGAAGCGCCATTTATTGTAGCGCGGCGATGTGTTGAGTTTCAGCAGATACTGCTCCATGCCACCCACGGCGCGGTCGATGGACATATCGTTGTCGTTGAGGATGATGAGCAGGTCGTTGAGCGACGACGATACGTTGTTCAATCCCTCGAAGGCCAGTCCGCCGCTCATGGCGCCGTCGCCGATGACGGCTACGCAGCGCCGGCTCTTCACGCCCTCTTCGGCGGGAGGGGTGAGCTTGTTGGCCACCGCCATGCCCAGTGCTGCCGAAATGCTGTTAGAGGCGTGGCCGCAGATGAAGGCGTCGTATGGACTCTCCTCGGGCGAGGGGAAGGGCTTGATGCCGTGCAGTTTGCGGTTGGTGTGGAACAGTTCGCGACGACCGGTGAGAATCTTGTGGCCGTAGGCCTGGTGACCCACGTCCCAGACAATGCGGTCGTTGGGCGTGTCGAACACGTAGTGCAGGGCCACGGTCAACTCCACGATGAGGCAAAATGGCCAGGGTTCACGCTCACTTCGTCGATGATTTTCTGGCGCAGCTCGTCGCAGACCTGCGGCAACTGGTCGATGTGGAGTCGGCGTAGGTCGCTGGGGTATTCGATGGTTGAGAGTAAGGGATACTTATTGTTTTCCACGTAGATGTATTTTCTTTAAGTGTTTCTCTGACTGTCGTGCCTTCGGCGCACCGCTGCTGTGCGGGCAGCTCGGCAGGTGTGGCCGCGGCAGGCGGCTCAATGGTCGGGGGCAACGGTCGTGCCGCCGCCTCCTGTTTTTAGGCAACAAAGGTAAGGAATGTTTCTAAATAATTAGCAAAAGACTACGTCTTTTTCTAAATCTGCATCCCTTCAGTCGGCGCTTAAATTGTTAATAATCTTTAAAAAGTATTAAAATTTTCGAAAGTTTTGCGGTTTGAAATGCCGCTATTTTGCGTTTTTCGCGAGCGGAAAAATTTTTCGGGCAAATAACGGAGAATTTTCGCATTTTTCTTAACTCGCTGGTGCAGAAATGTTTACAAGAAATGAGGGTCTCGTTCGTGGTCGATTGACTTCCAAAAGCTATGCTTTTAATCGGCAAAAGCATAGCTTTTACCCCACGAGAGCATAGGTTTTGATGTGCGAAAACTATGCTTTCGCACGACAAAAATATCGGTTTGGGGGCCCAAATCGGGGGCTGAAAGGTATGGTTTCGCGCTCTAAAAAAGGTCGGTTTTGCGCTGGAAGGGCCAAAAATGAAATGTTAAATCAAATCGGCTGATTTAACAAAACTTAACTATCGGACTATTGAACAATTTCACGATTTGACGATTTGACGATTTGACGATTTGACGATTGAAAAAAAGCGCCTCCAACGCAGTTTTTTGTAGTGGATAGACAATAAAACACCGACGCGCGCGTTTTTATTTGTAAATTATACACACGACCCATCATGATTGAATACATCCGTGGCACCCTTGCCGAACTCACCCCCGCGCAGGCCATTGTCGAAGCCAACGGCATTGGCTACGCGCTGAACATCTCGCTCACCACCTTCTCGGCCATTCAGGGCAAGCAGGAAGTGAAGCTCTTTGTTGAAGAGCAGCTCGTGGCCGGTGGTCGCGATGATTCCTTCACGCTGTTTGGCTTTGCCACGAAGCAGGAGCGCGAACTCTACCGACTGCTGCTCACCGTGTCGGGCGTGGGCGGCAACTCGGCTCGGATGATTCTCTCGAGCATCCAGCCCAACGAGCTGTGCAACGTGATTGCCAATGGCGACGAGCGGCAGCTGAAGGCCGTGAAAGGCATCGGACTGAAGACTGCCCAGCGCATCATTGTCGATCTGAAAGACAAAATTGTTGCCTCGGGCGTGGCCACGGAGCTCTCGGTCGGTGGCGACCGTCCATCTATGGTGAACCAGTCCGTTCGCGACGAAGCCGTATCGGCACTCACCATGCTCGGTTTCTCGCCCGCACCGACGGCCAAGGTGGTGACGCAAATACTCACGGCCGAGCCAGACCTGCCCGTTGAGCAAGTGGTGAAACAAGCCCTGAAACAAATCAAGTAAAAAACGCACCCGCATCCCGCTGCGCGGCGGACATTGGAAATGAAACTGAAGGCATACATCTACACAATCCTGCTGAGCATCTGCGCCATCACCATGGTAGCGCAGACAGGGGTAGGTATGCCTCCGCCCGACGATAAAAACAAGAAGCAAGCGAAAACCTCGACCACCACTCCCGCCAGTCAGTCAGGCACAGCGCAGAAAGCCGGCGGCAGCGTGGCAACGCCCGACGACGAAGAGCGCGGCAGCCTGCTGCTCGAGATTGAAGACGAGGATGTGCCCGACTCGCTGCGCAATCCGAAATGGAAGGTGCAGCGCACGCAGCCCATCACCCTCGACGACCTGCAGCAGAACGGCACCGACCTGGCGCGGCCGGAAAATATGCAATACACCACGGAGTACAACGACACGCTGAAGTCGTACATCATAGGCACGAAGATGGGGCAGACCTATCTTACTACCCCCTTCATGCTCAACCAGCAGGAATACCTCCAATGGTCGGAGCAACAGCTCATGCGCGACTATTTCCGCAAGAAAAACGACGAGATATTCCAAGCCAAGGGAAAGGAGAAATTCGACTTTACCGACCTGCACTTCGACCTTGGTCCTGCTGAAAAAATCTTCGGTCCTGGCGGTGTGCGCATCCGTACACAGGGAACGGCCGAGCTGAAACTCGGTGCCACGATGAAAAACATCGACAACCCCTCGCTCCCCGTGCACAACCGCAAGACCACACAAATCAATTTCGACGAGAAAATCAACCTGAACATGAACGGCTCGGTGGGCGACAAGATGAAGATGAACCTCAACTACAACACCGATGCCACTTTCGACTACGACGCCCAGAACATCAAACTCAAATACGACGGCAAGGAAGACGAAATCATAAAACTCGTGGAGGCCGGCAATGTGTCGTTCCCCAGCAACTCGTCGCTCATCAGCGGCGCATCGTCGCTCTTCGGTCTGCGCACCGATATGCAGTTCGGCCGACTGAAACTGCAGCTCGTGGCCTCGCAGAAGAAATCCAATTCCTCGAGCGTCAGTTCGCAGGGCGGCGTGCAGCTCACACCCTTCGAGATTGATGCAGCCAACTACGAGGAAAACCGCCACTTCTTCCTCTCGCAGTATTTCCGCGAGAAGTACAACGCCGCCATGCGCACCCTGCCCAATCTGACCACGGGTATTCACATCAACCGCGTAGAAATCTGGGTGACCAACAAGACCGGAACCACCAACAACACCCGCAACATCGTTGCACTGACCGACCTCGGCGAAAACTCGAAAGTGTCGAATCCGCTTTGGGGCATCACCGGCCAGACCGTGCCCTCGAACCAGGCCAACACCGAATATGCACAGATGGTTTCGACCTATGCCGCTGCCCGCGACATTGACCAGACCTCGACGGTGCTCGAAGGAATACCAGGATTTGTGGGCGGCAACGACTACGAGAAACTTGAGAGCGCCCGACTGCTCTCATCGTCGGAATACTCCGTGAACACATCGCTCGGCTACGTCACACTGAAAACCGCACTCCAAACCGACCAGGTGCTCGCCATTGCCTACGAATATACCTACGGCGGACAGACCTTCCAGGTCGGAGAGTTTGCCAGCGACTATACCGATGTGACGCAGGCACTCTTCGTCAAATCGCTGAAAAACACCAGCAACAATCCTGCACAGGGCAACTGGGACCTGATGATGAAGAACGTCTATTACCTCGCATCCAGCGTGCAGCGAGAGAAATTCCGGCTGGACGTGAAGTTCCAAAGCGACACGGCAGGCGTCTATCTCAACTATCTGCCCGAGCCGCAAGTAAAAGACCAACCCATCATCCGACTGCTCGGAGCCGACCGGCTGGACAATAACATGAAGCCAAACTCGAACGGATATTTCGACTTTGTTGACGGTTACACCGTGGCCAACGGACGCGTGTTCTTCCCCCTGGTGGAACCCTTCGGCGAAGACCTCTACGACTATCTCGTGGCGAAAGGCGTGCCCGCCGGCACCGCGCAGCAATATGCCTATACCGAGCTCTACGACTCGACCAAAACCGTGGCCAAACAAATTGCAGAGAAGGATAAATACCTGCTCATGGGACAGTTCCGAGGCAGTGCAGCCAATGTCATCTCGCTGGGAGCCTACAACGTGCCGCAAGGCTCGGTGAAGGTAACCGCCGGTGGCGTGACGCTCACCGAAGGTTCTGACTATACCGTCGATTACAACGCAGGCGAGGTGACCATTCTGAATCAGAGCATCCTCGATGCCGGCACGGCAGTCAATGTGTCGCTGGAAAGCAACACCGATTACGGGCAGCAACGAAAAACCATGCTCGGATTGAACTGGGAATACACCTTCTCGCGCGACTTCCAGTTGTCGGGTACGTTCCAGCACCTGAGCGAACAGGCGCTGACCACGAAGGTGAACATGGGCGCAGAGCCGCTCAACAACACCCTCTGGGGCGTGAATATGAACTGGAAGAAGGAAAGCCAGTGGCTCACCAATATGCTCAACAAGGTGCCCTTCCTCCATGTGACCCAACCCTCGCAGCTGTCGCTGAACGCAGAATTTGCCCAGTTGATAGCCGGACAAGCCAGCGGCACGCAGGACAATGCGTCGTATCTCGACGACTTTGAAAATACCTCCAACGCCCTGGATGTGAGCACTCCGTCGGCCTGGATCATATCGAGCGTGCCCTCGATGTTTGCCAATGCCAACGACAAGACCTCGCTCGCCAGCGGCTATCAGCGCTCGCTGCTGTCGTGGTACAATATAGAACCGCTCTTCACCCGCCGTTCCTCATCGCTCACGCCGGCCCACATCAAGAGCGACCTGGAACAGCTGAGCAACTACTATGTGAGAGAAGTCTATGTGCGCGAGCTCTTCCCCAACCGCGACCAGAGCAGTTACAATGGTGCCACGAGCACCATACCCGTACTCAATCTGAACTACTATCCATCTGAGCGCGGACCCTACAACTTCAACCCGATGCTCAATAGCGAGGGTAAGTTTGACAATCCGAAGCAGCAGTGGGGCGGAATGATGCGCAAGCTCAATACCACCGACTTTGAATCGGCCAACGTGGAATACATTGAATTCTGGCTCATGGACCCCTTCGTCTATACCAACGAGCAGGCCAACGCCTCGGAATATGGCGGCGACCTCTACTTCAATCTGGGCGAGGTGAGCGAAGATGTGCTGCGCGACGGAAAGAAATTCTACGAGAGCGGTATGCCCGTCGATGGTTCGCAGGCTTATACCTTCTCGCAATGGGGTAAGATACCGACGCAATCGACCGTGACTTACGCCTTCGCCACCAGCGGCGGCAGTCGTGCACTGCAGGATGTGGGCTACAACGGATTGACCGACACCGAAGAGCAGCAGTACGACACTTATCAGGACTTCCTCACGCAGATACAGGGCAGTGTGACCACCGCCGTGCGCGACTCCATCATGAACGACCCCGCAGGCGACGACTATCACTATTTCCGCGGAGCAGACCTCGACGAGATGAAGGCCTCGATCATGCGCCGATACAAGTACATCAACAATCCGCAAGGCAACTCGCCCGACAACGAGTCGCGCACGGAAGGATACGACACCTCGTACAAGACCATGCCCGATGTGGAAGATATCAACCAGGACTACACGCTCAACGAATATGAGAAATACTATCAGTATCGCGTGTCTATGCGCCCTGAAGATATGGTGGTGGGACGAAACTTTATTGTGGATAAACGCGAGACACACCCCTCGCTGCGCAACGGCGAAACGGGCAGAGTGACGTGGTACCAGTTCCGCATACCACTCACGGAGTATGAAAGTCGCCAAGGAAGCATCTCCGACTTCACCTCCATCCGTTTCATGCGTATGTTCCTCACCGGCTTCCAACACCCCATTGTGTTGCGCTTTGCAACGCTCGACCTTGTTCGTGGAGAGTGGCGTGTGTATGAGCAGAACCTGGAAAATTCCGCACAGACAGGTAAGCTCGCCGTAAGTTCGGTGAACGTAGAAGAGAACAGCGACAAGACACCCGTCAACTACGTGCTGCCGCCAGGCATCACGCGGCAGCTCGACCCCACACAGCCGCAGCTGGTGGAGAGCAACGAGCAGGCGTTGGATATGCGGGTGACCAATCTGGCGCCCGGCGAATCGAAGGCAATCTATAAAAACTCGACACTCGACCTGCGCCAGTACAAACGGCTGCAAATGTTTGTCCATGCCAATGCCGAAGAGCAGAACAGTACCGCACTGGGCGATGACCAGCTGGCTGTGTTCGTGCGCTTAGGCAGCGACTATAAGAGCAATTATTACGAGTATGAAATCCCGTTGAAACTGACTGCGCCGGGAAATTACGACCGATTCTCGCGTGCCGATTGCGAACGCGTCTGGCCAGAACAAAATATGCTCAACGTGCCCTTGAGCGTATTCACCGATGTGAAGAAGGCCCGCAATATAGCCAAGTCGCAGGGTGAGGCTTCGTACAACCGGCCCTACTCGGCCTACGATGAGAGTAATCCTGCTAATAAAATAACGGTGATGGGTAACCCGTCGCTGGGCGAGGTGAAGACCATGGTGATTGGCGTGCGCAACCTGTCGGGCACGCAGAAATCGGGCGAGGTATGGGTGAACGAACTCCGTCTGCGCGAATACAACAATAAAGGCGGATGGGCTGCACAGGGAAATTTCAATGTGCAACTGTCCGACTTTGGCACCGTGAACGTGCAGGGACGCTACCTCACAGAAGGATTTGGCGGACTTGAGGATGGTGTCAGCCAGCGCTCTAAGGACGACCAGATGAACTACAGCGTGACAACCAGCCTCGAGTTGGGTAAGTTCTTCCCCGACAAGGCGAAGGTTACGGCGCCGCTCTATTTCTCGTACAGCAAAGAAGAGAAGCGCCCGAAATACAATCCGCTCGATACCGACATGGAGCTCGACGACGCGCTGGAAGGCATGGAACCGCAGGAACGCGACTCGATAGAGAGCATTGCCGTGACCAAAACCATGAACAAGAACTTCTCGCTCTCGAATGTGCGCGTCGGCATACAGACCAAGGGACATCCCATGCCCTACGACCCGGCCAACTTCTCGTTCACCTATAGCCACTCGCGCCGGCATACCAGCGGAGAGACAACCGTCTATGAGCAGGAAGACAACTGGAAGGGCGGACTGACCTATTCGTGGACACCGAACTACAAACCTTGGGAGCCATTCGCCAAGATCAAGAATAAATCGAAGTGGCTGGATATCGTGCGCCGATTCGGATTCAACTGGTTGCCCCAAAACATTGCCTTCAACACTATGTTGAACCGCTCTTACTACGAACTACAGGAGCGCGACATGGAAAGCACCGAGGGCAATATGCTGCCACTGACCTTCAATGAGCAGTTCCTCTGGAACCGCGACTTCTCCATACGCTGGGACTTGACCAAGAATCTGCACATGAATTTCCACAGCACCACTCATGCGGAGATAGAAGAGCCATACACTCCGGTGAACAAGCATCTCTACCCCGACCAATACTCGGCATGGAAAGATTCGGTATGGACCAGCATCAAAAATTTCGGTACGCCGCTCGATTACAATCAGACATTCACGGCTTCGTATCAGGTGCCGCTGAACCTGATACCTGTGTTCCAGTGGGTCAATGCCAATGCATCGTTTAGTTCTTCATATAAATGGATTCGCGGCACGGAACTCGACGACGGAACCTCGCTGGGAAATACAGTGACTACCCAAAGGGATGTTTCCGTTAATTCCACCTTCTCGATGGAAAAACTCTACAACATGGTGCCCTTCCTGAAGAAAACCAATGAGCGCTTTGCCAAGGCTCCCAAGCGTACCAAGAATAAGAAAACGGCAAGCAGCAAGCAACAAGAAACAAAGGGAAAGGGTCAAACGGCCGACAAGGCGGAGCAACAAAAGAAAACCTTGCCGAAAAACCAGCGTGCCTACGAAACGGAAATCACCATCGAACCCGGTAAGCCGGTGCTGGTAAAGCACGGCAAGAAAACCAACCGCTTCCTCGCATCGGCACGTACCGAAGACGGAAAACCCTTCCGGCTGAAACTGAAAAAGAAAGACGACAACTCGTTTGAAGTGCGCAACAAGGTTGACTCCGCGCTGAAACTGAAGGTGACGGTGACACCCCGCGAACCGCTGGAGAAGATGAAATGGTACAACTGGGCACAGCAGGGCGCACGCTTCCTGATGATGATTCGTGATGTGAACGTGACCTACCGCTCGCAGTACAATATGTCGCTGCCAGGCTTCTTGCCCTCCGTGGGCGATGCTTTCGGCCAAAAGCGTGATGCCGGTGTGCTTTCGCCTGGTCTTGATTTCGCATTCGGACTCTCGGGCGACGATTATATCAACAAGGCTATGGACCGTGGCTGGCTGATGATGGACGAATCCGTGGCAACACCAGCCAACACCAATCGCACTGAGGATTTCCAACTGCGCGTTATGCTCGAACCTGTGCGCAACTTTAAGATTGACCTCACGGCATCGCGCACACAGACCAAGGCGCGCTCCATACAATATATGTATGAAGGTATGCCTACCACGCAGAGCGGAATGTTCACCATGACCACCATCTCCATCGGCTCGGCCATGGAAGGCATCGGCTCGGCCACCTCAGGCTATTTTTCAAAGAGTTTCCAGAAATTCTGCAACTCGCTGGATGATATCCGCAATCAGGTGGAGGCGCAATATATTGGGGCGGTATATCCCACTGGCACGTCATTGGCCGGTGAGACCTTCTCGCCAGAGCATGGTACCGTGGATAAATACAGTGCCGATGTGATGATACCAGCCTTCCTGCAAACCTACACAATGAGCGGTGGCAAGTCGCTCGGATTCTTCCCTGCACTCACACGCTTGTTACCGAACTGGCAGATCCGTTACAGCGGACTCTCGCAGTTGAATTGGTTCCGCGACCATTTCAAATCGTTCAACATCAACCACGGCTACAAGAGTATCTACGCAGTAGGGTCCTACTCTACGTTTAGCACATTCCAAGAGTATATGAATGGGTTGGGCTTCGTAACAAACGCTACTACGGGAATGCCTGCTCCAAGCACGATGTACAACATTTCCTCGGTGAGCATCAATGAAGCATTCTCGCCTCTGTTGGGCGTGGATATGACATTCCACAACAACCTGACCACTAAACTTGAATATCGTACAACACGTGTGCTGAACCTCAGCATGACGTCGATACAGATAGCTGAGGCCATCAGTCGCGACTGGGTAATTGGATTTGCCTATCGCATCAATGATTTTAAATTCTTCGGTTTGAACCGCCACCGTCAGGTGAAGGGGAAAAAGAACTCCGGCGATGAACAAAAAGCGCAAGTTTCTCGCCAGACAGCTGGCAAGAAGGGCACCGTGAACCACGACCTGAATATGCGACTGGATATCTCTTACCGTAAGCAGGCCAGCATTACGCGCGACATTGCCTCGATGACCTCGTCAGCTTCCAGCGGAAACACCGCACTGAAACTTTCCTTCGCTGCCGACTATACACTTTCGCGCTTGCTGACCATGACGTTCTTCTACGACCGGCAGACCAACCGCCCTTTGCTCTCCAGCAATTCTTACCCCACCACCACACGCGACTTCGGTCTTTCGCTTAAATTTTCACTGACGCGATAACTGATGGAACAAAGTGGAAACAGAAAGAGGAATGTATCTATATAATGCCTAAAAATCCGTGTAATTCTCATGAAGAAATATCTGCTCTCTTGCTTCTTGCTGTTCGCTGCTTGCATCGGCGCTGAGGCGCAACTTAACAAAATCGACTCACTGTTGCAAACACCAACTGCGCTTTCATCGCAAACGGCCATTATGGTGTATGACCTCACTGCCGATACGGTGATTTACAAGCATAACGAGCAATGGCACATCCGTCCGGCCAGCACACAGAAACTGTTCACTGCTGTGGCTGCCTTGAAGAATTTAGGAGAGCATTATCTTTTCCAGACATCGCTCTACCAAGAGGGTACTGTCAGTGGGCGCACTTTTGTGGGCAACCTCTATGTTGTCGGCGGAATGGATCCCTTGTTCGGCAAGGCTGATCTGGATGAATTTGTGAGCGCAGTGCAGGCACTGCAAATCGACACGCTCTGCGGCTATATCTATGCCGACCGCTCCATGCGCACTCCAGAACGGTTGGGAGAAGGCTGGTGCTGGGATGATAAAAATCCGATTCTTTCTCCTTTATTATATAAACGCAAAGATCAACTCTGCGAATCGCTTCTCAGTGCGCTTGCGGCTAAAGGGTTGGTTGTTATATGCGAGGGTTCGCCCATAGGTGAGAAGGCTTGTCCGCCTTCGGCTTCCATGTTGTCGCAGCGGGTGCACAGATTGAATGAAGTGCTCATGCCGATGATGAAAGAGAGCGACAATCTTTATGCTGAGGCCATGTTTTACCAGTTGGGTGCGCTCTATCAGCCAGGATTTGTCCATGCCCGCCATGCCAAAAGAGCGGTGCGCCAGTTGCTCAACGAAATGGGCGTTCCCTCTTCCGATTATCGATTGGCCGACGGATCTGGACTCTCACTTTATAATTACACCACAGCAGAGATAGAAGTGCGCCTGCTGCGCTATGCCTATCAGCATCCGGCTGTTTATCAACCGTTGTTGCAGTCGCTCCCCATTGCAGCCGTGGATGGAACACTCAAAGAGCGAATGACGAACACTCCTGCCGCTGGAAACGTACAGGCAAAGACCGGCACCCTCAGTGGCGTTCATGCCCTGTCGGGCTATGCCACTGCTGCGAATGGACATCGACTCTGTTTCGCCATTGTGAATCAAGGTTCGCTCAGTGGCAAAGCAGCCCGCGCGCTCATAGACCAACTCACAGTAGCATTTTTAATATAAGCGCAACGCAAAAGAAAAATATTTTTTCTTTTCGGTTGCCGAGACGGAGTATCTTATGTAAAGATACGAAAAGTTGCGAGTCAGTTTAAAAGTTTACAGTTGAGAGAGTAACATCGAAAAACACGAAAGAAACGAAAGTTCCTGAGAGTTCATAGTTCATGGTTCATAGTTCATGGTTTTAATTTGTGTCTTTCGGGTTTTTAGATGTTCATAGTTCAGAGTGAAGAGTTCATAGTTCGTGTTTTTCGATGTTCAACTATGCACTATACACTCTAAACTTTCCCGCTGTCTCTAAACTCTACACTCTCAACTCTAAACTCTCTTCATCGTTAGCGTTTTTGTTTAGAATTAGTATAATCCCTGCAATCCGTTGTTATTGAAAAGAAAAAGCCCCCTAATTGCTTAGGGGGCGAACCATTCCCGTGGATGGTGCTTATCCGTTTCCGTTCTGGTCGGCATCGTTGCCTGAGCCTGAGGTGCTGGGCGATGAGGTGTCCACATTGTTCTTAGGAGTCTCGTAGAAACGTACTCCGTCGAGGAACGCCTTGCGACGCTTGTGATTACCATCGATGGTGGTCTCAGGGAAGAAATTCACGCGAGAGCCAACGATGTGCTTCCCGGCGGAGAAGTCGGCAGCAGTATCAGCTGCGGTACTCTTCAGGTTGATCTTGAACTGACCAATACCTTCGAGCTTCACCTTCATACCGTTCTGCATGAAGTCGGTCATGACGACGCTCAGCTCGGAGAGTACGGCCACCACATCGGCGTGCTTCACCGATACGTTGGCCTCGATCTTCTTGGCGAGTTCCTTGGTTGATATGGCATCTTTCGCGTGGATAGCGCGGGCGTACCACTTGCCCCTATTGGGCGAGTTACGGCGATTTTCTTGATATAGGCGATAACTGATCATAATTAAGAGTTAAGAGTTAAGAGTTAAGAGTTAAGAGTTAAGAGTAACATCGAAAAACACGAAAGACACGAAAGTTCCTGAGAGTTCATAGTTCATGGTTCATAGTTCATGGTTTTTATTTCGTGTCTTTTGTGTTTTTAGATGTTCATAGTTAAGAGTTTTTGAAAGAGTGTCTTTTGTTGTGTTATTGACGGTGTTTTGCAGTGTCATTGACGGCTTTTGAGTAGCTCATTGGCGCCGTTTGAGCGGCTCATTCG
>CAJOIX010000036.1 GCA_905234815.1 uncultured Prevotella sp. | reverse complement strand
ATGTTTGTTTGTTTGCCGAAAAATGAGTACCTTTGCAGAGAGATTTAGAGGTATGTTCTCTGCTGACTTCATGTTGAAAGATGTGTAACTATTCATCGGAATTTGTATATTTGGGTGCAAAGTTACGGGCATTTAGAAGCCAGTCCAAGAATATCCGAGACAGAAACGGCAAACAAACAAACCAAAAAATCTTAAGCGCTACCACTATGTGTAGGGGAGTGCCTTCTCAGTTCTGAGATAAAATATAAATAGTGATAATAAAGAGGTCTTTGACCTCCAAGTGACTTGAAGCTATATTGTCGAACCTGACGAAGCTTGAATTAGGTGCAAACAGCAACTTTGTATAGAATTGTCAAAACGATGTACAAAACAACTGCTTAACCCACTGAAAATCAATACTTGGTTCGAGTCCGACAAGAGGCTCAAAGAAAATAGCCTTGACACGGCGAAAGTTTACTTTCGGAAGCGTCAAGGCTATTTTTTTGTACGCCTGCCCGCGGCAGGTGTTACGGATATTCAATCCGACAAGAGGCTCAAAGAAAATGCAGGAACACATCTGGAAGTTCACTTCCAAGTGAGTTTCTGCGTTTTTTTGATGGCCTGCCCGCGGCAGGCATTTCGGATATTCAATCCAGCGGAAAAAAGAAAACGCCTGCTTGCGGCAGGCGTTATGCTTATTCAGTGAGAATGAGTTTATTCCTCGGCTTTGCGGGGCTCCTTCTTGGCCAGCATCACCACTTGATAGACAAAGTCGGTGACCCACTCCTGCGAGAAGCCTAGGCGCTGGTTGTACTTGCGCACATCCATCACCGCCTTGGTCACACCCACATCGTTGAAATCGTTCTTATTGAAAATGTCGCCAATGGTCTTTTCGGTCATCGCATAGATAGCCTTCTTGAAGAACGATGGCAGGCGCAGCTTGAACTTCATCAGGTTGCCCGTGAGCATCATGAGACTCTGCGTAAAGTTCTGGAACTGAACAAGATAAACCTGCACGTCCTGAATCTTCCGACAGTTGCGGCGGATGCTATGGTCAATCTCCTTGAAAAACGAATCCTTCGTCTTGTAGATGTCCTTGAGCATCTTCTTGCAAGCCGCTTTCTCGCCCTGACCGATGCGGTTGTTCACCGTGGGTACATGCAGCGTTGACTTGAACATACGCAAATCGGGTAGGGCAGCCAGATTGTTGAAGCCCAGCTCATTGGCCAGCGAAGCCTGAAAATAAACACGGATCAGCGTCATATAGTCTTCCATACCGTTCTTGGGTTCTGCAGCCGAGCGGCGGAAAAGATTCGAAAAAAATCCCATAATGATAGTTACAAATTTTAAAGTTTACGATGGCCGACACACGTATCGGCTTTGGATTGCAAAGGTAACATTTTCTGTCAAGGCCGCAAAATTTTCAATATTTTTTGCCGATTTGTTTTTATATCTTTGCTGTAATTTTTAATTTTGCATTCCAATTTATATGTATATACGCGCAATAAGATGAAAGGAATTGTATTGGCCGGAGGATCCGGCACACGGCTTTATCCCATCACCAAGGGCATCAGCAAGCAGCTGATACCCGTGTTCGATAAGCCTATGATATACTATCCCCTTTCGGTGTTGATGCTCGCAGGTATTCGAGATATACTCGTGATTTCCACCCCTACTGACCTGCCAGGCTTCCGCCGACTGCTTGGCGACGGCTCTAACTACGGCATTCGGCTGGAATATGCCGAACAACCTTCGCCCGACGGGCTGGCACAAGCCTTTATCATCGGCGAGAAATTCATTGGCAACGACAACGTATGCCTTGTACTGGGCGACAACATCTTCGTTGGCTCAGACTTCAACAGTATGCTCGCCAAGGCTGTGGCCAATGCCGATGAGCAGCGCGCTACCATCTTTGGCTACTATGTGAACGACCCCGAACGATACGGCGTGGCTGAATTCGACAGCGAAGGTCACTGCCTCAGCATCGAAGAAAAACCCCAGCAGCCCAAGAGCAACTACGCAGTGGTAGGACTCTATTTCTATCCCAACAGCGTGGTGAATATTGCAAAAAACATCAAACCCAGCGCTCGCGGCGAACTCGAAATCACCACCGTCAACCAAGCCTATCTTCAGCAGCAAGAACTCGATGTGCAGATTCTGCACCGCGGATTCGCTTGGCTCGACACCGGAACCTTCGACTCGCTCTCTGAAGCCAGCACCTTCATCGAAGTAATCGAAAAACGGCAAGGACTGAAAATAGCATGTCTTGAAGAAATAGCCTACACTAACGGTTGGATCACAGCCGACAAGCTCCGCCAACTGGCGCAACCAATGCTCAAGAACGGCTACGGACAATACCTGCTCAGTCTCATCAAATAGAATCTAAATACTAATAACTCCCATAATTCCCATCAAACAGAAATGGAAGAAATTCAACAAAATCAACTCGTTGACGATCCTGTAAAAGCGTCGCGCTTAGACTTTAATCTCGACACGATTCTTAAAGTTATCATCCTGCACTGGTCGTGGTTCATCCTTTCCACCATCATCTGCGTGAGTGCAGCGCTTATCTACCTTCGTTACGCTACGCCCATCTACTACTCTTGGGCCAAGTTGCTCATCCGTGATGAAGAAAATGCACCTCGCACCCGAAACAGTTTGGCTTACGACCAGGCGCTTGGTACTGTGTTCAACTCTTCGGGTATTGACAATGAGATAGAAATTCTCAAGTCGCGTACACTTGCCGAAGACGCAGTGAGAAAGGCAAAACTCAACATCGTTTACACGACCCCAGGCCGTGTGACCACGCATTTTACCTATCTCACGCAGCCCATCACCGTCAGCATGGACTCGCTCGTGATCGAAGAGATGCACAACCCCACAACGCTGACCATCACACGCACCGGAAAAACGTACCACATTACGGGTACAACCTATGCTCGTGTTGGTGAAGGATATAAAGTTGTCACCGTCAATGATCGGTTCACCACACTGCCGCATATCGTTTCGACCGAAGCCGGCAATATCTATCTGACGCAGAACGGCACCCGCGTGATGAGTAGTGGCGGAGAAGAAGACGTTTCCATCGTATCACCTCGCGTCAAGTCGTTCACCTATGCCGCTCGTATCAACGCAGCGCCCACATCAAAACAGACCAGCATCGCATTGCTGAATATCGACGATGAGGTGCGCCAGCGTGGCGTCGATTATCTGAAGGCCCTTACCGACTGCTACAACCAACAGGCCAACGACGACAAAAACGAAGTGGCACGCCGTACAGAAGAATTCATCAACGAACGTCTGGTTAAGCTGCAAGGCGAACTGGGTGTGACCGAAGGCAATATCGAGTCCTACAAACGCGAGCAGGAACTGGTTGAGCCCCAAGCCAATGCGTCTATCTCTCTGCAAGGAAACAACCAGTACAAGCAGAAACTCGTTGATGCCGAGGTGCAGTTGGAACTTCTCAACAGCATTGCTGCTTTCATTCGTCAGCCCGAAAACAAATACCAGGCTCTGCCCGAAAACTTCGGACTTACCGACGTCAACATCAGCAGTATCATCTCGAAGTATAACGAAGTGGCGCTGAACCGAAACCGCTTGTTGCGTACAGCTTCGGAGAAGAGCCCTGCCGTGACACCGCTCACCGCTCAACTCGATGAACTGGAAGCTGCTTTGAAGCGTTCGCTGGTGCAGGTGAAAAAGCACCTCACCGTGGAGCGCAACGCCGTGAAAGGCCAGTTGACCGAATACACCGGAGGAATAAAGAAGGCTCCGACTCAGGAAAAAATGTTGGCACAGATATCCCGTCAGCAGGAAGTGCTGTCAGGATTGTACCTGATGCTGCTGCAAAAGCGTGAAGAGAACTCCATTTCATTGGCCGCCACTGCCACGAAAGGTCGTCTCATCGACGAGCCCGTGTCCGGCGGATTGATTTCTCCCAAGCGCGGTCAGGTAATGATGATTGCCTATGCGCTCGGTATGTTGCTGCCCTTCTTCTTCTTCTATTTCAGAGAATACTTCCGCTATCGCATCGAAGCCCACGAAGAGGTGGAGAAACTGACCCCGCTTCCCATCATTGCCGATGTGGCTGTTGCCAGCGAATCGGCGAAGTCAAAGGCCGATATTGTGGTTCATGCCAACAAGAACAGCACGATGGAGGAAATCTTCCGTTCGATGCGTACCAACCTGCAGTTCCTGCTTAAGGAAGGCGAGAAGGTGATTCTGTTCACCTCTACCACCTCAGGTGAGGGCAAGACGTTCAATGCAGCCAACTGTGCCATGTCGTTTGCTTTGCTCGACAAGAAGGTCATCATTGTGGGTCTGGATATCCGTAAACCCCGTATGGTTGAACTCTTTGAGATAGACGACCACAAACATGGTATCACCCCGCTGCTCACTCACGAGATGCCCACATGGGAAGAAGTGAAGGGAAATATCCTGTCGTCGGGTGTGAACGAGAACCTCGACCTGCTGGCATCTGGTCCTGTGCCGCCCAACCCCTCGGAGTTGCTGGCCCGTCCGTCGCTCGACCATGTGTTTGAGCTGCTGAAAGAGCATTACGATTATATCATCATCGACTCTGCGCCTGTAGGTCTGGTGGCCGATACCTTGCTGTTGGGCCGCCTGTCTGACGCAACGGTATATGTATGTCGTGCCGACTATACTCCGCGCGACAGCTTCCATCTGCTCAACTCGTTGTCTGACGAGAAGAAACTGCCCCATGTTTGTGTCGTTATCAACGGTATCGACATGTCGAAGAAGAAATACGGCTACTATTATGGCTATGGCCGCTACGGTCGCTACGGACGTTATGGCCGTTATGGAAGCTACGGACGTTATGGCCGCTACGGTCGTTACGGCAGTTATGGTTCATACGGTAGCTACGGTTCGTACGGAGCCTACGGCAACAGCCACTATGGCGACAAGCACGACCACTCCGTGAAACTCTAATCCCATCAAGCAATCCGTCCGAATATATGAATATCGCTGTCGATTTTGATGGAACAATCGTTGAAGACCGTTTCCCCGCGATAGGGCCGGAATTGCCCTTTGCCGTGGAGACGCTGCGTATGCTGCAAAAAGATCAGCATCGGATTATTCTTTGGACGGTGCGCGAGGGCGACACGCTGCGCGAGGCTGTGGAATGGTGTCGCAAGCGCGGCTTGGAGTTCTATGCGGTGAACAAGGACTTTCCCGAAGAAAACATTGAGCTGAACGAACAGTTCAGCCGGAAGTTGAAAGCCGATGTCTTCATTGACGACCGGCAGGTGGGAGGGCTGCTCGACTGGGGGCAGATTTACCGCATGATTACTGAAAATCTCACGGTACGTGCATTTGTTCGCGACGAACTGCGCCGTACGCTGGCCGACCATCAGCCGCCAAAGAAGAAACACTGGTGGAATAAATTGTTTTAAAACGAGGACTGTGACAATCGATCTTTCTCCGCATGAAGGCCGATTGTCACAGTCCTATTTTTTTTGAATATCCAATCACGAAAATAGATGAATAAGGAAGATTTGCGCATAGTATTCATGGGCACGCCCGAGTTTGCCGTGGAATCGCTTCGCGCTTTGGTCGAAGGCGGCTTCCAGGTGGTGGCCGTGTGCACCCAGCCAGATAAGCCTGTGGGCCGCCACGGGTCGCAGTTGCAGGCTCCGGCGGTGAAGCAATACGCCCTGTCGAAAGGCATCCCAGTGTTGCAACCGGTGAAGATGAAGGATGAGGCCTTCATCGAGCAGTTGCGGGCCTATCGTGCCGATTTGCAAGTGGTTGTGGCCTACCGGATGTTGCCCGAGGTGGTATGGGCCATGCCCCGCTATGGCACCTTCAATGTGCATGCCTCGCTGCTGCCGCAGTATCGTGGTGCAGCCCCAATCAACTGGGCCATCATCAACGGCGAGACCGAGACCGGCATCACCACCTTCATGCTCGACCAGCAGATAGACACCGGACGGATGATTCTCCAAGAGCGGTTCCCCATTCCCGATGAGGCCAACGTGGAATATGTCTATGACGGACTGATGCACCTCGGTGCAAAACTCTGCGTGCAGACCGTCAATCTGATACTCGAGAGCGACGGCCAGATGCCCACCACGGCGCAGGCCGAAACGCCAGAACAGGGTGCACTGAAACCCGCACCGAAAATCTTTAAGGAGACTTGTGAAATCAATTGGGCGCAACCTGCCAAGGCCGTCTATGACTTCATTCGCGGCCTGAGTCCCTATCCCGGTGCCTGGGGAGCGGTTGTGGCCGATGCTCCGCTGGAGGTGAAGGTCTTTGCCACTCGCAAGACCGCGCTCCCATGCACCGCCCGGCCAGCCACCCTCGCTGCCGACAAGCACCACCTCTATGTGGCCACAGCCGACTGCTGGCTCGAAATTCTTGAACTCCAAATCGCAGGCAAGCGCCGCATGGCTGCACAAGATTTTCTCAACGGCATGAGAGGAAAAATCAATTCGCTGGAAATCAGTTAGTTAGAAATGCCGTTCCGAAAGCTATGCTTTTGAAGGCCAAAAGCTATGCTTTTAGAGCGCAAAAGCTATGCTTTTACAAACCAAAAGCGATGCTTTTAGAAATCAAGAATAAAACAACCCTTTTTTATACATATATAAAATGACGCGCGAAGAAGATATCAGACAGGCCGTACAAGTGCTCCGTCAGGGGGGCATCATTCTCTATCCCACCGACACCGTTTGGGGCATCGGCTGCGATGCCACCAATGCCGATGCCGTGGCCCGAATCTATCAAATCAAGCAGCGCAGCGAGGCCAAAGCCATGATTTGTCTGGTTGATAGCGATGCACGCCTGCAGCGCTATGTCAGAAATGTGCCCGATGTGGCGTGGGACCTGATGGAATACGCCACCAAGCCCACCACCGTGATTCTCGACAATGCAGTCAATCTGGCCCCCAACCTCATTGCCGACGACGGCTCCGTGGCCATGCGCATCACCCGCGAAGAGTTCTCGCGCGAGCTCTGCTATCGCTTTCAAAAGCCACTGGTGAGCACGAGCGTTAACATCAGCGGGCAGCCCGCAGCACAAAACTATCGCGACATTGACCCCCAACTGCTCGAGGCCGTCGATTACGTATGCTGGACCCGCCGCCAGGAGCATCTGCCCCACGAGCCAAGCGCCATCATCAAATTGACCGAAGACGGAGTAGTGACCATCATTAGAAAATAGCAAGATGCTCAACACACTCATACACTGGCGCGAGCGCCATCTCTCCGACAAGCAGACCACGCTGATACTCTCATTCTTTATCGGCCTGTTTGCTTCGATTGCAGCCTATGTGCTGCACAGTCTCATCGCGCTCATTCAGCATCTGCTCACCATCGAGATTAACCTCAGCCACAACAACTGGCTCTATCTTGTCTATCCTGCTGTGGGCATACTGCTCACCATTCTCTTTGTGCGCTATGTGGTGAAGGACAATATCTCCCACGGCATTACGCGCATTCTCTACGCCATTTCGTCGAAACGCTCTCACCTGCCGGGGCACAACTGCTGGACATCGGTTGTGGCATCGGCCATCACCATCGGATTCGGCGGTTCGGTAGGAGCCGAGGCCCCTATCGTGCTCACAGGTTCAGCCATCGGCAGCAATCTGGGCAAACTCTTCCATATAGAAAAGAAAACGCTCCTGCTGCTCGTGGGATGCGGTGCTGCAGCAGCCATTGCCGGCATTTTCAAGGCCCCGATAGCAGGCCTCGTGTTCACACTCGAGGTACTCATGGTCGATCTCTCCATGGCTTCGCTGCTCCCCATACTCGTAGCGTGCGTCACGGCCACCACCTTCACCTACATCTTCACCGGCTCGCAAACCCTCTTTGGCTTCACGCTCGAAACCCAGTGGGCCATTGCCCATACGCCAGCCTGTATTCTCCTGGGTATATTCTGCGGCATGGTGAGCCTCTATTTCATACGCGCCATGGCCTCGTTCGAGTGGGTGTTCCAGCGCTTGAAAGCCCACACCTATTGGCGCTGGCTGCTCGGCGCAGTGGTGCTCTCCACGCTCATATTCCTCTTCCCCTCGCTCTACGGTGAAGGCTACAACGCCATATCCATTCTGCTCAACGGCGAAACCGAGGCCGACTGGAACCAAGTGATGGCCAACTCGCTGTTCAGCGGCAGCAGCAAGTGGTTGCTGCTCTACATTGGCTTGGTCATCCTGACCAAAGCCTTCGCCACCTCCGCCACCAACGGCGCAGGCGGCGTGGGCGGAACATTCGCCCCCTCGCTGTTCATCGGAGCCTTCTCCGGCTTCTTCTTTGCGCGACTGTGGAACCAAGAGCAAATCGGCATCTATATTCCTGAGAGCAACTTCACGCTTCTGGGCATGGCCGGCGTGATGGCCGGTGTGATGCACGCACCGCTCACAGGCATCTTCCTCATTGCCGAGATAACAGGCGGCTACCAGTTGCTCATGCCCCTCATCATTGTCAGCATTTGCGCTGTTCTCTTCATTGGCATCTTCGAGCCCCACAGCATCTATGCCATCCGTCTGGCACGCGAGGGCAAACTCATCACCCACCACATCGACCACAGCGTGTTGACACTGATGTCGCTCGATTCGCTCATCAGCAAAGAATACTCCCCCCTGCGCCCAGATATGTCGCTCGGACAGCTGGTTCACACCATCAGCGAGAGCCACACCACGTTCCTGCCCGTGTTGGCCGAAGACGGCACCCTGCTGGGCGAAGTCATCATCGACAACATCCGCCATATCATGTTCCGCACAGAGTTGTATCAGCGCTTCACCGTGGCGCAGGTCATGACAGCCGTGCCAGCCGTGGTGCGCATGAACGACCCGATGATTGACACCATGCACCTGTTCGAAACAACCGACCGGCGCTACCTGCCCGTAATCAATCAGCAGGAACAACTCGTGGGCTATCTCTCCCGTACACGCACCTATTCCATGTATCGCAAACTCGTTCAAGACTATTCGGCTGAGTAGTTCAGCGATGTTTGCCCACCATTGAGCAATGCAACACTATTCCTTATATCAGTTGAACACGCTTCTTCGAGAGGCTGTAGCCACCTCGATGGACGAAGACTACTGGGTGCAAGCCGAGTTGTCGGAACTCCGCGTGGTGCGTGGGCATTGCTATATGGAATTGGTGGAGAAAGACACCGCCAGCCATACACCCATAGCCCGCGCCCAGGCCGTGTGCTGGATGAGCACGTGGCAAATGGTTGGGCAACATTTTCAGCAAGTGGCCGGACAGCCACTGGCTGCGGGCATGAAGGTGCTCGTTGAGGTGCATCCCGATTTTCATCAGGCCTATGGACTGAAATGGGTGGTCACCGACATTGATCCGACGTTCACCATCGGCGACATGGTGCGCCGCCGGCAAGAAATTATTGCACAACTGAAGGCCGAGGGCGTGTACGACTTGCAGCACGCTTTGAGCCTGCCGCTTTTCTGCCAACGCATCGCCGTGGTGTCAACGGCTAATGCCGCAGGCTATGGCGACTTTCAAAATCAATTACACCAAAACGCTTATGGCTTCGCCTTCCATACCGAACTGTTCCCTGCCGTGATGCAGGGCGAACAGGTGGAGCAGAGCATCATCGCAGCGCTGAACGCCATCAACGAGCGGCAAGAAGAGTTCGATTGCGTGGTAATTATTCGCGGTGGCGGCGCCACGGCCGATATGAGCGGTTTCGATACCCTGCTGCTGGCCGAAAACGTGGCCAACTTTCCTCTGCCCATCCTTACAGGTATCGGCCACGACCGCGACCAGACCGTGCTCGATTTAATCAGTCACCAGTCGGTGAAAACACCCACGGCTGCTGCCGCTTTCCTGATTGAACATCTGGCACAGACGGCCGAGCGGCTCGCCCGCATCGAACAGACACTGGGCTACACCGTGCTGCAACGAATGAAAACGGAGCAGCAGCGAATACAGCAATACGCTTCCCGCCTCACAGCAGCCGTGCAGATAATCTTCACCCGTCAGACCCACAGACTGGAATTGTTGGCCATGCGACTGAAAAATCTCGATCCCAAGCAGTTGCTCAGTCGCGGCTATTCGCTCACACTCGTCAACGGCAGGCCCATTGGTTCTGTGTCGAGCCTGAAAAAAGGCGACCAGATAGAAACACTTCTGGCCGATGGTACCATTGTTTCAACCGTGGAAGAAATAAAAAAATGAACGATATGAAAGACATCAACTACGAGCAGTCGCTCCGCTCGCTGGAGCAGATTGTGGAAAAAATGGAAAGCGGACAGCTTAACGTAGATGAACTGGCCGACAATTTGAAGAAAGCACAAGCACTGCTGAAACAGTGCCAGGAGAAACTGACCCACACAGAAGAACAGATCAACAAACTCATTGCCGACTGACTGCTCGTGTACCAGTTCCGTACCTCTGTCCCCATTCCCCCTAAGTCATTACTATAAAACTCAATACAAATGGAAAACAAAAGAACTTGCCTTTACGACCGCCACGTGGCATTGGGCGCATTGATTTCGCCCTTTGGCGGCTTCGACATGCCCATTCAGTATAGCAACATTCAGGAAGAACACCAGGCTGTGCGACAGCATTGCGGCGTGTTCGACGTGAGCCACATGGGCGAAGTGCGCATCTCTGGCCCCGATGCCGAGCGCTATGTCAACCATATCTTCACCAACGATGTGACCAATGCGCCCATCGGACAAATTTACTATGGCATGATGTGCTATCCCAATGGCGGCACGGTAGATGATTTGCTGGTCTATAAAATGGGCGAGCAGGATTTCTTCCTTGTCATTAACGCTGCCAATATCGATAAGGATGTGGCCTGGATGGAGCAGCATCTTGCAGGCTACGATGTTCAGTTTGAACACCAGTCAGACTTCTACGGCCAGCTTGCTGTGCAGGGACCTGAGGCTGAGCAGGTGGTGAAGGAAGTGCTTCATCTTGACTGCGAAGACCTGAAGTTCTACACCGTCAAGACCATCGACACCCCAGCCGGCCAGATTATCATATCACGCACTGGCTATACTGGCGAAGACGGTTTTGAAATCTATGGCTCGCATAGTTATATCCAGCAGGCTTGGGACGCGCTGATTGCCTCCAAGCGCTGTCAGCCCTGTGGCCTGGGCTGCCGCGACACACTGCGTTTCGAGGTGGGTCTGCCGCTCTACGGCGACGAGCTGACCGATGAGATATCGCCTGTGATGGCTGGTCTGAGTATGTTCTGCAAATTAGACAAGCCCGAATTCATTGGCCGCGAGGCGCTCATAGACCAGAAACAGAACGGTGTGGCAAAACGACTCGTGGGCATCGAACTGCGCGACAAGGCCATTCCTCGCCATGGTTATGCCGTCTTGAAGGACGGAAAACAGATTGGCGAAGTGACCACCGGCTACCACTGCCTGTCGGTGGACAAGAGTGTTTGCATGGCGCTGATTGATGCGTCCTGTGCCAAACTGGGCACTGAGGTGGAAGTTCAAATCCGCAAGAAAACCTTCGCAGGTGTTGTGGTGAAGAAGCGTTTCTACGAGAAACACTATAAAAAAGATTGAATCCACCAATCGTCGAAGACACTATTTCAGATAAATTTATAGTGAAATATAATTGTGTTAAAAGTATTTTATTATTTTTGTCAAGTATTTTATCATTTTTGTTTATCCAATAAAAACTGAAACGATTATGAAAAAATTTTTTCTAATTTTTGCGAGCGTGATCCTCACGAGTGTGTTGCTACTGACTGCCTGTGGCGATGATGACGATACTCAGGTTTGGCAGGTGGCGCCTGTGTATGGTTGGACGTGCAATGTTTCTGGGTATAAGACCGCAGCATACTTTGTAAATACAGGTCAAGGAACGTGGAGAAAGTTAGACGTGGCCGACTTCCAGAATTTCGCCTATGAAGAGGG
>CAJOIX010000035.1 GCA_905234815.1 uncultured Prevotella sp. | reverse complement strand
TCTGTGTGACCCTCAAGGGGAGACCTGTGGAGCTTTTTAAGGAGTTGCAGGAGTTCAGAACTAAGAGTTTAGAGTTGAGAGTTTAGAGTTTAGAGTCAGTTCAAAGTTCAAAGTTCAAAGTTCAGAGTTCAGACAATACTGTTTTTTATTTTCCTGCTACGGGTGTGCCCATGAGCGTGGCGCTGGTGGAGGAAGTGATCTTCACACGGACAAAGTCGCCTGGTTTGTAGTTTTCTTTGTCAAATACCACCATTTTGCCTTGCTCGGTGCGGCCGCAGAGCTGTTCGCGGCTACGCTTGCTGAAGCCTTCCACGAGCACGGTGAACTCACGACCTTCGTCTTTGCGGTTCTGTATGGCCGACTGCTCGGTCTGCAGCTGGATGAGTTCATTGAGCCGTCGGATTTTTTCTTCCTCCGGCACATTGTCGGGCAGGTGTTTTGAGGCGTAGGTGCCTGGACGCTCGGAGTATTTGAACATGAAGGCGGAGTCGTAGCCTACCTCGCGCATAAGTGAGAGGGAAAGCTGGTGGTCTTCCTCGGTCTCGTCGTGATAGCCCACGAAGATGTCGGTGGAGAGTCCGCAGTCGGGTATGATTCTGCGTATGGCAGCCACGCGGTCGAGATACCACTCGCGCGTGTACTTCCGGTTCATGAGTTTGAGAATTTTGTTGGAGCCGCTCTGCACGGGCAGATGTATCTGCTTGCAGAGGTTTTCGTGAGCGGCAATGACGTGGAGCGTCTCGTCGCTCATATCCTTCGGGTGGGATGTTGTGAAGCGCACGCGCATCTCAGGAACGGCCTCGGCCACCATTGCCAGCAGACGGGGGAAGGTAATTACATCCGAGGGCGAGGAGGGTTGTTCCCACTTATAGGAGTTGACATTCTGGCCCAGGAGTGTCACCTCTTTATAGCCACGGGCGGCGAGGTCGCGCACCTCGCGCAGAATAGACTCTACATCGCGACTGCGTTCACGGCCGCGGGTGTAGGGAACGATACAGTAGTGGCAGAAATTGTTGCAGCCTCGCATGATGCTCACATAGCCTGATATGCGATTGCCTGCAATGCGCTGTGGCACAATATCGCGATAGGTCTCGGTGAGCGAGAGGTCCACGTTGATGGCCTTATGCCCCATCTCGGCCTGGAGCACGAGGTCGGGCAGGGAGAGATAGCTGTCGGGCCCGGCCACGACATCGGCATGGTGATGCTCAAGCAGATCGTGTTGCACACGCTCGGCCATGCATCCCAGCACACCGAGAATGACCTTGCGCTTTTTCAGCGCTTTGAGTTGTTCGAGGCGATGATAGATTTTCTGCTCGGCATTGTCGCGCACGGAGCAGGTGTTGAGAAAGATGGCATCGGCCTCTTCGGGCTTATCGCAGGGCTCGTAGCCCACGGATTGCATCACGGCTGCTACTACTTCAGAGTCGGCCACATTCATCTGGCAGCCATAGGTTTCAATATAAAGACGTTTTATCATTGGACGATTTTACAATTTTACGATTTGAGAAAAAGGCGGAAAAAGAGGTAGATGAGGCCGCCGGTGAGGAGACCTGCCAGGGCATCAACGGCATAGTGGGCCTGTATATAGACGGTAGCAAAGCAGAGCAGCACATAGAACGGCAGCAGGAACCATACCAATTTGCGCTGGCGGCTATGCCAGGCCAGCAGCATACAGATGGTGGAAATTCCCACATGCGAAGAGGGGAAAGCCGCCGTGGGGCGCTCGCCAGCAGCCTTTGCCTGTTCAACAGCCTGATAGAAGATGCCGTCGGTATAGCCCGGCGAGGGGAGACAGCCCTGATGGGTGTTGAAATAATCGCCCAGCGCGGGGAACACCCCTTGGGCAATGGATTCCAGGCCCACGGCTTTATAGTAGAACGTGGGACCCACCACGGGCAGGAAGTCGAACACTACATAGTAGATAAAGAACGACCCGATCAGTATGGTGGCGCACTGCTGAAACTCTTTATAGCGACAGAAAAAATAAAAAAGCAACACCACGACCATCATGGGGTAGTACGATGCGTAGCCCATGTCCATCAGTTCGCTCACCAGTGGCCAGTGGGCCCACTGGGAAAAGCGGAGTGCCGGCTGGAAACCGAAGAGCGCTTGGTCGTATGCGGCAAAGAGATGGTCGAGATTGGGCAGGAAACGGTTCAACTCGTAGGTATCGGGATACCACCACGCCAGCAATGCCATCTGCACCCCTACGCGGACTAACATCACGAGCCGACAGGGCAGCAGACGATAAACCAACCACATGGCGCCCATGATGAGCATCACCTTAGCGCGCCCCAGCAGTAGCGCTACGGGATTGTGCAGCTCGGTGTAGGCAAAGAGTATCCAGAGCGTGGTCAGCAGCGTGTAGGCCACGACAATCCATTCCAGCGGGAGGAGCCCCTTGCGGTGTTTTTTGTCAGACTGAAATATATCGAAAATTTTCATAGCCAGTGTTCTTTTTTATACCAGTCGATGGTTTCTTTCACCCCGCGCTCGAGCGGATATTCGGGCTCGTAACCCAGTTCGCTGCGGGCGGGTTCTATATCGCAGCGCCAGTTGCGCTGACGGAGTATGTGGTACTTATCGTTGTTCAGCGCCGAGACTTTTCCCGTGAAGCGCCCCCAACAATCGCCCAGTGCTGTGATGATGCGCAGCAGCCAGATGGGACAGATGATGCGGAGCACCCAGAGGTTGCCCAATTGCTGGCGGATGAGTTGGCTGAATGTTTCCGACTGATAGGTCTGCCCGTCGCTGAGGAAGTAGGCTTTGCCCGTGAGGGGCGACTCCAGCGCGCGAAACACAGCCTGCACCACGTCTTTCACATAGACGAAGGTGATGTCCTGGCGCGAAAATCCAACAGCGAAATCAGTGTGCTGCTTGATGGATTTCGCCATCAGGAAGTAGTCTTTCTCGCGCGGTCCATACACTCCTGTGGGCCGCAGAATGATGTAGGGCAGTTGAGGGGCATGGAGGGAAAGAAACGCTTCGGCTTGAAGCTTGCTGCGGCCGTAGTGGGTGTTGGGCTGCGGCGTGTCGGTGGCAAGTATTTCGCTGTAAGGCTCTTGCTCGCGTATGGCACCGAAAACAGACAAGGAACTCAGATAAACAAGTTTCTTCAGCGGCTGCCGGGTCTTCAAGAGTGCGTTGACAAGGTGCTTCGTACCCTCGGTGTTGATGCGATAAAAATCTTTTGCATCGGCACATTTCGTCACTCCGGCAGCATGAACCACATAGTCAAACTGCTGCTGCGCGAAATCTGCTGTAAGAGCATCCTCGCTGTCGAGATTGAGTTCGATGAAGTGTATGCGTTCATCCTGCAGATAGCAGCGCGAACTTGTGGCCCGCACGGCTGCCCAGGTTTCGTAGCCGCGGTTCAGGGCCTCTTCCACAATGAAACTGCCGATGAATCCGCTGGCGCCGGTGATGAGTATGCGTTTTCTATGCATCATTCATGTATTTTTAGGCGGCAAAATTACGCTTTTTCGGTCAAGTACGGGATTTATTTATTTCTTTTTTTCGGTTTTCGGCGAGCCCAGCCTTCTTCCATATCTGCTGCAGCCATGAGTGCGCGCCAGTCGTTCGATTTCTTGCCTCTGCGGTCTTGCTTGCGGCTTTTTCCTGCTGGCTTCTGGCTGTTCACATCGTCGGCCTCATTGCAGCGGATGGTGCGGTCGTGGTAATACTTGCCATTGATGGCCCGCATCACCTTGGCGGCGTCGTGCTGCGGCACTTCTATATAGCAGAACTTATCGTAAAGGTCGATGTGCCCCACTGGTAGCTTCTCGTGCAGGTGGCGATTGAGCAGTTGCATCACTTCGCCAGGATAGAAACCGTCGTGCTTGCCGAGGTTGATAAAGAGCCGCTGATAACCCTTCTCAGCCTTGCGCGGGCCTTTCTTCTCCTTGTGCTCACCGCGGTCTCCACGCGCCGCGCCACGCTTTTCCTCGGGCCGTTCTATTTCTTCGGCCTGGGCGTAGTAGTCAAGGAAGCGCCCGAAGGTCATGGACACAATCTTCTTGATGAGACTTTCTTTGTCGATGTATTCAAAATGACGGTTTATCTCGTCCATGAATGGGGCAATCTGTTCCTCATCGACATCTACTTTCTGTATCTTGTCCATGGCGCGGTAGAGCTGCTTCTGACAGATTTCTTGGGCAGAGGGCAACTTGCCATCGACAAACTGCTTGCCAATGACTTTCTCTATCTCACGCACCTTGCGGCGCTCCTTCACGTGGATAATGCTGATTGACGTGCCTTTCTTGCCGGCGCGCCCTGTTCGTCCGGAGCGGTGCGTGTAGCTTTCTATATCGTCGGGCAGTCCGTAATTGATAACGTGTGTGAGGTCGTCAACATCCAGTCCGCGTGCAGCCACATCGGTGGCCACGAGCAGCTGGGTGAGATGCTGGCGGAATTTCTGCATGGTGAGGTCGCGCTGGTCTTGCGAGAGGTCGCCGTGGAGTGCCTCGGCGTTATAGCCGTCGTGAATGAGTTTGTCGGCAATTTCCTGAGTTTCAATCTTCGTACGGCAGAAGATAATGGCAAAGATTTTCGGATGATAGTCAACAATACGCTTCAGGGCGAGGTATTTGTCTTTGGCATGAACGAGATAGAAGATGTGGTTCACGTTTTCAGCGCCTTCGTTGCGACTGCCTACAACAATCTCTTTGTGATTGTGAAGATAGCCCTGTGCAATTTTCTCAATCTCTTTCGACATCGTGGCCGAGAAGAGAAGCGTATTCCGGTCTTGCGGCACCCCTTCGAAAATGGCGTTGATACTCTCGGAGAATCCCATGTTGAGCATCTCATCGGCCTCGTCGAGCACCACGTTATTGACATGATCGAGCGTGGCCACACCCCGATTCATCAAGTCAATCAATCGCCCGGGAGTGGCCACTATAATCTGTGCGCCACGCTTCAGTTGCTTGATTTGCGCCAGAATGGATGTGCCGCCATAGACGGCCACAATGTTGACCGATGGCATATATTTGGCGAAGTCGCGCATATCGTCGCTTATCTGCAGACAGAGTTCTCGTGTCGGAGCAAGCACGAGCGCCTGGGTTTGCCGGTCGGCAGGATTGATTTTCTGCAGAAGAGGAATACCAAAGGCGGCCGTTTTGCCCGTGCCGGTCTGTGCCAGAGCAATCACATCGTTGCCCGTGCCGAGCAGATAGGGAATGACTTCTTCCTGCACTGGCATCGGACTGACAAAGCCGAGTTCTTCTATGGCTTGACAAATAGGAGCGCTAACGCCGAGTTGTTCAAATGTTTTCATATTGTTTGGAGTTCAGAAATTACAGGGGTTTGGGTGGTCAGACATCAGCTTGCTGCGCTGTCTGGTGCGTGGTTAGAGGTTTCTCCGCTGTGGAGCGATTGTATATAGTCGTACAGTTTCTTGTAGAAGGGGTGTCGGGTGAGCGTTTGTTTATTTCCCAGGATGATGAGTTTCATGCGAGCTCGAGTGATGGCTACGTTCATGCGGCGCAGGTCGCGGAGGAATCCTATCTGCCCGTCGTCGTTCGAGCGCACCATCGAGATGAGTATCACATCGCGCTCTTGGCCCTGAAACCCATCAACGGTGTTGACCGACAGGAGTTTTCTATAGGGTTTAAAGAAGGCCTTCTGCTTAATCATCTGGCGCAGGAGTTGCACTTGTGCCCGATAGGGCGAGATGATGCCGACATCTATCTTCTCATCGAGAAATCGCTGACGGCTAATCTGCTGTATGTATTGCTCAAGCGTCTGCAGGGTGAGTTTGGCCTCGTCGGGATTGATTCGGCCAAAGTTTTCGCCAACAAACTGCTCGTGCTCGAAATGTTCCGGTGTCTCAATCCACTCGATGGGGGTGTCGAGCTCGAGTATAGACTGATGGCGAATCTGTGGTGCCGACTTCACTTTCCCCTGATAGAACCACTGACTGGAGAACTGCATGATGGCCTCGTTCATGCGGTATTGTATCTGCAGGAGTGTCACTTGCTCGGGGTGGTTTTCCACGATGCGCTCCATGAGTGTCTTTCCCAGTCCCCCCTTGAGCGCTGGGAGCGATTTGATGGTGGGCGGCAGTTGGCAATGGTCGCCCGCCAGCACCACCCTGCTGACACGCCGCAGGGGTATCCAGCAGGCGGCCTCGAGTGCCTGTGCGGCCTCGTCTATAAAGAGCGTAGTATATTTCTGCCCTTCCAGTAGCCGGTGGGCAGCACCCACGAGTGTGCAGGCCACAACTCGCGCCTCGTTGAAGAGTTCCGTCTGGATGCGTATTTCCAGTTCCGTAGCACGACTGCGGAGGCTTTCTATCTTCTGATGGCGGCGCTCGCCCTGGCGGTTTTTACCGCTTCGCAGTTCGCGAATGGCTTTGCGTATGGCCCACAACTGCGGATAGTCGGGATGACTTTCAAACCGCCGCTCGTAGGTGAAGGAAAGCATCTTATCGTTCACCCGAGCGGGATTTCCTATGCGGAGCACGTTGATGCCGCGATCGACAAGCCGCTCCGATATCCAATCGACGGCCATATTGCTCTGTGCGCAGACCAGCACTTGGCTCTCGCGGCGGAGCGTTTCGTGAATGGCTTCGACCAGCGTGGTGGTCTTTCCTGTGCCTGGAGGACCGTGAACAATGGCTACATCCTTAGCCCGAAGCACTTGATTGACGGCTTGCTCCTGCGTTGGATTGAGCCATGGGAAGTGAACAGAGGCGAAGGTGTAGGTCTCGGCGGGCTGCTTGGTGTAGAAGAGATCGCGCAGATAGGCCAATCGGTTGCCGTCGGCTCGCATCACACGGTCGAGCGCTTCAAACATACAGCGGTAGCTGGTTTCGTCGAACGAGAGTTGAACACCCGCATCGCAGCCATCGGCCTGAAGTTCCAACAGGGGTGCATTGTCGGGCACGACAATCACCATCCGATTGCCATCGACGTAGGAAACGGTGCCGGTGGTTTTCAGAAACACAATCCTACCATCGGCCTTCCCCTCTCGGCGCTCTCCTCTCTGCTGAAGAAAAAACGCCACGGGGCGCCCATATTCAAAGTTGTGCTCTATCTCTTCGTCGCCCTGCCGGTGAATTTCCACGCAGCGCTGATTGAGCGAATTGTAATAACTCCGCCCCATGCTGACGGGAAACCACGCATCGCCGCGCTTCACCTTGCGCTGCATACCGCGCTGGAGTGTCTCCTTCTGAAAGGCTTGCTTTTCGTGGAGATACTCTATTTCCAGCAATAGTCGTTGCCGCTGCAGTTCGTCAAGGCTTAGACGAGTGGACGATTTCACGTTCTTTCCGCTTTATTTTTTCTGATTTTCTTCATTCCTCATCAGCCACTGCTTGGTAAACTCCCAGATTACCAATGCACCTGCCACACTCACGTTGAGCGAGTGTTTCGTGCCTAACTGTGGTATTTCTATGCAGCCGTCGCACTGGTCAACCACCGCTTGGTTCACTCCCTTCACCTCGTTGCCGAGAACGATGGCGCAGCGAGGAGCAAACGTATCGGGGGAAGCCGTGAGTGTATGGAGCATCTTCGAGCCTTCTGCCTGCTCTACGGCGAGCACCCGATAGCCCTGCGACTTCAGCGTAGCGACAGCCTCAACAGCCGAGGGGAAATACTCCCACTCCACCGATTCTTCTGCCCCCAAGGCTGTCTTGTGTATCTCAGCGTGCGGCGGTGTGGCCGTGATGCCACACAGGATGAGCTTTCCCACTCTGAACGAATCGGCCGTACGGAACAGCGACCCTACATTGTAGAGCGACCGCACATCGTCGAGCACCACCACCAAGGGTTGCTTCTCTGCAGCGCGAAACTCTTCCGCCGATAGCCGCTTCATCTCTATGGTCCGATATTTTCTCATATCTTACTCCTCCCTCTTCACTCTTAACTCTTCACTCTTAACTCTTAACTCTTAACTCTTCACTCTTCACTCTTCACTCTCAACTCTAAACTCTTAACTCTTAACTCTTAACTCTTAACTCTTAACTATGAACTATGAACTATATGCGAGTGCATAGAGGCGTATCTGCTTAATCATAGCCGCCAAACCGTTGCTGCGAGTTGGCGAGAGGTGATCGTTCAGTCCGATGCGTGGAATGAAATAGAGATCGGCCTCAAGAATATCCTTCGGCGTCTGTCCGTTGAACACGCGCACCAACAGTGCCACAATGCCTTTCACAATCAGGGCGTCGCTCTCGGCATGGATATACATACGGCCATCTTTCATCTCGGGCGCCACCCACACACGGCTCTGACAGCCGTCAATGAGATTGTCGTTGGTTTTCAATTTCTCATCGATGGGTTCCATGGCCGACCCTTGCTCGATGAGCATCTGGTAGCGGTCCATCCAGTCGTCAAAATCTTCAAACTCGGCAATGATTTCGTCTTGTATTTCGTTTATGCTCATACTTCTTCGTTTTTGATTAACTTAAACAGTTTGTCGTTGGGGCGCACCTTCTCGGGCACAGGAATCGACACCAGCTCGTGCTGCGGGGCTGTCGCCACGGGTTTGAGGTCGAAGCGAATCTCATCGGCAGTAAGCCAGAGCGCACCAGTGGTAGGACCGGTAATGAGCAGCTTGTCGCCCAAAGAGAACTCTGAAGCCTCCACCGCCACTTCGGCCACACCCAACCGCGAGAAGTATTTCACCACCTTGCCCACGAGTTGTTTCCGCTCAGTGGCATTCGAGCCGTAGTTCTTATTCCATTCGCCCAGCCGCTGACCCTGATAATAGCCATCCCAGAAGCCGCGATTGAACACGGTGGCCAGACGCTCGTCCCATTCATCCTTCTTTTCCTCGGTGAACGTGCCGTCGAGCACAGCCTGAATGGCTTCCTTGTAGCAGCGCACCACGGTATAGACATACTCAGGGCCGCGGGCACGGCCTTCAATCTTGAACACCCTGACGCCCGATTGCATCAGGCGGTCGATGAACCGCACCGTTTTCAAGTCTTTCGGACTCATCAGGTATTTATTGTCCACCTCTATCTGATTGCCTGTTTCGGCATCGGTCAGCAGGTACGAACGCCGGCAAATCTGAATACACTCGCCGCGATTGGCTGAGCGGCCTGCATCGGCCAGACTCATGTAGCACTTGCCCGAAACGGCCATGCAGAGCGCACCGTGGCAGAACATTTCTATCTGTATCTGCCGACCGCTGGGGCCGCAGATATTTTGCGCTTCAATCTCGCGGTGTATCGCAGCCACCTGGTCCATGTTCAACTCGCGGGCCAGCACCACCACATCGGCAAACTGGGCGTAGAACTTCAGGGCCTCGATGTTCGAAATGTTCAACTGCGTGGAAAGGTGTACTTCCTGACCAATCTCCCGACAATAGACCATCACCGCTACATCCGAAGCAATCACGGCCGAGATGCCTGCCGCGTGGGCAGCATCGCAAATGAGGCGCATCTGTTCCAGGTCTTCGCCGTAGATAATGGTGTTGACCGTGAGATAGGTCTTCACGCCGGCCTCAGAGCAGATGCTGGCTATCTCGCGCAGATCGTCAATGGTGAAATGATTGGCCGAGTGCGACCGCATATTCAGTTGGCCAATGCCGAAATACACACTGTCGGCACCTGCCTTTATGGCCGCAGCCAGCGACTCGCGTGAGCCCACTGGCGCCATCACTTCATATAATTCATTATTCATAATTCACACTACTTTTTGTGGTGCAAAGGTATAAATAATCTACCAATAAAAGCGCAACCGGCTCTAACCGATTGCGCTTTTATCATCGCAGCAATGTCTGTGCTGTATATTCTTCGGGGTTTAGAGCGTGATGTCGCAACCCAGACCAAACACGCGGTTGGTGCGGGTGTAAGTGTTCACCACGGGAGCCTCCACCACGGTCTTCGTGCCATAGTTGGTCTGGAAGTAAGCGGCGTTGAGTTTCACCTTTTCGGTGAGCTGGTAGCCAGCGCCGAAACCGAAGGTATAGCTCGACACGTTGAACGAGATATCGCTCATGTTTGAATCTTCCTGGTCGTAGATGGTCTTCTGGTAACCGGCACTCACTTGCAGTTTCTTGGTCAGGTCGTATTCTGTACCGAAGTTGAACTCATTGGTATCGCCCAGCTTGTCGCCATAATACTGCTTGCAGTCCACATCGAAGAAGTGGTGATAACCTGCCATTACGCGCCAGCGGTCGCTGATTTCATACTGTGCACCCAGTGTCAGCAGTGCAGGCGAGTCCTCGGCCACTTTCCTGCCGTCAATATAGCGGTTCAGCGCAGCAGCCTGATTGGCACCCGAAGTCTGTCCAGCCGACATGGCTGTGAGCAGTTCCACCAGTTCAGCGAAATTCATGTGGGGGTTGTCGTTCTTCAGTCGCATACGCACTTTGAAGTCGTATTTGGCAGCAAGGTTCAGTTTGCCAAGCTTCCAGTCCACACCGATGAATGGAGCCACACCTACGCCTGTCTGCTTGCAGTTGAGGTGAATACCCGTAGCAGTGATTTTTTCCAGAGCCCCCATCTTTAGTACGTTCTTGGCAGCGGCCAGGGCTTCCGCCGTCATGCCAAGGGCCTCGTACTGCTGCTGAGCAGTAAGATACTGCTGTTTGGCACCAGCAAAGAAATTAGTGGCAGGAATCACCTGATTGCCTGTAGATTCACCGCGCAGCATGATATCGTCCACCACACCTTCGTATCTGGCATAGCCGTAAAGCGTACGTGCACCAGCAAACACCGAGAGGTTGTCGGTCACCTTGTAGGCAGCACCCAGCGTGAAACCGAAGTAATACTGCTTACCGCGCATATAGTTGGTGAACGAATAACCGTTCATGCCCGACTGATAGGCAATGTTGGCAATCACGCCCTCGAACGAGCCGAGACCATTTTCAAATTCACACTTACCGCCACCGCCAGACACGGAGAAACCGCCTTGGAAACTCCAGCGGCCCGTGTTGTAGGCAGCCTGAATAGAGGGGAGCACAGGTGCATCGGCCACACCCTTGAACTCGTGGAATACCAAACCGTCGGCAGCCGCATCGGCATTAGGACGATTCATGTTCATAGCAAACAGCGGACCGTAGGCGGTCATGATGGTACGGGTCTGGTGTGCATTCTGCCAGTTGAACGAGAGGTGCCAACCTTCTTTAAGGAAAGCCACACCTGCAGGGTTGGTATAGACACCATCGATGCCGATAGCAGCATCGCGTGCGGGATTACGAAGGAATGAGACGCTCTGATTAGTGTTGGTCAGATAGTCGCCGGCTTGAATCTCCTGACTCAAACCCAACATTGCAAGGGCAACGATGGCCCAGTTCATTTTTTTCATTTCAAAAAAAAGTTTAAAATTGTTGGCGGCAAAGTTACGTAGATTGTTCTTTTTTTCGGATTTTCTGACCTTTTTGTTAACACTTATTAACGAAAATAAGCCCCATTTCCGCGAATTATTGATTTATCTCAAGCCGTTTATTTGCACAACCAGTCAAAAAGTGTGCAAGAAAAAAGAGTTCTCCCCACCCCTTGAGGGTCACACAGATATCACAGATAACACAGAAAAAATAGCCTCTCCCCGACCCTCTCACAGCCCCCTCCTAACCTCCCCCCTCAAGGGGAGGAATGGGAGCGCAGCGGAATAGAGTCGGGTCGCCTTCGGCTCGAAATTAGTTAAAAATTAATATTAAAAATTAGTTAAGAATAATTTCAGGCGCTTGGCGCCCTTAATTTTAAACCATAATTTTTAACCCATTTCAAGCGAAGCGCCCCAAAATAAGAAACATTGAGGCCCTTCTAACCTCCCACAGGTAGTGTCTGAACTCCTGCAACTCCTGTAACTCCTGAACTCCGTAGAAAGCCCATCCGAGGGGCCTTTTATTCTTTGATCCCTCTGGCTTTCTTCCTTGTGCTTATGAGAGTCCCTTGGGGCCGAAAGGATTGATGGTCTTATCGTCCACCTGCCCATCCAGGTTGATAGGTCCGTATTGGCTTTCATATTTGCGCAGATTTTCTATCAGTGCCTGTGCCAAGCGTTTGGCGTGCTCGGGAATCATAATCACACGGCTGACCACCTCTGGCTTAGGTATCCCAGGGAGCGCAGCAGCAAAGTCTAAGATGAATTCATTCTTTGAATGGGTGATGAGCGCCAGATTGGAGTATTCGCCCAGGGCTACATCGGGGTGGAGGTTGAGTTCCATTTTGTTGTTTGGCATAATTGTAAAATTTAAGAGTTTAAGTATTTAAAATTTTTTGGCAAGGAGTTCA
>CAJOIX010000034.1 GCA_905234815.1 uncultured Prevotella sp. | reverse complement strand
GTTCCATATTCCACTGCTCCGATAATGGGCAAAGAGTCGTTAGTAGATTTGTATCGGTGACGACTTGTCTTGTTTGTTAGTTCTTGTTGGCTCAAATCCCAAAATCCCAATTCGTTTTTGTCAAGTGAAGGTAGCGAATCTAATTTTGTAAAAGACACTATATCGCCATTCCGAAATACATGGTGACCTTTCTGTAATGCCTGTGCATTTAACGGAGAAGCAAGATAGATGCAACTTAAACAAAGTAGAATAGTTCGCTTGAGCATAAATGGCAAGAAAAGGAGAATTACTTTTTCATCATTTTCAGTAGTTCGTCTATATGTTTTCTGGAATTGGAGAGCCGTGGCACTTTGTGCTGTCCGCCGAGTTTCCCTTTTTGTTTGAGCCACTCGTTGAACAGGCCCTTTGGTGCTGCGATGAGTTCGAGTTCCTGCATGGTGATGTTTTTTGCGCGCTTAGCTTCGTAGTCGCTGTTGAGTTGTTGCAGGCGACTGTCGAGCAGGTGGCGGAACTGTTCCATATCGTCGGGTGCTTGGGCAAATTCCACGAGCCACTGGTGGCGGCAGTGTCCTTCGAGGTCCATGTCAACGGGGGCGGCGGTGTATTCGAGCACTTTGGCTCCGGTCTTTTCGCAGGCATAGGCCAACCCTTGTTCGGCATTGTCTTGAATCAGTTCTTCGCCAAATGCGTTGATGAAATACTTCGTGCGGCCGGTGATGATGAACTTGTAGGGGCGCACCGAGGTGAACTGCACGGTGTCGCCGATGATGTAGCGCCAGAGTCCGCAGGTGGTGCTGATTACCATGGCGTAGTTCTTGCCCGTCTCAACGCCCGAGAGCGGCACTACGGTGGGGTTCTCGTTGCCAAACTCATCCATGGGAATAAACTCGTAGAGTGTGCCGTAGTCGAGCATGAGGAGCATTGATTTGTCTGTCGGATCGTTCTGCAGTCCAAAGAATCCCTCGCTGGCGTTGTAGGTTTCCATATAGTTCATCTGCGGGTTGCGGATGATTTCTTCGTATTGCTTGCGGTAAGGGGTGAACGCGATGCCGCCATGGAAGAACACTTCGAGGTTAGGCCAGATTTGATCTATCGACTGTTTGCCGCTAATCTCTAACATATGTACCAGCACGGAGAGCATCCACGACGGAACGCCCGAGAGGTTGGTCACGTTTACGTTCATGCACTGGCGGGCTATGAGGTCGCGCTTCTTCTCGAAATCGCTCATCAGCGCGATTTCTTTCTTCGGCACGCGGAAGTGTCCGAGCATAGGTGGAAGATTTTCCATTAGAATGGCCGAGAGGTCGCCCACGAGTGTGCCGGGGAGATTATAGTTAGGTGCGTGAGAGCCGCCGAGTATGAGTGCGCGGCCATCGAAGATTCGGCTTTTGGGGTGCTGGCGGAAATAGAAGGCGCAAGCGTCGTGGCCGCCTTGATAGTGCATATGTTTGAGACCCTCTTCCGACACGGGAATGAACTTCGACTTGTCGTTTGTTGTGCCGCTCGATTTGGCATACCAGCGCACTTGTCCAGGCCAGAGAATGTCTCGCTCGCCGTGGCGCATACGGTCTATATCGTTCTTCAGTTCTTCGTAGGTGTTGAGTGGCACGCGACGAACGAAATCATTGTAGTTTCGTATTTCGTCGAAGTGGTGCTGCCGACCGTATTCTGTCTGTCGTCCTTCCGTTATCAGGTGCTGCAAGGCGTTCTCTTGCAGGGAGATAGGCGTGGAGAAGTGTCGATCCAGTTCGTGCTGACGACGTGAGAGGTAGAGCTGGGTTATCTTGGTAAGATTCATAAATTACTTTACAGAAGTTATCGAAGTTATGTATCGTTTTTCTTAGCGGTTGCCGAATACTTTTTGCATGATTTTCTGTGTGGCGCCGGTGAGTGTTTCCACATAGCGACCGGCCGTGGCCCCGTCGGTTTGGAGCGCCTGCGTATTTTGCTCATACTGGAGCATGATTTGCTGGAAATCCTCGGCGGTGTGAATTTCCTTGCCGCCACCGTTTTGCTTCAGGTCTTGTGCTTCTTGGAAACGGGCGTTGTTCGGTCCGAAAATCACGGGCACATTCCACACGGCAGCCTCCAGCAGATTGTGGATACCTACACCGAATCCGCCACCTACGTAGGTGATTTGTGCATAGCCATAGATAGACGAGAGTAGTCCGAAACAATCGATGATGAGCACATCGGCCTTGGCTGCTTCTTCGGGTGTGGTCTTGGTGTAGCGCACTGTTTTGCCTTGGCAGCGCTGTTCTATTTGCTGTAGGTGTTCTTCGGCAATGACGTGTGGTGCGATGATGAGTCGCCAGTTGCGCTGTTGGTTGAAATAGGGGATGAAGATTTCCTCATCGGGTGCCCAACTGGAGCCAGCCACAAAGGTCTTGGCCGATTTGCCGACGAAGGCATCGACAATGGGCAGTTGGCGAGCCGCACGTTTGATTTGCAGCACACGGTCGAAGCGGGTGTCGCCCACCACATCAACAGCAGTGATGCCGATGGTGGCTAACAGTTGGCGGCTCTTTTCGTTTTGCACGAAGAAATGGGTGAAGCACCGCAGCACTCCGGCATAGTGGCGTCCGTACCAACGGAAGAAAATCTGTCCGTCGCGAAAGATAGACGAGACGCTGTAGGTCGGCACTCCGCGGTGACGGAGGATGTGGAGATAGTTGTACCAGAACTCGTACTTGATGAAGAAAGCCATCACCGGCCGAACGGTGCGGAGAAAGCGCCGTGCATTGCCAATAGTGTCGATGGGGAGGTAGCAGATAATGTCGGCTCCCTCGTAGTTTTTGCGCACTTCATAGCCCGAGGGCGAGAAGAATGTGAGCAGGATTTTATATTCGGGATGTTGCTGTCTGATTTCTTCTATGAGCGGCCGGCCCTGTTCAAACTCGCCCAGCGATGCAGCGTGGAACCAGATGTATTGCGCCGTGGGGTCCACTTCTCTTCGGAGCAGGGCAAAGGTTTCTCTTTCGCCGCGCCACATGGTGCGCACTTTCTCGTTGAAAAGTGCGGCGATGCGTATGACCAGTTGAACGAAGTAGATGATGATGTTGTAGATCATGGCCGTTACTTCAGTACTTCGATGGCTCGGCGGAGTCGGTTGAGGGTTTCTTCTTTGCCGAGGAATTCGGTGATATCGAACATTCCCGGGCCTTTACCTATGCCTACAAGAGCTAATCGGAAGGCGTTCATCACGTCGCCCAGTTTGTAGCCTTTCTCCTCCACCCAGTGGAAGATGACTTCCTCTTGGTGTTCTTTTGAGAAATCGTCGAGCTGTTCGATTACTTCGGCCAGCTCGGTCATTTGCTGTGCAGAGTATTCTTTCCAGCGTTTGTTCACGGTCTTCTCGTCGTATTCGGTTGGTGCGATGAAGAAGAAGGCACAGAGCGGCCAGAGTTCCTGCACGAAGTTCACGCGGTCCTTCATGAGTGCCACCACCGTGCGGATGCGGTCCATGGGTTCGTCAATGCCGTTGCCGGCCACGATGGGAGCAAAGAGTTTGGAGATTTCCTCGTTCGATTTTTTGAGCATATACTCGTGGTTGAACCAGATGCCCTTCTGATAGTCGAATTTTGCTCCGGCTTTTGAGCAGCGCGACAGGTCGAATGCTTCAACGAGTTCATCGAGTGTAAACAATTCCTGTTCGGTGCCCGGGTTCCAGCCGAGCAGCGCCAGGAAGTTGATCACAGCCTCGGGGAAGTAGCCGCTTTCGCGGTATCCGCTGCTTACTTCACCCGTTTTGGGGTCGTGCCATTCGAGTGGGAATACGGGGAATCCCAGTCGGTCGCCGTCGCGTTTGGAGAGTTTTCCTTTGCCTTCGGGTTTGAGGAGCAGGGGCAAGTGGGCAAACCGTGGCATGGTGTCGGCCCATCCGAAGGCTTCATAGAGCAGCACGTGGAGTGGAGCCGATGGGAGCCATTCTTCGCCGCGAATCACGTGCGTCACCTCCATCAGATGGTCATCGACAATGTTGGCCAGGTGGTAGGTGGGCAGTTCGTCGGCACTCTTGTAGAGCACCTTGTCGTCGAGGATGTCGCTCTTGATAATCACCTCGCCGCGTATCATGTCATCGACCTTCACCTCGCGGCCTGGTTCAACCTTGAAGCGGACCACGTATTGCTGTCCGTCATTGATGCGCTGTTCCACCTCCTCGGCCGAGAGGGTGAGCGAGTTTTTCATGAGCGACCGAGTGCGGGCATCGTATTGGAAGTTTTGAATCTCTGCGCGCTTGGCTTCGAGCTCCTCGGGCGTGTCGAAAGCGATGTAGGCTTTGCCGGCAGCCAGTAGCTGATCTACATATTTTTTATAGATATCTCGGCGTTCGCTCTGACGGTAGGGGCCATGCTGACCGCCGAAGCTCACACCTTCGTCAAACTTGATGCCGAGCCACTGGAACGATTCCAGAATATATTCTTCGGCACCAGGCACGAAGCGGTGGCTGTCGGTGTCTTCAATACGGAAAATCAAGTCGCCGCCATGCTTGCGGGCGAACAAATAGTTATACAATGCAGTGCGCACACCACCAATGTGGAGCGCTCCTGTGGGACTCGGTGCAAAACGCACGCGAACTCTTCTTTCTGACATAATTCTAAATATTTGATATTCACGCTGTTTTGGTTCGTAATACAAAAGCTATGCTTTTGAAAAAACAGAATCTGAACAGCTCGTTTTTCATTATTTTTTGCAAAAGTACATAAAAATTTACTCAGTGGCATAAAAAATTACTATTTTCGCAGCGTAAATCTATATACAACCACTCAATGCCACTGTTTCAATTCAGGAATAAGAAGGCTCGGCGCAATGTGCTGAACCAACTCATATTGTTTGTCATCACTGTTTTGCTGATTGTTTGGTCGTTGCCGCGCAATACCACGCGGCATTTCAATTATGAAATCGGCCGCCCCTGGATTTATGGATCGTTCATCGCTCATTTCGATTTTCCCATTCTCAAGAGCGACGAGATGATTCGCCACGAGCGCGACTCGGTGATGAAGACCATTCAGCCCTACTATCGTCTTTCGCCCGAAGTGTCGAAAACGGCATTGAGTCATCTGCGCGATAAACTGTCGGGCAGCGCTGCTCTCTCCACCAGTCAGCAACACCAGATACTGCGTGCAGTGGAGCGGATTTACCAGAACGGCATAGTCAGTTCGTCAGACTATAAAGCGATTACCCGCGATACCACCGCCCACCTGAAAATTCTTGAAGGCAAGGAAGCCCGCACCGTGAGCTGTTCGCAGGTGAACTCGCCCAAGACGGCCTACGAGTCGCTCACCCGCCAGCTCGCATCGCTCAGCGGCAGTCTCGCGTCGCTCAATATCAACGAAAACCTTGAACCCAATCTCGTGTTCGACACCGAGCGCAATCAGGAGCAGCGCGACCGAGTGCTGCAAAGCATTCCCACGGCCAAAGGAACCATTCAGGCTGGCGAAAAAATCATTGACGAAGGCGAAAAGGTCGATGCCGAGAAATTCCAAGTGCTCCAATCGTTCGAGCGCGAATTGGAGCGGCGCAGCGATAACAGCGAACGGCTGAACACCCTCTTCGGCCAAGGGCTTTCCGTGGTCATCATCATCCTGCTCTTCACGTTCTTTCTGCAACTCTTCCGACCTCAGTATTTCAAGAAGCAGCGCAGCGTGTTGCTGCTCTATTCGCTGCTTGTGATTTTCCCCGTGCTCACATCGCTGATTGTAAAAAATACCTTCTTCAGCATCTATATCCTGCCCTTTGCCATGGTGCCCGTATTTGTGCGCGTGTTCATGGACTCGTTCACGGCGCTGGTCACCCATCTTGCCATGGTGCTGCTCTGCTCCCTCGCCGTGAAATATCAATACGAATTTGTTGTATTGCAGATCACCGCAGGATTTTTGGTCATCTACTATCTTCGCGAACTCTCCTCGCGCAGCCAGATGCTGGTGCTCGCCCTGATTGTCACCATAGGCTATTGCGCTGTGTTCCTGCCGCTGAGTCTGCTTCAGGGTCATGGGCTCGCCGGCCTCGACTCGAAAATGTATCTCCACTTTGTGGCCAGTGGTGTATTCGTGTTGCTGGCCTACCCGCTCATGTTCCTCTTCGAGAAACTCTTCGGCTTCACCTCTAATGTGAGTCTCGTGGAGCTTCTCAACACCAATCGCGGCCTGTTGCGCAAACTGTCCGAGGTGGCTCCAGGCACCTTCCAACACTCCATCACCGTGGGCAATCTCGCTGCCGCCATTGCCAACCGCATCGGCGCCAACAGCACGCTCGTCCGTACGGGTGCCCTCTACCACGATATCGGAAAAATGAAAATGCCCGTTTTCTTCACCGAAAACCAAAAGCAGGTGAACCCGCACGACCGTCTTACGCCCGAAGAGAGTGCTGCCATCATTATCGGTCATGTGAACGAAGGACTCCGGATGGCCGAAGCCGACGGACTGCCGCAGGTGATTCGCGACTTTATTGCCACCCACCACGGACACGGCGTGGCCAAATACTTCTACATACAGGCGCAGAACAATCATCCCGACAGCACCATCGACCCCGCTCCCTTCACCTATCCCGGACAGAATCCGCAGACCAAGGAACAGGCCATACTGATGATGGCCGACACGGTTGAAGCCGCATCGCGCTCGCTCAAAGATATCTCCGAACAGACCATCGGCGAACTGGTGAACCGCCTCATCGACCAGCAGGTGGCCGACGGATTCTTCCGCAACTGCCCCATTTCCTTCCGCGATATTGACGAGGCGAAGAAGATTCTCATTGCGCGGCTCAATGCCATTTATCACACACGAATAGAATACCCCACACTGCAATAATCATAAAAACCGAAAATCTAAAGAAAACCATGTTAGAAGTAAAGCAGCTCGACCAAGTGGTTGTACGCTTTTCGGGCGACTCCGGCGATGGTATGCAACTGGCCGGAAACATTTTTTCTACTGTTTCCGCCATTGCCGGCAACAGTATATCTACCTTCCCCGACTATCCGGCCGATATCCGCGCCCCGCAAGGATCGCTCACCGGTGTCAGCGGATTTCAGGTGCACATCGGTGCCGAGCAAGTCTATACGCCCGGCGACCTGTGCGATGTGCTCGTATGTATGAATGCGGCAGCGCTGAAAACACAATATCGCTTTGCCAAGCCGCAGGCCACCATCATCATCGACACCGACAGTTTTCGCGAGGCCGACCTGAAGAAAGCCGAATTTCAAACCGACGATTATCTGGCCGAAATGAACATAGACCCCGACAGGGTCATCCTCTGCCCGCTCACATCGCTGGTGAAAGAGGTCTTAAAAGACAGCGAGATGGACAACAAGTCGATGCTGAAATGCCGCAATATGTTTGCGCTGGGGCTCGTTTGTTGGCTCTTCAACCGCGACCTGCAGCTGGTATTCAATTTCATCAAGGAGAAATTTGCCAAGAAGCCCGCCATTGCCGAGGCTAATTGCAGCGTGGTGCAGGCCGGTTACGACTACGGACACAACAGTCATGCGAGCGTTCCATCGACCTATCGCATCGAGTCGAGCCAGAAAACTCCTGGCCGCTATATGGACATAACAGGCAACAAAGCCACGGCCTACGGTCTCATGGCTGCTGCCGAGAAAGCCGGTCTCCGACTCTATCTCGGCTCTTACCCCATCACGCCTGCCACCGATATCCTTCACGAACTGGCCAAGCACAAGTCGATGGGCGTCATCACCGTGCAGTGTGAAGACGAAATCAGCGGTGCTGCCAGCGCCATTGGCGCAGCCTTTGGCGGAGCACTGGCCGTAACCTCAACCTCCGGACCGGGCATGTGCTTGAAATCGGAGGCCATGAACCTGGCCGTTATTGATGAACTGCCACTGGTCATCATCGACGTGCAGCGCGGCGGGCCGTCAACAGGACTGCCCACGAAGAGCGAGCAGACCGATCTCTTGCAGGCGCTCTACGGCCGCAACGGCGAAAGCCCGATGCCGGTCATCGCTGCCACCAGTCCCACCGACTGCTTCGATAAGGCTTATGCTGCCTGCAAGATTGCACTCGAGCACCTTACCCCCGTGATTCTCCTGACCGATGCCTTCATTGCCAACGGCTCGGCCGCGTGGCGGATTCCTGCCGTGGCCGATCTGCCCGAGATTCATCCGCACCGCGCTTTGCCTGAGCAGAAAGACCGCTATCAGCCCTACGAGCGCGATGAAGCAAACGGTGCCCGCTACTGGGCAGTGCCCGGACAGGAAGGCTATGCTCACATTATTGGCGGTCTGGAAAAGGAAAACAACTCGGGTGTCATCTCTACCGACCCCGACAACCACAACCTGATGTGCCGCCTGCGTGCAGAGAAGGTCGGCCGAATAGCCGTGCCGCCTTTGGAAGTGCTGGGCGATAAGGACGATGCAGCGCTGCTCATTGTCGGCTTCGGAGGCACCTTTGGTCATCTCCATGCTGCGATGGATGCGCTCCGCCAGCAGGGGTACAAAGTGGCTCAGGCGCAATTCTCCTACATCAATCCGCTGCCCGCGAACACAGCCGAGGTGCTCCGGCGCTATCCCCGCGTGGTGGTGGCCGAGCAGAACAGCGGACAACTGGCCGCTTACCTCCGCGCCCAAGTGGCAGGGGTGCAGCTCCAGCAGTATAATGAAATCAAAGGCCAACCCTTCAACGTGGCCACGCTGGTTTCTGAGCTCACACAGATGATGATTGACTAAAAGGACAACGGATTACACGAATTATACTGATGATGCTACGATACGAAAAGGAAACCTACCAAATTATTGGTGCAGCGATGAAGGTTCATCAGGAGTTAGGGCCTGGCTTTACTGAGAAAGTTTACCAAGAAGCCTTAGCCCTTGAACTCCGTGAACGGAAGATTCCTTTTGAGCGTGAAAAAGAGATTCATGCGGTATATAAAGGCAATACGCTTGAAAGTATCTTTGTTCCTGATTTCATTTGTTTCGACAAAATCATCGTAGAACTGAAAGCTGTAAAAGAGTTGGATGATGTTCATCGTTCGCAAGCTATCAATTATGCTAAGATTGCAGGATATAAGCTCGCCTTACTCATCAACTTCGGAGAACGCTCTCTCGCAACTGAGCGATACCCCGTAGGTTAATCCGTTCAATCTGTAGTTCTTAAATATCCGTATAATCCGTACTAATCAAATAAAAACCTAATTCGTATCATCCGTTAAATTCGTTGTTCTTAAATATCCGTATAATCCGTACTAATCAAATAAAAACTTAATTCGTATCATCCGTTAAATCCGTTGTTCTTAATTATCCGTATAATCTAAAATCTAATTCGTATCATCCGTTAAATCCGTTGTTTTTAAATATCCGTATAATCCGTACTAATCAAATAAAAACCTAATTCGTATCATCCGTTAAATCCGTTGTTCTTAAATATCCGTATAATCCGTACTAATCAAATAAAAACCTAATTCGTATCATCCGTTAAATCCGTTGTTTTAAATATGAGTAGTTTAGTTTCCTCCGATTATAAGAAAGGCCAGCCACGGTGGTGCCCGGGCTGTGGCGACCACTTCTTCTTGGCTTCACTCCACAAGGCCATGGCCGAGATGGGCATCCCGCCCCACCAGATTGCAGTGATATCGGGCATCGGCTGTTCCTCGCGCCTGCCTTATTATATGAATACCTATGCCATGCAGACCATTCACGGGCGTGCAGCGGCGATAGCCACCGGACTGAAACTGGCCAACCCCGACATCACGGTGTGGCAAATATCAGGCGACGGCGACGGACTGGCCATTGGCGGAAACCATTTCATTCACGCCATGCGCCGCAACATCGACATCAATATCGTGCTGCTCAACAACCGCATCTACGGTCTGACCAAAGGACAGTATTCTCCCACATCGGCACGTGGATTCGTGTCGAAGTCGTCACCCTACGGAACAGTGGAAGACCCCTTCCAGCCAGGCGAACTCTGCATCGGAGCACGCGGCCACTTCTTTGCCCGTGCCGTGGCTAACGACGGACCCGAAGTAATCCATATCCTTAAGGCAGCACAGCAGCACAAAGGTGCCTCCGTCTGCGAGATATTGCAAAACTGCGTCATCTTCAACAACGGCGTTTACGATCCGATCTATACCAAGGAGGGCCGCCGCAAAAATGCCATCTATGTGGAACACGGCAAGCCGCTGCTCTTCGGCGAGAACAACGAGTACGGACTGGTGCAAGACGGGTTCAACCTGAAGGTGGTGAAACTGGGCGAAAACGGCATCACTGTCAACGATATTCTGGTGCACGACGCGCACTGCGAAGACTCGACGCTGCAACTCAAGCTGGCGCTGATGGACAATGAACACGGATTCCCCGTAGCGCTCGGAGTGATCAGGGATGTGGAAGCGCCCACCTACGACGAGTGCGTATATCAGCAGTTGAACGAAGTGGCTGCAAAGAAACCTTATCACAATTTCGCAGAACTCATTGATACCAACGACACTTGGACCATCTAAAATTCATAGTAAGGAAAAGACTGGGCGCCGGAATAGGCCTCTGGATGCTGGCCTCCTGCTGCTTCAACTGTGCGGCGCAGACGCTCGACCCGCGTGTGAGAATTTCGCAGGCGGAATATCACGGCGACTCTATTCAGCGCGTGGAGCTGAACAATATCTACGTCTATCCTAAAAAGCAGTTCAAGAGCCGACGGCAACAGATGAAATACGACCGCTTGGTGCGCGATGTGAAGCGGGCGCTGCCCTATGCCAAGGATGCGCACCGGATGCTGATAGAGACCTATGAATACCTCGAAACCCTGCCCACCAAAAAGGCGCGCGCCGAACACATGAAGCGGGTCGAAGCAAGCATCAAGGCCGAATATACACCCAAAATGAAGCAGCTCACCCTCCGACAGGGAAAACTGCTCATCAAACTGATACACCGCGAGTGCAATTCCTCTACCTATCAGCTCATCCAAGCATTTCTCGGGCCGTTCAAGGCTGGTTTCTACCAAGCGTTTGCCTGGGTCTATGGCGCATCGCTCAAAAAGGAATACGACCCCGAGGGCGACGACGCCGACACCGAAAGAGTGATAAACCTCGTGGAGAGCGGACAAATCTAAATCCACCAATTTCCCTTATATTTTATACGCAAAAAGGCCGTGGGCATCTGAATCATGCTCACGGCTTTATTTTTGTTCGTCCCGCGGCGGTGCGCCTTATGCCCGTGCGAGGTGCCATCGGCGGAGCTACAGATGCCAACAACGGCGCTGAGTTATCATCAGATCAATCCCTGCTCAATACTTTGAAAATCCAATTTGTAAGTTATTGATAATCCGTCAGGTAGAAATCGCATTTCAAAAGCTATGCTTTTGGAGCCCAAAAGCATAGCTTTTACACGGCAAAAGCATAGCTTTCGGATGCTAAAAGCATATCTTTTGAAAAACCATTTGTTGCGTGCCTTCGTTTGGAAGCAAAAAAGAGGCCGTGTCAGATACTTTTTTTGACACGACCTCTTTGTGTTTATATGCGGCGCATTGCTGCGCGCAGGGAATGGGATATTACTTTCTTATCACGCCGCGCACGGAATAGCCGCGGGAGCGGCTGAAGCCGCTTTCTGGATTGACATAGGGCGAATTGATGAACAGTAACCAGCCCCAGTAGATATTCGACTTGTAAACCGTAGCTGACCAGTAGTCGCCGTCTTTACCACACCAGTCGAGGCTCGTGCCATCGCAGTAGCCCGCAGCTGGCAAGAAAATGGAATTGTTGGTGTAGCCATCCACACTACTCGTGAAGCGTTTACCGTTAACACCATTTACAGTAGTCCATTCCCAAGTACAATTGGCCTTCAGGGCTGCCCATTCTTCGTGTGTAGGCATATACCAGTCGCCGCCCATATTGACGTGAGCAGCATCGTCTTCGGCTTTAAGAACGTCATTGAAAGTGGTGTATTCAGTATAATCACTATAATCTGTATCATAATACGGCGCATTGGCCAGAACATAGCCACCGGTTTTACCCTCTTTCCAAGTAAAGGTTGGCTCGCTACTGTTCTTTGGCGTTATGCTACTGTACCACGGCTCGGTTGCGCCGAAGGCAAAGTAATCGCCGAAGTCGCTCTCGATGTCTGCGCCCACGTTCTTAGTAGCCCAGAGAATTTTCTTGCCGTTCACAGTGAAGCCCAGGTCAACGTAGTCATGGCCGTTGGCATCGGGAATATATACTGACATGTTGACGGTGATGGGGTAGTAGTTGGCGTTGGATAAGGTGATGTTGGCTACTTCTTTGGTGTAGGTGTC
>CAJOIX010000033.1:19648-32662 GCA_905234815.1 uncultured Prevotella sp. | reverse complement strand
CGCGCTCTGCCTCTAAGGATGGAATCTTCGAGAGGGCATCGCTCAGCGTGCCTGCTTTCTCTAGAATAGTTCCTGCCACAGTCGTGCGCATGGCATCGCCCTTGGCATGGGTCTGGGGTAGTTGCCCCTTCACAATCACCTCGCCAACCATCTGTGCCTCCTCCTTCATCTGGATGGTCAGACCATTGGCTGCCTTATAGGGAAGGAAAAGCGTTTCATAGCCGATGCTCGTCAGTTTCAGCAAACCTTCACTCTGCTTGGTCACAATATTGAACATTCCGTTCTCGTCAGTCACTGCTCCCTGTACGAAAGCGGAGTCGGGCAGCGACAATAGTACTACATTCACAAACGGCAGCGGCTGGCCATTCTCATTAATCACTCTACCACCCACGTCTTGAGACTTGGCATATACTGTCATTGTGCTCATCAAGGCAATCATCAATGTTGCCATCTTAAAACCAATACTTCTCATATTATTATACTTTCTAATTGTTTTTTATACTTACACCACCAAGAAAATTACTGGCAACAATGTGCAGGGTAGGCGCACCGTCCTTGATGTTGCGGTTCGTCTCATTGCCGACCCCTCCGATGAAGCTACGGCTCTTTACCAGCACATTGATATTTGTGGGCACAAACAGCTCTATCCCTCCCATGAAGTTTCGGATGTCTATCTCCTGGTCTTCAGTGATGACCGCTCCGCGCAAGTCCAGTCGCAGACCTCCGCAGAATGTGTCGAGGCGTGCCCCGGTGAACGTCTCGCCACGGAAGATGTATTCGTCGCCGCCAAAACTGACTGAACAGCGCATCCGCTTGCCTTCCTCATGGGGCGGAATGGGACGCTGCAGCCATTGGTCGTGATCTCGCCTGTAACTCTCTATGACAAGAAAAATACCAATGTATAATAAAATAAAGATACCCAGATAGTAGCCCCACTGATCTTCGCTTCCTCGCTCAAACCACTTCCAATGAAGTAGTCCCCACATCGTTGCCAACTTCAGAAGACTGGCTACGATGAAAATGATTCCGAAAATTGCTCTTGTTTTCATAACCTTTATTTTTTTACGATTTTGTTGCACGATTGCGAGTGCAAACTTACGCTGAAGGGGCTCCCCACGCAAATATCTGGGATATTCTGCATGGAAATGTGACGAATGGCATGGAAATGTGACGAATGGCATGGAAATGTGACGAATGGTAGGCAATCTGTTACGAAATGCACACAACATTTCAATTTATTTTCGTACCATTGCACCCATGAACGAAAGACAGAAAGAGACACTCCGTGTACGCATCATCAGCGTCGGCATAACATGCCTTGCCTTTGTTGTGTTCAAACCTATTGGCTTAGAAGCGTTAGGGCTGATGTTGTACCTGCACTTTTTGACCATCTGGATACTTGGGGTCGGAGTTTGTTATGTTACAGAAGGTATTGTTACCCATATCCTGGGCTTGCCTTCATCGCTTGATAAAGGTGTTGAGTATATTATCCGCCGCAATCTATGGTTTCAACTGATTAATACTCCCTTGGAGGCACTTTTTATCTGTGTCTATCTCCATTTCCCCATGAGCAGTATAGGTGCCACTGATCCGTTGTCGTGGAGGGGAATCCTCCAAGCTGTCTTGCTTTTGGCTTTCTGCTCATTCGTCGTCGGGCTCTATTGGCGATATAAGTTCCGCAGCCGCGACCTTGCGCTCGAACTGGAAGAGACAAGGCGGATGAATGAGCAAATGCACCTGCTGCAGAAAGAAGCAGAAAAGCGCAACAAACAATATGAAGAGAAACTGGCTAAGTCGCAATCACATGCCGAACAGCATTTGGAAGAAGTAGCCGAAGAGTTGCCAATCGAATCAGAGACTGCTATGCAGCCAGTAACCATCACGCTAACCGGCTCTACCAACGAAAAGGTCACGCTTGCGGTTTCCCACCTATTGTATATAGAATCCATCGGCAACTATGTAAAGGTCGTACATTGGCATGAAGGGCAAGTACGCTCAGACATGCTACGTACAACATCCAAGCAGATGGATGCTGCATTACAGTCCTATCCGCTAATTGTCCGTTGCCATCGCGCTTTCCTCGTCAACCTCGGCCAAGTGGAGCAAATTATCTCCAGTTCCGGCATCATGCAACTACTGATCAAACACAGTCACGACATCATTCCCGTATCCCGTAGCAATAAGCAACAAATCAAGAATGCACTCAATATTTCGTGATAGAAATCCCCCTCTTGCAATTTAATACTACTCCCATCCCCCGCAGGATACTAATCCTGCGGGGGATTTTTTTGTGGCAGGAGTCGTTCTTTTCCGCGCGAGCATTTGGGGGGCTGTGGACATTCATGATGTGAAGTGAGAGCTATCGGAGATGCCGAAATATCGTTGTTTGTATATCGTTGAGAATCAGCTGGTTAGAAATCGCGTTCTGAAAGCTATGCTTTTGGGGCTCAAAAGTATAGCTTTTACTCGGCAAAAGGATAGCTTTTGGAGGCTGAAAGCATAGCTTTGGGAAAGCCTCTCCCCAACCCTCTCCTCAAGGGGTTCAGAACTAAGAGTTTAGAGTTTAGAGTTTAGAGTTTAGAGTCAGAGCGAAAGTTTAGAGTCAGTTCAAAGTTCAGAGTTCACAGTTCAGAGTTCAGACAATACTTTCCTGAGATTGGAATCATTCTTAACTAATTTCGAGGCTGCAAGCCGACCAGTTTTCTCTTGGGCGCTCCGCTTGAAATGGGTTAAAAATTTAGGTTTAAAATTATGGGCGCCAAGCGCCTGAAATTATTCTTAACTAATTTTTAATTTTAATTTTTAACTAATTTCGAGGCTGCAAGCCGACCAGACTTTGTTCCGCGCTGCGCTTTGTTGTTCCTCCCCTTGAGGGGGAGGTTAGGTGGGGGCTTGGGAGGTTAGGAGGGGGCTTATTTCGGGGTGGGAGTTTCTCTACGGATGGTTCATCGCCCGCGTCTTGTTTGTAGCGTGGCAGGGGTGCGGAGCGAGATTTTTGGCACGAAAGAGCAAAAAACCTGCAAAATTTCGTAATTTTGCCGAGTTAAGTAAATCATTTATAGCATGGTAGAGATAAAAAAAGTGGAAACACGAAAGGAACTTGAACAGTTCATAGATTTCCATTACGACTTATACAAGGGCAATGCCTACGATGCGCCGGCGCTCTTCATGAACGAGCTGCAGACGCTGGATTGCGAAAAGAATCCGGCTTTCGATTTCTGCGAGGCGGAGTATTATCTGGCGCTGAAGGACGGCAAGGTGGTGGGTCGCGTGGCGGCTATTATCAACCACAAGGCTAACCGCCGCTGGGAGAAGAAATCGGTACGTTTCGGCTGGCTCGATTTTGTTGACGACCGCGAGGTCTCGGCTGCGCTGATGAAGGCTGTGGAAGACTTCGGTCGCCGCTGTGGTATGACTGAGATGATTGGTCCGCTGGGCTTCACCGACTTCGACCCAGAGGGTATGCTGACAGAGGGTTTCGACCAGATGGGCACCATGTCAACCATATACAACTACCCGTACTATCCTGCTCATTTCGAGCAGATGGAGGGATTTGAGAAGGACAACGACTATGTGGAATACTTCATCACCATTCCTCAGGGCATTCCTGACCGAATGAAGCGCCTGGCCGAGATGGTGATGCAGCGCTATCAGCTGCGTGTGCGCTCAATGACGCGCAGCGAAATCACTTCTGGCGGTATGGGCCATCGGGTGTTCCGGCTTATCAACGAAACATTCAAAGACCTCTATGGATACTCTGAACTTTCGGACAAGCAGATAGACCAGTATGTGGCCATGTATCTGCCTCATGCCAATATGGACTTGATACCGATTATTGAAGACATGAGTGGCGACGAACCCAAGCTGGTTGGTGTGGGCATCACTCTTCCTTCGCTCACCAACGCCGTGCGGAAGTGTCGCCGCGGTCGGCTGCTGCCTTTTGGCTGGTGGCATTTGCTGAAAGCGCTCAAAGGGCATGGAACCAACACAGTTGATCTCGAAATGATTGGCGTGGCACCCGAATATCGCAACAAGGGATTGAATGTGTTGATTTTCTATCACCTCATTCCCTTCTACAATCGTCTCGGGCTGACCCATGCTGAGAGTCAGGTAGAGATGGAAGGCAACGCACAAGTACGCAATATGTGGGACAATTTTGAACACACGCAGCACAAGCGCAGAAGATGTTATAAGAAGATTTTCTAAGTGGAAGAAATTATGGCAGACGAAATAAAGAATTTAGAACCCGCTGTCGAGCAAGTGGCCTACGACGAGTCGAACATCAAACACCTCTCCGACATGGAGCACATCCGTACCCGTCCGGGCATGTATATCGGACGCCTCGGCGACGGCTCGCTGCCCGAGGATGGCATCTATGTGCTTCTGAAGGAAATCATAGACAACTCGATTGACGAGTTCAAAATGAACGCCGGCAAACGCATAGAAATAGATGTGGAAGACAATCGGCGCGTCAGCGTGCGCGACTATGGCCGCGGCATTCCCCAAGGAAAGCTGCTGGAAGCAGTCAGTATGCTCAACACGGGCGGTAAGTACGACTCTAAGGCCTTTAAGAAATCAGTAGGTCTGAATGGCGTGGGCGCCAAGGCGGTGAACGCGCTGAGCTCGAATTTCTGTGTGAAGTCGTACAGAGAGGGCAAAGTGCGCGAGATACAGTTTGAGAAGGGCGTGAAGGTGCTTGACAAGACAACGAAAAATGCCGATGAAACCGGAACGTTCATCAGTTTTGAGCCCGACGACACACTGTTCAAGAACTATTCCTTCCGCGATGAGATTGTGGAGGAAATGCTCCGCAATTACACCTATCTCAACTCGGGCCTGACCATCATGTATAATGGTCATCGCATCTTGTCGCGCAACGGTTTGGCCGATTTGCTGAGCGACAACATGACCACCGACGGCCTGTACCCCATCGTACACATCAAGGGCGAAGACATTGAAGTAGCCTTCACCCATACCAATCAGTATGGCGAGGAATACCATTCGTTTGTCAACGGACAGCACACCACGCAGGGCGGTACTCACCAGAGCGCGTTTAAAGAGCACATAGCCCGCACCATCAAGGAATTCTTTGGCAAGGCCTACGAATATACCGACATTCGCAACGGTCTCGTGGCAGCCATTGCTGTGAACGTGGAGGAACCCATGTTTGAATCGCAGACAAAGATTAAACTTGGCTCCACCCACATGGCTCCCGGCGGCGAGACGGTGAATAAATACGTGGGCGACTTTCTCAAGCAGCAAGTAGATAACTACCTGCATATCCACACCGATGTGGCCGAGGTGATGCAGAATAAGATTGTGGCCAGCGAACGCGAGCGCAAGGCCATGGCCGGTGTGACGAAGAAAGCCCGTGAGTTTGCAAAAAAGGCCAATCTGCACAACAAAAAACTGCGCGACTGCCGCATACACTTCTCCGATGTGAAAGATGCACGCAAGGAGGAGAGCAGCATTTTCATCACCGAGGGCGACTCTGCCAGCGGCAGCATTACCAAAAGCCGCGATGTGAACACACAGGCAGTGTTCTCGCTTCGCGGTAAACCGCTGAACACTTTCGGATTGACCAAGAAGGTGGTCTATGAAAACGAGGAGTTCAATCTGCTCCAGGCTGCACTCGATATTGAAGACGGACTGGAATCGCTGCGCTACAACAAGGTGATTGTGGCTACCGATGCCGATGTTGACGGTATGCACATCCGCCTGTTGCTCATATCGTTTTTCCTGCAGTTCTTCCCCGATTTAATCAAGAAAGGGCACGTCTATGTGTTGCAGACGCCACTCTTCCGCGTGCGCAATCGCCGCACAAAAATCAAGAACAAGAAGGTGATTGAGGAGGCCGATGCACGCCTGGGAGCGAAGGAAAAGAAAGGCGACTTCATTACCCGTTACTGCTACAACGACGAGGAGCGCCAGCGGGCCATTCAGGAGCTGGGACCTGATCCGGAAATCACACGATTCAAGGGTCTCGGCGAAATCAGTCCCGAAGAGTTCACACACTTCATCGGACCCGATATCCGTCTGGAACAGGTAACGCTGCACAAGGGCGATGAAGTGCAGAAACTGCTGGAATACTACATGGGCAAGAACACCCGCGAGCGCCAGGAGTTTATTATTGACAATCTGGTTATTGAAGAAGATCTCCCCGAGGAGGAAGTGCTGCTGGCCGATTAAGCCTCGTTCCAGGCGGTTATCAACCTATGGGAAGAAAAAAACGAAACAAAGAAAGCGATGCGAGCCTTCAGAAAAATCATAAATAAACATCAGGTAGATTCCATTCTCCCGCTCGGTTGGGAGCAATGGAGGGTGGGCTTTGCCGTCTGTGTGCTGCTATTGGCCGCGTGCTGCTTCCCTTTGAACGCGCAGGCTCAAATCAGTTTTGATTTTAAGCCTGGCGGGGCGGCGAAATTGTTGCGTGCCCGTTCAGCGCTGCTGAATATGTATGTCGATACGCTCAACGAGCAAAAACTTGTCGATGCAGCCATCCGAGGCATGATAGAAGACCTCGACCCGCACACACAATACTCCACTGCCGAAGAGGCCAAGCGCATGACCGAGATGTTCAGCGGCCATTTTGACGGCATCGGTGTGCAGTATCGTATGCTCGACGATACGCTGCTGGTGATCAAAACCGTTGCAGGCGGTCCGTCGGAAAAAGCCGGTTTGCAGCCAGGTGACCGAATTGTGCGTGTGAACGACAGCATCATTGCCGGCGTGAAGATGAAGCAAGAGGACATCAACAAGCGGTTGCGCGGCAAGAAAGGAACCTCGGTGCGCGTTGCAGTGAAGCGCAGCGGCGTGAAGAAATTGCTGTCGTTTGAACTCAAGCGCAAGGCCATTCCTACGCAGAGTATTCACTGTGCCTACATGATTCGCCCCACGGTGGGGTATATCCGGTTGGAAACTTTCGCCATGACCAGCCACGAGGAGTTTGTAAAGGCTGTGGGCCAGTTGCGGAACGAAGGGATGCAGATGCTCATTCTCGACTTGCAAAACAATACCGGCGGTATTCTCGATGCGGCCGTGAGAATCATGAATGAATTTCTGGAAAAGGATGAACTCATCGTGTATGGCGAAGGAACAAACTATAAACGTCGCGATTATCGTGCCGACGGCCGCGGAACGCTTAAGCAACTGCCGGTATATGTGCTCATAAACTATGAATCGGCTTCGGCCTCCGAAATCGTTGCAGGCGCCTTGCAGGATCAAGACAGGGGGACCATTGTGGGGCAGCGCTCGTTTGGCAAGGGTTGCATACAGTCGCCCGTGATGCTCGACGATGGCTCGATGCTTCGTGTGACAGTGGCCCATTTCTATTCTCCTTCGGGTCGTTGCATACAAAAACCGTTTCAGCGCGGCCACCGCAAGGAATATGAAACAGAGATTCTTGCCCGCGAGAAGTCGGGTGAATTTTTCTCGGCCGACAGTGTGCATGTGAACGATTCGCTCCGCTATGAGACGCTGAAGCAGCACCGCACGGTGTTTGGCGGCGGTGGAATCGTGCCAGATGAGTTTGTGCCGATTGACACCACAACCGTTTCACGCCAGTTCACACGATTGCTCGCTGCCGGTATTCCACAGGACGTTTGCCTGCGCTTTTGGGACAATCATCGCACCGCATACGAACAGCAGTTCCCTACGCTCAGCGAGTATGAGCAAAAATTTATTGTTCCCGACGAGCTGATTGACGAGATTCTGCGGCAAGGAGAAAAGAAAGATATTCGCGCCAAGGATGAGACCGATGCCGCCAATTGCCGCCTGCGGTTGAAGAAATACTTGCGTGTGCTGATGGCCACAGATATTTTCGATACTTGCGAAGGCATCATGATAGGCAACGCAGACAACCAAGTGCTGCAGCATACGCTGAAACTCATTGCAGATAAACAATAGATAAACCCACAATAAAAAGAGCACGCGCCAAAGACTGGTGCGTGCTCTTTTTTCGGTTTTATTTGTTAGCTGGTGCAGCCAAGCTTATTTCTCTTTGAACAATTCTTTGATGCCTGCGAGAGAACCCAGCACGTTGGTGGCCTCATAGGGGAGGAAAACAGTCTTCTGTTGTTCGTTCTCGGCCATGAGTTCCATCATCTGGATGTACTTCTGCGCCAACAGGTAGTTGGCAGGATTGGTGCTCTTGCCCACGGCTTCGGTAATTTTACCGATGGCAATGGCTTCGGCTTCAGCCTTGCGAATACGTGCTGTAGCCTCACCCTCTGCATTGAGAATGGCCTGTTGTTTGGCAGCCTCGGCGCGGTTGATGGTAGAGGTCTTTTCACCTTCCGACTGCAGAATGGCGGCTTGCTTCTGACCTTCGGAGGTGAGGATGGTTGCACGCTTGTTGCGTTCGGCTTGCATCTGCTTTTCCATGGCTTGCAACACCGATGCGGGCGGAATGATGTCTTGCAGTTCTACGCGGTTTACCTTAACGCCCCACTTGTCTGTGGCATCGTCGAGCACGGCGCGCAGTTTGGTGTTGATGGTGTCGCGCGAAGTGAGCGTCTGGTCGAGTTCCAGTTCGCCAATGATGTTACGCAGGGTGGTCTGCGTGAGTTTCTCGATGGCGTTGGGCAGATTGCTGATTTCATATACAGCCTTGAACGGATCAACAATTTGGAAATAGAGCAGTGCATTGATTTGCATCTGGATGTTATCCTTGGTGATTACGTTCTGCTTGTCGAAGTCATAAACCTGTTCGCGCAGGTCGATAGAATCGGTGTAAACATACCGGCCGCGATTCAGTGTGATTACATCTTTGGCACGATCGATAATGGGAATAATCACATTGATACCAGGCGAGAGCGTGGCATAATACTTACCGAGGCGCTCTACGATTTTGGTTTCCGACTGAGGAATAATCACAACGGCCATCTTTACAAAAATGAGGGCCAGTACAACAAGTGCAGTGAGAAAAATAACGGTGAAGTCCATAATGATTCTTGATTGAGGTTTATACTTTTTCTACGGTGACAATAAGACTTTCGCGGGAAATGATTCGAACGCGTTCACCCTTTGCTATGGGTGAGTTGTCGGCAGTGATGGCTTTCCATTGGTCGCCGTCTATTTTTACATAGCCGTGGCCATTCGGCTCAATGGCTTCGATGAGTTGTCCGGTGCGTCCAATGAGTGCGTCGGCATTGCTGATGCGTTCCTGCTGTTTGCCTTGCAGCCAACGTGTCAGTGGCGGACGGATAAAGAGCAGGCTCAAGGCTGAACAGATGGCAAAGACCATCACCTGAAGCCACAAACTGTCAGAGAAGAGGCTTATCACCATGCTGCCTAAGGCACCAATGGCGAAACAGGTGAATACAAAATCGCCCGACGAGAGTTCGACTATCATCAAGACGAAGGCCAGCGTGAGCCATAGCAGCCAGATGTTTTCAAGAAAATACTGTATCATAGATTATAGGCTTAGGTGTTTATTGTCTCACTGTTTTTTGTAATACTTCAATGCCGTGGGCAGTTGCTGTTTGATGTTGGCAATGCGTTGAGCGTCGGAAGGGTGGGTGGAGAAGATGCTTGTCTGGTTAGCGTTACCGCTTTGTGCTGCCATGCGCTGCCAGAAAGCTACGGCTACTTCAGGATTGTAGCCTGCCATGGCTGCAAAGATGAGGCCCATGGTGTCAGCTTCCGTTTCATGTTTCCGCGAGAATTTCGGCGCTGCAAATGAGTAGCCAAGCGATAGGGCCGCCTGTGCAATGCTCTGGGTGTTGCTGCCCATGCCCAATATGGAACCGGCAATGCTGAGCCCTTGTGCTGCATATTGAGCGCGGAGCTGCTCAGACATCTGCTCGGCCGAATGTTTCGCCACAGCATGGGCTATTTCATGGCCCAGCACAATGGCAAGTGAGGCTTCGTCTTTCGTAACGGGGAGCAAGCCTTCATAGACCACGATTTTACCGCCAGGCATACAGAAAGCATTCACGGCATTGTCTTGCACCAGATTGAACTCCCATTTGTAGTATTGTAATTCTTGCGCCAATCCGTTCTGGCGGAGATAGGTTTCCACGGCGGTTGCCAGTCGCTGGCCAACGCGCTTCACCATTTCGGTCTTGGCTTTGTTGGTTGAGACTTTGGCTCCCTTCATATATTTGGAGTATTCTTGCGTGGAAAGTGAGAGCACCTGTTCGTCGGAAATCATCAGATTCTGTTTTCTTCCGGTCACGGGAACGGTGCGGGATGTGCCGCAGGAACTCATAAGCAGTGCTGCGAGCAAAAGAGAGAAGAGTGTTTTAAGTTTCATAGTGGTTGTATAAAGATGATAGGGCAAATATACAAAACTTTTTCTTTCCGCTGTATAAGTAGAAATAAAAAAACGTGCACCAGGTTTGATGCACGTTTTCTGTGAGAATGATTCTTTTTATCGGTTGTATTGTTTGAGCCCTTGTTGCAAGAAGTCTATATATGCCGGGATGCTTTCGTCGTAACTGTATGGAGCAGCAAGCAACCGGCCATCGTTGTCAAGCAGGCAATAGAATGGCTGTGTATTGGCGCCAAACTTTGTGGCTTGCAGATAGCTCCATTTCTGTCCAACGGTGCGCAGTGTGCGCTTTTCACCATTGAAATCTACTTCGATGGGCGCTTCCAGGGGTGTTTTATCGTCAACGAAGAGTGAAATCAGGATATAATCGTTCTCCAGCAGACTGGCTACTTGTGGGTCTGTCCACACTGCGGCTTCCATCTTGCGGCAGTTTACGCAGCCAAAACCTGTGAAATCGACAAACGCTGGTTTTCCTGCCGCACGGGCTGCGGCCATTCCTTGCTCGTAGTCTGTATAGAGTGCACGCACCTCGTGTTGGTTCAGATTGAAGTCTTGCGTCCACATGGGTGGTGCAAATGCGCTCACAGCCTTGCAGGGGGCACCCCAAAGTCCAGGCACCATGTAGAGCGCAAAGGCCAATGAAAGCATACCGAGCATGATGCATGGCACAGGCATGGTTCTACTTTTTTCGTCGGTGCCATCGCTGGGGAACACGAGTTTGCCAATGAGGTACAAGCCTAACAGGCCGAAAATAACAATCCATAAGGCCAGGAACACTTCTCGGTCGAGTATGCGCCAGCCGTAAGCCAAATCGGCCACGGAGAGGAATTTCAGCGAGAAAGCCAACTCGATGAAACCTAACGACACCTTTATGATGTTCATCCATGAACCCGACTTCGGTGCTTGTTTGAGCCAAGCGGGGAAGAGGGCGAAGAGCGTGAACGGCAAAGCCAGTGCCAATGCGAAACCGAACATTCCTAATGCCGGTGCTAACCATTTTCCCGATGTGGCCGTTTCTACCAGCAGCAGACCCACGATAGGTGCCGTGCAGGAGAAGGATACCAGTGCCAGGGTGAAGGCCATGAGGAAGATGGAGAGCCAGCCTGTGGTTTTGCTCGCTTGCATATCTACCTTGTTTCCCCATGAGGCGGGCAGGTGAATCTCAAACCAGCCGAAGAAACTGAGCGCAAAGATGACCAGCAGGGCAAAGAGGAAGAGATTGAACCAGACATTGGTTGACATTGCGTTGAGGGTGTCGGGACCGAAGATAGCCGTCACGAGGATGCCCAGCGTAAGGTATATCGCAATGATGGAGATGCCATAGGCGATAGCATCGCGAATGCCGCGGCTACGGTCTTTCGAGCGTTTCAGGAAGAAACTTACCGTCATCGGTATAATGGGCCACACACAGGGGGTGAACAATGCCAGCAGACCGCCCAAGAATCCCATGAGGAAGATATACCAGAGCGCAGCGTGCTGAGCACTTAAACCTGAAGTCTGTACGTTGAACGCCTTATCAACGGGAGCCCACCAGAGGGAATCAGCGCTGAGGGTTGATGATTGAATGGTAAGCGTTGAATCGGTTGTGACTGTTGGGTTTTGCTCTTCCGCATCGAGTTTTTCTTTTGGTTGCTCTTCGGAAGGCTTGGCTTCTTGCTTTACACTTGCATCTGCGGATTTGTCGATGGCGGGCGACTGGCCACTCTTGCGGAAGGCAAATTCCGTTGGCGGAGCGCAGGTCTCATCGTTGCATGCGCCATATTCCAGTGCACAGTCGATGGTGTACTGAGGCTTGGTGAAGCTAACTTTCTGCACAAACTGGCACGTGCCTTCAAAGTAGCGCACTTTTATGCCAAAGATTTCGTCAAACTTTGTCTGTTCTTTTCCTCGAGGCTGAAGCTCTCCGATGAGTTTTACACCGTCCAAGCGGTTCACAATCAGTGTTGCCTCGGTGGGGCCGCTGTTGCCCAGTTTGGTGCTATAGACGTGCCAACCCCGATCAATCTGGCCTGTAAAGATAATCTCGCCAGTGGCCGATTCGTTGGTTTTTAGCTGTGCCGAAAACGACACAGGGTCAACCATTTGCGCTGACACAGCAAGTGAAAAAATCAGCGTAAGTGAGAGTAGCGTTAATTTTCTCATTTTCAAGGGGTTATTAAGGGGTTTCCAAAAGGGTAGCTTTTGGGTCGCAAAAGCTATTCTTTTGCCTTGTAAAAGACCGTCTTTTGGAGGGCAAAAGACGGTCTTTTGAAAAGCAAATATTTTTATCCTACTTGTGAACCAGGTTTCACTTCTTTCAAAAGTGTGGTTACGCTGAGGTCGCCATCGAAGTTTTCTGCCGACAGAATCATGCCTTGACTCTCAATGCCCATCAGTGTGCGTGGAGCAAGATTGGCGATAAAGAGCAGTTGGCGGCCCACCAGTTCTTCTGGTTGGTAGAATTTTGCTATGCCCGAAACGATTGTACGGTCCTGTCCAGAGCCATCATCGAGGGTGAATTTCAGCAGTTTATTGGCCTTTTTCACTTTCTCGCAGGCTTTCACCAAGCCCACGCGGATGTCGAGTTTTTCAAAATCGGCGAAATCGATGGTGGGTTTGATTGGAGCAGCCTTGTGGGCAGCGGCTTCGTTTGCACGCTTGGCGGCCTCGAGCTTGTCGAGTTGATGTTGGATGGCCTCGTCTTCTATCTTTTCAAAGAGCAGGCTCGGTTCGGCCAGTTGATGACCAGCAGGGAGGATATC
>CAJOIX010000033.1:0-19540 GCA_905234815.1 uncultured Prevotella sp. | reverse complement strand
GTTTCCACGCGCTTGGGATCTTCCTTCCAAACCTTCCAAGGTTCACACTCTGTGATGTAGCGGTTGCCGATGCGTGCCAGGTTCATGGCAGCAAACTGTGCCTCGCGGAACTTGAATTTCTCGAGCAGTTGCTCCACTTCTTCCTTCACGCCTTGGAACTCTTCGAGTGCTTTTTTGTCAACATCGGTCAGTTCGCCACAGGCAGGAACAACACCAGCGAAGTATTTCTTTGTGAGCTGCAGAGCGCGATTCACGAAGTTGCCATACACGGCCACCAGCTCATTGTTATTTCTGTCTTGGAACTCTCGCCAAGTGAAGTTGTTGTCTTTCGTTTCTGGCGCATTGGCGGTGAGCACATAGCGGAGTACGTCTTGCTTGCCGGGGAAGTCAACAAGATATTCGTGGAGCCACACAGCCCAGTTTTTCGAGGTGGAAATTTTGTTGTCTTCAAGATTCAAGAACTCGTTTGCGGGCACATTATCGGGCAAGATATAATCGCCGTGGGCCTTCAGCATTGAGGGGAATACAATGCAGTGGAACACGATATTGTCTTTGCCGATGAAGTGAACCAGTCGCGTGTCGGGATCCTTCCACCATGTTTCCCATGTATCGGGGAGCAGTTCTTTTGTGTTCGAGATATAGCCAATGGGCGCATCGAACCACACGTAAAGCACTTTTCCTTCAGCTCCTTCCACCGGCACGGGAATACCCCAGTCGAGGTCGCGGGTCATGGCACGGGGCTGCAGGTCGAGGTCTAACCACGATTTGCACTGGCCATAGACATTCGAGCGCCATTCTTTATGGTCTTCAAGAATCCACTTCTTGAGCCACTCCTGATAGTCGTTCAGAGGCAGGTACCAGTTCTTGGTCTTCTTCAGCACGGGTTTCGAGCCGCTGATGGCCGACTTGGGGTTGATTAACTCCATTGGCGAAAGGTCGCTGCCGCATTTCTCGCACTGGTCGCCATACGCATTCTCGTTGTGGCAGTGCGGACATTCGCCCGTCACATAGCGGTCGGCCAGAAACTGATGCGCCTCTTCATCGTAAAGCTGTTCGCTCTCTTTTTCAATCAACTTGCCATCTTCGTAAAGTTTACGGAAGAAGTCGGAAGCCATTTGATGGTGAGTTTCCGATGTGGTGCGGCTATAGATATCATAGCTGATGCCAAACTCTTCGAATGACTTTTTAATCATTGTGTGGTAGCGGTCCACCACGTCTTGCGGAGTGATGCCTTCCTTTTTTGCGCGGATGGTGATGGGTACGCCGTGCTCATCGCTGCCGCCAATGAAAATCACGGGATGCTTCTTGAGGCGGAGGTAGCGCACATAGATATCGGCCGGCACATATACGCCTGCCAAATGGCCAATGTGTACACCACCATTGGCATACGGGAGGGCAGCCGTCACTGTGGTGCGCTTATACTGTTTCTGTTCCATGGAAGTGTGAAAAGAGATGTATAGTGGTTAGAATTGTTCGCTGATTTTGTTTGCTATGGCAGTAAACTCTTCCTGCGAGAGTTGCAGTTTCTCCTTGCGGAAATCCACATCGGCCTCGCTCTGCATGGGAATGAGGTGAATGTGGGCATGGGGAACTTCCAGTCCAAGTACCACCTGTGCCACTTTGCGGCAGGGGAAGGCTTTCTTTATGGCCACGGCCACCTGCTTGGCAAACACCTGAAAGCGGGCCAGTTCATCGTCATCGAGGTCGAAGATGTAATCTACTTCGCGCCGAGGAATCACCAGTGTGTGGCCTTTGGTAAGCGGATTGATGTCGAGAAAGGCATAGAACTCTTCATTCGCTGCCACTTTGTAACTGGGAATTTCTCCCGCAGCAATTTTACTGAATATACTCATAGGGCTGAGGATTGAGCGTTAGTCGATGGAAATGCTTTCAATGCGCAGATGAATGGTGCCGCGGGGTACTGTGATTTCTACCACATCGCCCACTTTCTTGTTGAGCAATCCCTGAGCAATCGGTGTCTTGATAGAGATTTTTCCTGCACTGAGGTCGGCCTCGTTTTCGCTCACCACGGTGTAGGTCATCTTTGCGTTGGTGTCAACATTGGTCAGTTCCACCTTCGAAAGCAGCTGAACCACGTCTGTGCGCAGTTGTGAAGGGTCAATCACCTTCGATTGTGAAAGGGTGCGCTTGAGCTGGTCAATCTGCTCTTGCAGGCGAGCCTGGGCTTCTTTTGCAGCATCGTATTCAGAGTTTTCACTCAAATCGCCTTTATCGCGTGCTTCAGCAATTGCCTGAGAGGCTTTCGGGCTTTCTACTGCTTCTAAATAACGCAGTTGCTCTACGAGTTTATCGTAGCCTTCTTGTGACATGTATGCCATAATAGTTGAGAGTTTATAGTTGAATTTTTAATGTTTGGTTTAATGTTTGGTTGATATAACAAAAAAAGGAATTTCGATCATCTTTCATATCGAAATCCTAATTCTTTTATACCTTATTTTGTTGTCTATTCTGCGGGCAAAGATAAGAATAAATTCTTGACTGCCAAAATTTTTCGCAGTTTTCCGCAGTGTCGTGCTTGCCTACTTTGCAAGGTATTCAGAGAAGTCTGTCAGTCGCATGTCACCTTTGCGGAGGAAGGTGTCGTGGAAGGCGAGCGCGGCCCGCATGTGTTGCGGCTCGTGTCCCATCGGGGCGATGTGCGTCAGGTAGTCGCGCAGCAGAGGACGATAGTCGGGGTGCGCACAGTTCTCTATGATTTCGTGGGCTCTGCGCACGGGGCCTTTCCCGCGCAGATCGGCCACACCTTGCTCCGTGACGATGATGTCCACATCGTGTTCTGTAGAATCGACGTGGCAACACATGGGAACAATGGCCGAGATGGTGCCGTTTTTGGCTGTTGACGGTGTGGTGAAGATGGAGAGGTAACCGTTGCGTTCATAGTCGCACGAGCCTCCGATACCGTTCATCAGTGCCGAGCCGCAGATGTGGCTGGAGTTTTCATTGCCGTAGATGTCGCACTCCACGGCGGTGTTCAGGGCAATGACGCCCAGTCGGCGAATCACCTCGGGCGAGTTGGCTATCTCGCTTTGGCGGATGGTCAGGTGTTTGGAGAAGTGGTCCATATTGTCATAGACGCGCTGCAGGGCTTCGTTGGTCACGGTCATGGCAGTGGCTGACGCATCAATAATCTTTCCTTCAAGCATATAGTCGATGGCTGCATCTTGCACCACTTCGCTATATACATTAAACCGTGGTATGAGCGGACTGGTGCCTAAGGCTTTCAATACGGCATTGCCTGTAGCGCCGACGCCGCTTTGGATGGGTAGAAACTGCTTGGGAATACGTCCGTGGCGCATATCGCTGGCCAGCAGTTCGGCTACGTTGAGGCCTATTTGCATGGTCTGATCGTCGGGCTCTTTGAAGGCGCGGGCTTCCTCGGGGATGTAACTCTCTATCACGCCCACAATTTTTTCAGCAGGAATGGATACATAGTTCTTGCCGATGCGGTCGTATGGTGCGTGAATGTCCATCACTTCGCGACCTTCCCAACATTCGCGCGGCTCCCACGTGTCGTGCAGGAATCGGGAGTTGGGATTGTGGAAAGTGTTGTGCTCGAGAATCACTCGCTTGGCCAGTCGGGCAATGGTTGTGACGATACCGCCAGCCGATGTGAGGTAGGCGCGGCACTCGTCGGGCCCTTCGTCCATGTCGCTCACCTCGATGATGGCCCAATCGAGCTCGCCGTAAAAACCGCGGCGCAGCCGTTCGGCCATGTGGCCAAGGTGCATATCTTCGTAGTCTATTTCACCCAGATTGGTGTGTGTGCGGAAGTCTTTGTTTGTTGAGAACGGTGCGCGGAACTTCAGCGCATGGGCATTGGCCATGTCGCCTTCGACGCTTTGGCACGAAGAAGCCCCAGTGAGAACACCAACTTGGAAGGGAATGCCCTGTTCGTGGAGTCGCACAGCGCGTTTGGAGAGTTCGCGAAAAATGGCTTTGGGATTGGCGTTTGGTGTAAAACCCGACAGTCCCATCATGTCGCCATCCTTTATGAGTTCTGCTGCTTCGGCAGCGGTCAGACGAGGGTACATATTGTTTACTTGTTGAGTTTCCAGGTGGCACCGTCTTTGGTGTCTTTCACTTCAAAACCGAGTTCAGCCAGTCGGTCGCGAATCTGGTCGCTGGTGGTCCAGTCTTTCTCGGCCTTAGCCTTTGCGCGGAGCTCTAAAACCATGTCAACCACTTTGCCGAAGGCTTTTTCGCGCTCTTCTCCACCGTCTCCTTTGCTTTCTTTCAGTCCGAGAATATCGAAGGCGAAGAGGTGCATGGTGGAGCGGAGTTCGTCGAGTCCTTCCTGGCAAATGTCGAGTTGATGGTCGAGAATTTTGTTGATCAGCGTGCAGGCCTCGAAGAGATTGGCAATGACGAGTTGTGTGGCCAGATCGTCGTTCATGGCATCGTAGCAGCGTTGACGCAACGTGGAAACAATTTTCTTTGTTTCTATCGAGCAGTCGTTGGCAATGGGCAGCCGGTCGAGTGCGGCAATTCCTTCCATGAGTTTTTCGAGTCCTTTCTGCGAAGCGATGAGCGCCTCGTTGGAGAAATCGACGGTGGAGCGGTAGTGGGCCATGAGGATGAAGAATCGGATGGTCATGGGCGAGAATGCCTGTGTGAGACTTTCGTGCTGTCCAGTGAAGAATTGCTCCAGTGTGATGAAGTTTCCGAGCGACTTGCCCATTTTCTGTCCGTTGATGGTGATCATGTTGTTGTGCATCCAGTATTTCACCATGTCGTGTCCTTGCGATGCAATTGCTTGTGCTATCTCACATTCGTGGTGGGGGAATACAAGGTCCATGCCGCCGCCGTGAATGTCGAACTGTTCGCCCAGGTACTTGCGTCCCATGGCTGTGCACTCGCAGTGCCATCCGGGAAATCCTTCGCTCCATGGGCTTGGCCAGTGCATGATGTGCTCCGGTTCGGCTTTTTTCCAAAGGGCGAAGTCGGCTTGGTTGTGCTTCTCGCCAACTCCTGCCAGTGAGCGTGAGGCGTCTTTCACATTTTCCAGCGAGCGTCCCGATAGAATGCCGTATTTGTGCTGCTTGTTGTAGGCTTCGATGTCGAAATAGATAGAGCCGTTCGACTCGTAGGCAAAGCCATTGTCGAGGATTTGCTTCACCAGTTGCTGCTGCTCGATGATGTGGCCTGTGGCGTGTGGCTCGATGCTGGGCGGGAGCACGTTGAGCGCTTCCATGGCCTGGTGGTAGCGGTTGGTGTAATACTGCGCCACTTCCATGGGTTCGAGCTGTTCCAAGCGGGCTTTCTTCGAGATTTTGTCCTCGCCCTCGTCGGCATCGTGTTCCAGATGGCCTACATCGGTGATGTTGCGCACATAGCGCACCTTGTAGCCTAAGTGCTTCAAGTAGCGGAACAGGATGTCGAAGGTGATGGCAGGCCGGGCGTGGCCCAGATGTGGGTCGCCATATACGGTCGGGCCGCAGACATACATTCCCACGTTGGGTGCATGCAGCGGTTTGAACAATTCTTTCTGGCGGGTCAGGGTGTTATAGATAAGCAGTGGTTGAGTCATTATTGTGAATGTAAAATTTAAAAAGTGGATAAACTTAAATTATATGTGGGCGCAAAGATACGATATTTTTGCGAAATGACGATTTTTCAGAGATATTCTTCCACAAGTCGGCGCATCCCGGCCGAGGCTCCCATTTGCAGATGGGTTACGTGCTGCGAGGTTTTCACTGCGTCGGGGTCAATCAGGTAGATGGGCGTCTGAGGCTTGGCATAATAGAGCAGCGATGCAGCTGGATAGACATTGAGCGAAGTGCCAATCACAACGAACACATCGGCCTTTTCCACCTCGTCGATGGCACTGCTCAGCAGCGGCACATTTTCGCCGAAGAAGACGATGAACGGCCGTAACAGCGAGCCGTCGCCAGCCCGAGTGCCTGGTTCTATGGTGGGGTTGTCGGCCGTCAGTGTCTGTTGGAAGAAGGGATTGTCCACATCGCGACTGCTGCACACCTTGGCCAGTTCGCCGTGCAGGTGAATCACGTGCGAAGAGCCGGCGCGCTCGTGCAGGTCGTCAACATTCTGGGTGACCACCACCACCTCGTACTTCTTTTCCAGCTCGGCTATGAGCCGATGACCCTCGTTGGGTTGCGCCGAGAAGAGTTTTGTGCGCAACATATTGTAGAAATTGGTCACCAGCGTGGGGTCTGCTTCCCAACCTTCGTGGGTGGCTACCTGTTCAACGGGGTAGTTTTCCCACAGACCATCGCTCCCGCGAAAGGTTTTGAAACCACTCTCCACCGACATGCCGGCACCCGTCAGAAACACAATTTTCTTCATTTTTTTATAAATGTTTTATAATCAATGACTTACAAATCCGTAAACTTCCGATTTTCAAAAGCTATGCTTTTACCTTCCAAAAGCATAGCTATTGGCGGCCAAAAGGATAGCTTTCGGAGCCTAAAAGCATAGCTTTGTTTTGTTTCGCTATTATTAAATAATGTACAAATTTAAAGTTTTTTTTGCTAAAACGAACCCTTTCAATTGAAGAAATATATTACCTTTGCGCGCAAAATAATTAAAAAAATAAAGGAATCATGGATAAAGTAAGTTACGCCCTTGGCATGGGTATCGGCCAGCAGTTGACCGATATGGGTGCCAAACAGTTGAATATCGACGATTTTGCCCAGGCCATCAAGGATGTGCTGGCTGGTAAGACTCCTGCGCTCACAGCAGCAGAAGCCAATCAGACGGTACAGACCTTCTTTGTCGAGCAGGAGAAGAAACAACGCGCTGCTGCGGCCGAGCGTTTTAAAACACAAAAAGAAAGCGGCGAGAAATACCTGGCCGAAAACGGCAAGAAGGAAGGTGTGATCACCCTGCCCAGCGGTCTGCAGTATCAAGTGCTGAAAGAAGGCAACGGCCGCAAGCCCAAGGCCACCGATCAGGTGAAGTGCCACTACGAAGGTATGCTCGTTGACGGCACACTCTTCGACAGTTCGTTGCAGCGCGGCGAGCCCGCCACCTTCCCGCTGAACGGCGTGATTGCCGGTTGGACCGAAGGACTGCAGCTGATGCAGGAAGGCGCCAAGTATCGCTTCTTCATACCCTACCACCTCGGCTATGGCGAGCGTGGAGCCGGACAGTCTATACCTCCCTTCGCTGCACTCATCTTCGACGTGGAGCTCATTGAAGTGATCTAATCTGTCATCCCTCGAGAATAAAAAGAAAAAGACAAACCAATAAAAAATCAAATCAACACAATGAAGAAATTTTCAATCGTGGCTCTCGTAGCCATCGTTGCAGCAATGTTCACTGCCTGCAACAACACCCCCAAAGCAGAACTGAAAAACGACGTTGATACCCTGAGCTATGCCATCGGTCTGGCTCAATCGCAGGGCCTGCAAGAATATCTGGTGCAGCGCATGGGCATCGACTCTGCCGACATCGACATCTTCGTGAAAGGTCTTAACGAAGGCGTGAAAGCTGGCGATGACAAGAAAAAAGCTGCCTACTTCCTGGGTCTGCAAATCGGTCAGCAGGTAATCAACCAGATGGTTCCCGGCATCAACCGCGAAGCCTTCGTTGGCGATTCCACCAAGACCATCTCTGTTGACAACTTCCTCGCAGGCTTCATCCAGGGTGCCAAGGGCGAAGAAGGCCTCTACACCATGGAAAAGGCCCAGCTCGTTTATCGCGAAAAGATGAGCCAGGTGCGCAAGGGCTATCTGGAGAAAGAATTCAAAGCCAACAAGGAAGCCGGTGAGAAATACCTGGCCGCGAACGCAAAGAAAGAAGGCGTGAAGACGCTGCCCAGCGGTGTGCAGTACAAAGTGATCACCGAAGGCAAGGGTGCCATCCCAGCCGACACCTCGCTGGTGAAGGTCAACTATGAGGGCTCGCTCATCGACGGCACCGTGTTCGACGGCAACTGGGGCAAAGATCCCATCGCCATGCGCGCCAATCAGGTGATCAAGGGTTGGACGGAAGTGCTCCAGCTCATGCCTGTAGGTTCTGAATGGGAAGTAGTCATTCCGCAGGAACTGGCTTACGCCGACCGCGAAATGGGTGCCATCAAACCTTTCTCAGCGCTCAAGTTCAAAATCAAACTCGTTGGAATCGAAACTCCTAACAAGAAATAATGTTACGCCGATTATCAATGATAGCGCTCACTCTCTCGGTGGGCGCTATCTCTAATTATGCCCAGTCGCTCGACTCGCTGTCATATTCAGCAGGAATGCTCATAGGCGGACAAATTCGTCAACAGGTGCTCCCAGCCATGGGCAAATCGTTCGAGGGTACCCCGCAGCACATTGATGTAGATGTATTCCTCGAAGGGCTCCGCGCTGCCGTGAAGCAAGAGTCGGGCAAGATGCAGCAGGCCGCTGCCGAGCAGTATTTCCAAAAAACCGAATCGGCCGCCCGCACCAAAGCCGAGACCGCTTATCGCGAACAGAACGAGCAGTGGCTCCGTAACAACCAGAAGCAGCCAGGCGTGAAAACCACTGCCACGGGCCTGCAGTACAAGGTAATCAAAGAAGGCAACGGTCCTAAACCCTCAGACAAAGACAAGGTCACCGTACGCTACGAGGGAAAATTTATCGATGGCACGGAGTTCGACTCCAGCTATAAGCGCACGCCCGACACCACTACTTTCCCTGTCAGTGGCGTGATAAAAGGTTGGACCGAAGCCCTGCAGCTCATGCCCGTAGGTTCCATCTGGGAACTCTACATCCCGCAGCAACTCGGCTATGGCACCCGTCAGACCGGACCAATCAAAGCCTATTCTACCCTCATTTTCAAAATAGAACTCTTGGCCATTGCCCAATAACCGCATGAAATCTTATCAGCTTGACGACCATCTGGCCAATTTCTACAGCCAGTTTCCCCCCTCGCAGCAGCGCCCTGTGATTGGCATTACCACCAATCATGAGCAGATTGATGCCACGCTCCGCGACCGCTACTACCAGCAAATCGTGGCGGCTGGTGGTGTGCCTGTGCTCATTCCGCCCGTCAGCGATGCGTCTGTCATCGACAACACACTGGAGCGAATCGATGGTTTGCTGCTCAGCGGCGGTGCCGATATCGACCCGCGCTGGGCTGGCGAGGAACCCTCCGAGAAACTGGGGAATGTGAACGAGGTGCGCGACTTGCCCGAGTTGATGATCACCCGCATGGCCGTCAACCGTCAGTTGCCCATCCTTGGCATCTGTCGCGGAATACAGACGCTGGCCATGGCGCTGGGTGGCCGTGTGGCACAGGACATTTCGCTCAATTCCGATGTGAAGCAACCCCTGCAGCACGATCAGAAGGAAGAGCGCGACGTGAAGACCCACGATGTGGAGATTTCCGACGATAGTCTGCTCTTCCAGCTTTTTCAGACCACCCGTATGCAGGTCAATTCGTTCCACCATCAAGCCGTTCAGACTACGGGTCATCGCTTCCGTGCAACGGCTTTCGCTCCCGATGGCGTGATGGAGGCAATGGAAAGCACCGAGCGCAAACCCGTCATTGGCGTGCAGTGGCATCCGGAGTGGCTGGGCGAAGAGGGGCAACCGCTCTTCAAGTGGCTCGTTTCCGAAGCCGACATATACTCGCGGGCAAAGCATCTGCACAGTCGGGTGCTCTCGCTCGATACTCATTGCGACACCCCGATGTTCTTCGCCGAAGACATTCACTTCGATCGGCGCGACCCGCGTATTCTTGTCGATTTGCAAAAGATGCGCGAGGGACGGCTCGATGCCGTCACCATGGTGTGCTATCTGCCACAGCCTAAGCCCGGAGAGACATTTCAGGAGCGGGTTCCTTTCAAGGTGTCTGGCCCCAAGGAATATGCCGATCTCATTTTTGACAAGATTGAGCAAATCGTTGCCAGCAACAAGGAACATCTGGCGTTGGCGCGCAATGAAGCAGAACTGCGGCAAAACAAGTGGGCTGGAAAGAAATCAATCGTGCTCGGCATTGAGAATGGTTTGGCGCTGGAAGGAAAAGTTGAGCACGTGGCCTACTTCGCTCAACGCGGCATAACCTATATCACTCTTTGTCACAATGGCGACAACGACATCTGCGACAGTGCCCGCGGCACGCAGACCCACGGTGGATTGAGCCCATTGGGCGAACGAGTGGTGCAGGAAATGAACCGTCAAGGGGTGATGGTCGATTTGAGTCATGCTGCAGAATCGTCGTTCTACGATGCGCTTCAAGTGAGTCGTCAGCCCATTGTGTGCAGCCATAGCAACAGTCGGCTGCTGTGCGATCATCCCCGCAATCTGACCGACGATCAACTCCGTGCCTTGGCTCAGCATGGCGGTGTGGCCCACACTACGCTCTATGCTGGTTTTCTCCGCACTGCTGGCGAGGCAGATATATATGATGCTGTGCGCCATTTGGAGCATGCCATTAGCGTGATGGGTATCGACCATGTGGGCATAGGCACCGATTTCGATGGTGATGGAGGCGTGCCAGGCTTTGCCGATGCATCCGAGGCCATCAATTTCACCAAGGAACTCTTGCGCCGCCGATACAATGAGGCCGATATACAGAAAATATGGGGCGAGAACTGGCTCCGAGTAATGAATCAAGTACAAACCGGAAAATGAAAAAAGTGCTTATTGTTTTAATGCTGTTGACACTGGCAGTATTCTTTTTATGGTACTGCCTGTGGCCGCTTTTCTCTCAATACGTTGCTGCCGATGAGGCCGAGCAAGACGCCGCTGATGAGCAGTTGGCTCCGAAGGGGCCTGCATTCAGCGCCGATCGTGCTTTTGAATTTGTGAAGAAGCAATGTGAATTTGGGCCTCGTGCCATGAACACCGAGGGACACGAGCGCTGCAAGGAATGGATTGTGAAGGAGTTTGAAGCAGCTGGCTGCCAAGTGGAACAGCAGCGGGTCGATCTTGTTGGATACGACGGCACCACGCTCAAGGCCACCAACATCATTGCCCGCCTGAACCCTGAGCAATCTCCGCGCATCCTGATTTGTGCCCACTGGGACTCGCGTCCTTGGGCCGACAACGACCCCGACGAGGCTAACTGGCGCAAGCCTATCCTCGCCGCCAACGATGCCGCCAGCGGAGTGGCCGTGATGTTGGAACTGGCAGGAATTTTTACGCGCGATACCTTATTGAATAAAGGTATAGATTTCGTTTGTTTTGATGCCGAAGACTGGGGCACTCCGCAGTGGAGCGATCAGCCCGACCTGTCCGAAACGTGGGCGCTCGGTGCTCAACATTTTGCCAGTCAGCTGCCCGAAGGAGCCTATCAGTGGGGCGTGTTGCTCGATATGGTGGGCGGCCAAGGCGCAAAATTCTATCAGGAAGCGTATTCACAGCGATACGCACCGGATGTGGTGAAGCGCGTTTGGCGTGCAGCGCGGCGTGCCGGCTACGGCTCTTACTTCCCCAAGAAGGAGGGCGGAGGCGTCATGGACGACCATGTTCCCCTCTGTCGCCGCGGCATACCTGTGGCCGATATCGTGCCGTACTATCCCGACTGCAAGCAGAGCGGCTTTGGTCCTACATGGCATACGCTCGACGATGATCTTGAACATATCGACCGCAATACGTTGAAGGCTGTCGGACAGACGCTCGTGCAATTATTAGTGGAATAGGCACTGCGCTCCAGCGATGCGCACCGGAGCGAGAAAAAAGATAATCTTGTAAACATAAATATCAACATCTATAAATTCTCAATTATGAAAAAATCTTTGTTTTTGTTCCTTGCTTTCTGCTTCTTGTTTCTCCAAGCAAATGCCCAGGAAGTCCAGCTCCATTACGATCTGGGACATACACTTTACAGCGATCTGGCTGCCCGCCCCAATGTGACCACCACCGTCGAGATGTTCAAGACCGACAAGTGGGGCTCTACGTTCCTCTTCACCGATGTTGACTACTATGGCGACGGTGCCGCAGGAGCCTACTGGGAAATAGCCCGCGAGTTCAAACTGGGCAAGACCTCTCCCTTTGCTGCTCATGTGGAGTACAACGGCGGTGCCACCACGCTCGAAGATACGCAGATTGGCACGCGTTTCCAACATGCTTTCCTGGCTGGTGGTGCCTGGAACTGGGCCACGAAGGACTATAACACCACCTTCTCCCTTCAGGCCATGTATAAATACTATTTTAGCGGACAGAACCGCGGCGGCTTCAACGGTTTCCAGACCACAGCCGTGTGGGGAACAAATTTCTTCAACAAGAAGCTGACCTTCAAGGGTTTCTGCGATGTGTGGTACGATAAGGACGTGAACGGAAAGCTCATTGTTGTTTCCGAGCCACAGCTCTGGTTCAACGTCAATGCGCTGAAAGGTTGCGAAGACATTCATCTCAGCCTTGGTACCGAGGTGGAAATCTCCAACAATTTCGTGTTCAACACCCGCGGCGAGAGCAACCATTTCTACGCCATTCCGACCCTTGCTGCGAAGTGGACTTTTTAAACGGTTTTTCAATAGCTATGCTTTTGCCCTTCAAAAGCATAGCTATTGGCGCCTAAAAGCATAGCTTTTGCAGACCAAAAGCATAGCTTTTGAAATGCGATTTGTAATTCGTTGAATATCAACCATTTAAAAACTGCAAAAAGATGAAACATTTTCGATGCCTTATTTTGGTGCTCTTGCTGGCCTTGAGCCATTCTGTACAAGCGCAAGTCAAGTTTGGTGTGCGCGGCGGTGTCAATCTTTCCGATGTATCACTCTCCTCGAGTGCACTGAAGAGCAGCAACCGCCTCGGCTATTTCATTGGCCCGACGGTAAAAGTTTCTATTCCCATAGCCGGTTTGGGCGTTGATGGGTCAGTGCTTTACAGCCAGATGGATGCCCGTCTCAAATCTACCGATGTGAGCAGCGAGCAGTCTGTCAAGCAGCAGGCCATCGACCTTCCCGTGAATGTGCGCTACACCATCGGTCTGAGCAAAGTGGCCAGCGTGTTCTTCTATGCCGGTCCGCAGTTCTCCTTCAATGTTGGCAGCAAGCACCAGGGCGACTGGGAATGGAAGAACTCCACCAAGAGCGCCAATCTCGGCGTAGGCCTGACGGTGCTCAGTCATGTGCAGATGAATATGAACTATAATTATCAGTTCGACTCTGCAGGTAGCGATATTGTCTATGGCAAAGGCAAAGCACACCAGTGGCAGCTGGGCGTGGGATACTTCTTCTAATTCTAAAACTAAAGACAGCCAAGATTCAAAGGAAAGTAAAATCCAAGCAATGCTCTACGTCGATGTGATACTCCCGCTTCCGCTCGATGGCGTATATACCTACAGCCTGCCGCCGGCCTTCGCTCCGCAGGTGAGTGTCGGCAGTAGGGTGGTGGTGCCTTTGGGCAAATCGAAGCGCTACATCGCTGTGGTCTATCGCATCCATGAAACGGCCCCCGACTTCCCAACCAAACCCATACTGACCCTCCTTGACGCGCACCCCACGGTGCTGCCTCATCAGCTGTCGCTCTGGCAGTGGATCAGCCAGTATTATATGTGTGCGCTGGGCGATGTCTTGACCGCTGCACTGCCTGCCGGTCTGAAGCAGGAAGACCGCTATCATGCGCAGACCGAGACCTATCTGCGCCTGCCTGCGCAATATCAGTCGGAGCGCGCCCTTCACATAGCCCTCGATCTGCTCAAGCCTGCCCGCCAGCAGCTCCACGCTTTCAATACGTTTCTCTCCATCTCCCATTGGAGCGACATCAACGGAACGCAGCAGCCGCAGCTCGTGGATATCAGTCGCGAGGAACTGCAAAACGAGGCAGCCGTCAGTCCGAACATTGTCAAGACGCTCAAAGACCGCGGATTTCTCGAGTTCTACGAGCGCGAAATCGGTAGGCTCAATCACAGCCAGGCGCCCCATCCCGAGCGCATCAAGCCGCTCTCTTCTGCGCAGCAAGAAGCCTACAACCAAATCCTGCTGCAACATCTTCGTCGCGATGTGGTGCTGCTCCATGGCGTCACTTCGTCGGGAAAAACCGAGATATACATTCACCTCATAGCCCACGCACTGCAGGAACACCGCCAAGTGCTCTATCTCGTGCCCGAAATAGCCCTCACCGTGCAGCTCATGCAGCGGCTGCAGCAAGTGTTCGGCCACAGACTGGGCATTTACCATTCGCGCTATAGCGACGCCGAGCGTGTGGAAATCTGGCAGAAGCAGCTCTCGGGTGCCCCCTACGATATCATTCTCGGAGCCCGCAGTGCAGCCTTGCTTCCCTTCCAGCGTCTCGGACTCGTAATCATCGACGAGGAGCACGAGAACAGTTTCAAGCAGCAAGACCCCGCACCGCGCTATCATGCCCGTTCTGTTGCACTCATGCTCGCCCGCGAACAGCAGGCCAAGGTGGTGCTCGGCACCGCCACGCCGTCGGCCGAAACCTACTATAATGCCACGGTTGCGAAGAAGTACGGCTACGTGCGGCTCTCCACCCGCTATCAGGACATAGCACTGCCCCGCATCGAAGTGGTTGATGTGCGCGATCTGCAACGCCGGAAAATCATGCGCGGCCCGCTCTCACCGCAACTCATCGAAGCCATCAGAACAGCGCTTGAGCAGGGCAAACAGGCCATTCTCTTTCAGAATCGGCGCGGCTTTGTACCCATGGTCGAGTGTAAAGTGTGCGGATGGGTGCCCCGCTGCAAAAACTGCGATGTGCCGCTCACTTACCACAAGCGTCTCAATCTGCTCACCTGTCATTATTGCGGAGCAGCCTATGCCGTGCCTGCCGAATGTCCCAGTTGTGAAGAACATCAGTTGCGAGGGCGCGGAATAGGTACCGAAAAACTCGAAGAAATCGTGGCCGAACTCTTCCCCACGGCGCGAATAGCACGCATGGATCTCGACACCACCCGCTCCAGGGGAGCCTACCAGCGCATCATTGACGATTTCTCTTCCGGTCGGACCAATATCCTCATCGGTACGCAAATGGTGACCAAAGGCTTAGACTTTGCCAATGTCAGCGTAGTGGGCATTGTGAGCGCCGACGAAATGATGAACCAGCCCGACTTCCGCGCCTTTGAACGTGCGTTCCAGATGATGACACAAGTGAGCGGAAGAGCCGGAAGAAAAGGGCAGCAGGGGCTCGTGCTGCTGCAAACCAAAAACACCGAATCGTCCGTTGTTCAGCAAGTGGTTGCCGACAATCAGCCGGCCTTTTTCCAATCGCTGTTGAACGAGCGGGAAATGTTCTGTTATCCCCCGTTCCATCGGCTCATCTACATTTATCTCCGTCACACCAAGGAGCCACTCGTAGAGCGAGCCGCAGCCAGACTTGCCGATCTGTTAAGGGCACAATTCTCCACGCGAATCCTCGGTCCCGATAAGCCCTCGGTCGGGAGAGTGCGCCAGCTGCACATCCGCAAAATCGTGTTGAAACTCGAGCGCACACTTCCCAATCAGCAGGTGCGGAAGGCGCTGCTGGCCTCAGAGAAACAACTCCTGCAAGACCACTCTCTGGCCGCCCTGCAGGTGTACTACGACGTTGACCCCTGACACAAAAAAAACTGACCAAATTCTTGGTAGATGGAATAAAATACCTACCTTTGCAGCCCAAATCATCGTGATGGATGATCGAAACAAAAACCTAAAAAATCTATTACCATGAAAACAACTCGTAAGGTATTCACACTCATGATGGTTCTCTTTTGGGTCGCCGGCGCTTTTGCGCAAGGGCCTAATTCCTCAGGAACCTACTATCAGGGAGCCGATGGAAAGAAGGGTGAAGCCTTGAAAACAGCTTTTTACAACATCATCAAGTCGCTCAACAATGTGGGCTACGACGGGCTGATTGAAGCCTACAAACAAACCGACAAGCGCGCCGATGGCTATCTGCGCGACTGGTACAGCAATGCCACCTCCTACACTTGGAGCGACCGCAACGGCAACAACAGCGAAGGCGCCGGTTGGAATCGTGAACATAGCATTCCGCAGAGCTGGTTCTCCAAGGCCAGTCCCATGAAGAGCGACCTCGTTCATGTGTTGCCCACCGACTGCTACGTCAACAACCGGCGCGGTTCATACCCCTTTGGCGAAGTGGGAAATGTAACTTATTCGTCCAAAAACGGGTATTCAAAACTTGGTACCTGCAAGACCAGTGGTTATAGTGGCACCGTTTTTGAACCCAACGATGAGATTAAAGGCGACATTGCCCGCATCTATTTCTACATGGCCACGTGCTACGAAGACCGTATCACCAACTGGAGCGGCGGCGTGATCACAGGCACCAAGTATCAGCCTTATGCCCAGTGGCACTTCGATATGCTCATGCGCTGGAGTAAGAACGACCCTGTTGACGACCGCGAAATTGCCCGCAACAATGCCGTCTATGCCCTGCAACGCAACCGTAATCCCTTTGTCGATTACCCAGGCCTTGAAGAGTATATCTGGGGCAGCAAGAAGACGGAATCGTTCTCCTACGACAACTATAGCGGTCAGACCTCTTACGGCGTAGCCACACCTGTGTTCAGCATTGCCAGCGGTACCTACTACGAAGAGCAGCCGCTTACCATCAGTTGCTCAACGAGCGGTGCATCCATCCGCTACACCACCGATGGTTCAACTCCCACCACCTCCTCTACACTCTATACCGGTGCACTGGCCATCCGCGAAACCACCACCATCACCGCCCGCGCATTCAGTGGCAGCGAGATGAGTGCAGTGGTCAGCGTGACCATCACCATTCGCGAACAAGGAGAACAACCGCAACAGGGCGCAGGCATTTACACACTCATGGTGGCCAACAGTTCCTTGGAAGCTGGCGCAAACTATCTGCTTGTGGGTAAATCTGGCGGTAAGTACTACTCCTATTGCGGCATGAACGAAAGCGGGACCTCAGGAGTTCCCAAAGAGGGAACGCTCACAGGCGAACAAATTGACTTGAGCAACAATACCGAAACCGTGGTACTCCAACTCAACGAAACCACCGATGGGTGGACCATTTACGACAGCCTGAAAGACCAATATCTTGCACTCAACTCCGATGATAATCGTCTCAATGTGCTTGAAGAGGATAATACCGATGCCGCTCGGTGGACCATCAGCATCAGCAACACAGGCGTAGCCACCATTACGAACAAGGCCTATAGCGATCGTCAATTGCGTTTCAATGATTCTGCAAAGATGTTCCGCTGCTACACCTCCGGACAGCAAAACGTGTATCTCTATAAGGAAGAAGTAACACCCACTGGCATTGTGTCTGTTGAGAATACCGAGTCAGAGCAGACACATCGCGACAATTCGATTTACACGCTCGATGGTCGCAAGGTCCTTTCCAACCCAGCCTCTTCGCTCTCAAAACTTCCGAAAGGCATCTACATTAAAAACGGGAAAAAATATATAATTAAATAAAATTTCAAGACTATGAAAAAAACTTTATTAGTATTGGCTCTGCTGGTTCTAACCCTCGCAGCCAATGCCATACCTGCCAAGCCAGGATTGAAGAAAACCATCACCCTCGCTGATGGTACACAGATTGTAGCCACGCTCGTTGGCGATGAACATGGCCACTTCTATCGCGGTTCCGATGGAAAAGCCTACAATCTCGCTACCGGAGAAACCTATTATCAGGAAATCGACGCAGAAGTGGTAAAGGCTTCAGCTAAAGCTCGTCGTGCAAAAGCTAATCAGCGTCGTGCCAACCGACTGAAAGCGCCAGCAAAAAAGGTAGGCACTATCGGAAACTATACAGGTCAGAAGAAAGGACTCATCATTTTGGCTCAATTCACTGACACGAAGTTTCAGGCGTCGAACAATCTTGCACTCTATAAGCGCATTGCCAATGAGGAAGGACTTAAAGTCGGGAACTTTGATGGTTCCGTTCACGACTACTTTACTTCACAGAGCGACTCTCAGTTCGATCTTACCTTCGACGTGGTTGGACCAGTAACGGTGTCGAAAGCCGCTTCTTACTATGGAGGCAACGACAACCATGGCGACGACAAGTATCCAGCCACAATGGTTATCGAGGCGCTGAAGTTAGCCGACAAAGATGTAAACTATGCTGACTACGACTGGGATGGCGACGGCGAAGTGGACCAAGTTATGGTTATTTATGCTGGCGCTGGCGAGGCCAATGGTGGTGCGGAGGACACTATTTGGCCACACGAGTGGGAACTCTCAGCTGGTTCAGGCGCGCAGACCATGGACGGAATGAAAATTGACACTTATGCCGTTAGTTGCGAACTGCAACCAGATACTTGGGACAGTTCTTACACCAGCGTTACTTCGTGGAAGATTGACGGTCTGGGCACCATCTGCCATGAATTCAGCCACTGTCTGGGCTATCCTGACTTCTATGACACCGATTATAGCGGTGGCTTCGGAATGGATGTGTTCGACTTGATGTGTTCGGGCTCTTACAACAATGATGGTTATACTCCTGCCGGCTATACCAGTTACGAGCGCTGGGTGGCTGGTTGGAAGACCCCAATAGAACTCAGCAGTGCTACCGAAGTGACCCAGATGAAGGCACTCACCGACGGAGGAAACTCCTATGTTATCTATAATGATGGACATAAAGACGAGTATTTCCTTTTGGAAAATCGCCAACAGACCAGTTGGGACAAGTATCTGCCAGGCAATGGCCTGCTCATTCTCCATGTTGACTACGATGCAGCAGTGTGGGCCGATAACGCTCCTAACGACGACCCCAGCCATCAGCGCATGACTTGGGTGCAGGCCGACAATGAACTGCAGTACGATGAAGAACTCTACGAATACTATAAGTTATATCGTGACGAAGAGGTTTATCAACTTACCGATGCAGGACTGGCCACCGACTTCTATCCAATCAGTTCAAACAATGCATTTGGAAACGCTACGACTCCGGCAGCAAAACTCTTTAATGCCAATACCGACGGCAAAAAATATCTGAACAAGCAGGTTTATGATATCACGCGCAATGGCAATACCATTAGTTTCAAATTTGCTTTAGATGAAAACGAAGGGGCTACAGGTACTTACACCAAAGTTACTTCTGCTTCGGAACTTGCAGCAGGCGACCAGATTATTATTTTAAATGAGGCATATGCAAAGGCTCTAAGCACCACACAGAATACCAATAACCGCTCTGCAGTTGACATTGATGTGTCCGGTGATGTGGCTGATCCAGTTTCAACTGTACAGATTATCACTCTTGAAGGAGCAGCAGGTGCATGGTATCTGAAAGTAGATGACGGCTATCTCGGATGTGTTGATGGTACTTCTAATCGTCTGCGCACACTCACTTCAAAGACCGACTATGCTAAGGCTACCATTACTATAAGTGGTGGTGATGCTGAGATCAAGTTTGCCAGTGGCGAACGCAATACTGTTCGTTATAACAGCAGTAATGATATTTTCTCTTGCTATAAGTCTGGCCAGCAAGTTGTTCAGGTTTACAAGAAGACCACGGCCACTGGAATCAACTCTATTAGCAATGATGTTCAGCAGGCCAAGCAGGGCGTTTATACCATTAATGGAGTACAGTTGAAGAATGCTGAAAATCTCCCCAAGGGTATCTACATCATTGGCGGAAAGAAAGTTGTGGTTAGATAACGTACAGCTTTTTATATAATACTTTCTAAGAGCCATCCTGTTGCACGG
>CAJOIX010000032.1 GCA_905234815.1 uncultured Prevotella sp. | reverse complement strand
ATTTCAGCTTTAGATAGAAAAGCGTACGACTCATAGCCATTTCTCGACACAGGCTATTGATATCAAACGCGGTGTTGGAGATATTTTCAACCACTAATCGTGTAGCCTTCTCGATAAATAGTTTGCCGCTATCTTCTGCAACTATTGGTGATGCAGCAGTTAATGTAGCTGAGGATAATGTCTCTTTCGAATCTTGTATCAGAACCTCTTCTTGCTGCTTCATGTGTTCAAGGCTCAAGCGCATATAGTTCGACTGGAGTTGATAGATTCTCCAGGATACATAGAATCCACATGCAAGAAGAGTTATGTAAATAATCCACATCCACCAAGAGTTCCACCAGGGTTGGCCTACGATGATGGTAAACGTTGTTTCATCTATTACTTCACCACTGGTGATACTCACAGCTTGGAGCTGCAATAAGTGTTTGCCTGGTTGAAGATTATTAAAACGCACCTCTTGCGCCCGTGTCGGACTACTCCATTCGCCTTCGCCCAATCGATAACGGTGGGCAATGTCGAATTGATAGCGCATATTGATGCTTTCGTAGCTGAGTATGAAGGTGCGTTGATTATAATCGAGATGTAGTTCTCTACCTTCAATGGGGAACGAACCGTCTTTACCATCATTATCAATTTTCACTCGTCGAATATTCAACCGGGCAGTATAGTTAAGAGGCCGTAGGCTGTCAGGATGTATCACCACAGCTCCTGTGCTTGTTCCATAGAGTAGGTCGCCGTTTTGTAGCCGGGTAACAGCCCCCCTTACGTATATGCGGTTCACCCCGGGACAGTAGTTTACATTGTACACTTTGGATGGTTTCGAAGCGTACAGAAAGCAAAGCCCCTGCTCGGTTGCAATCCAAATCCGTCCCTTTCCATCATTAATAATGCTGCTTACATGGTTTGACGGAAGACCATTGGCCGTGGTGAGTTGACGACTTTGCTTGTTCTTAAGGTTGTAAATGTAAACACCGCCACCATCGGTAGCAATCCAGAGATGTTGCCCATCGGAATAGATGTGCATAATAAAAGGATTGACGTCTGCGATACCTTTGGGTGCGTAGTTAATATCCTGCACACGACGGTTTTCCGGGGTAATGAGTTTTAGGCCAAAAGCAGTGCCAACAGCAATTTGGCCTGTGGAAATTTCTGCAAGTGTCTGCACATTGTTCACGGGATAATAGCGCACTCCCCCAGGAGTAATTTCTGCCAATTCTCCATCCAGACAGCCCACCCAGAGATGTCCATTGGAATCATAACATGTGGCATAAACATGATTGTCCTTTAGGTTCCTCATCTCAATAGAGTAGGGATGTGCCACTTTAAGTGATCGGTCAATGGTGTAAACGCCCTTGCCATAGGTTGAAACAAGCACCTTTCCGTCGGGCTGACGATATATATGTTGCACCACGACGCCACTAAGTAGATGAGTCCACTGATTTGTCCGTGTGTTTACTATACTAACGCCGCAGTCGGTTCCGAATAAAAGAGATTCGGGTGTGAGTTGCATTACCGCTGTAACGTTTCCATTACGCAAACTGTTCACATCGCTTTCGGTGTGCTGATAAATCGTGGTGATACCTCCGTGTGGCCGAGCGATATCTATACCTCCCGTATAAGAACCCATAACAATGTTCCGCCAGTTGTCAACAAATACGCTATAGATACCGTTTCCATGAATTTTTCCTTGCGGCCCATCGTTCGCATCAAACAATTTCTTTGCCACATGCGCTGGTTTCTTCAATACAGAGAAGACACCTAAACCATCTACGCCCACGAGCATTGTCTGTGCATCATAAGGTACGATACTACGTATAGGGTATTGCTGTTGTGAGTCATGGTCAATATCAATAAAGTCTTCAATTGCAAGTCCTCCGTCTTGTGTTACACGCGCAATGCCAAGTCCGCTGTTATAACTACCCAGCCAAATGCGATTTTGTTGTTTGTCATAATACCAACTTACGGCATGAAAAGGCAATAAACGCTTGAAATTGCTTCCCAATACACCATCTTGGGTGAGGTAATAGTATCTGGCATCGGCTTGCAGTATTTTATCTACCCAGATTCCTTGGTGAATGGATGTAAGTACAGTATCGCGCAACTGATATATGCCATTGTGTAAAGCCAAGCGGAAACCATCGGGCTCAATGGCAATATCGTTCAGTGAGACTTCATGCCCAAATTTTTCTAAGAGACTCACAACGAGATCGAAATTGTCGGTTAGAGGATTATAGGTATAGATAAAGCCGCGATTGTCGAAAGCACAGACACGCATTCCTGTCGTCTTTAGATAAACAGTGCGACCGCCTTGATGTTCCCAGCGACCATCTGACTGTAATGGATAATTGAAGATGGTGGTGCCATTGTAGCGGCTCACGCCTTTCTTAGATGACCACCATAAAGCACCATCGTCAGTGGAGGCAATCGAAAAAATACGCAAACTGTTCATGCCTGCAGACATATCAAGGTGAGAAAAACTGAAATCTTTTGCCTCCCATGAATTTGAGGGAACGAATGGGAAAAGCAGCAAAGCAAAAACAAATATGGTGCGTAGAAACAGTATGCGGATACCTGAACAGCACGTATTTACAGAAGTATTCAAAATATAATGATTTAAGTTCAATAATTATAATGGTGGACAAATATACGATTTTTCTTTTATCCCTATATTTTCTTGATTACATTTTTCTTATCGAGCGTGTCTTCGTACACGCTTACTGTCATTACCCGCCACAAAAAACGGGCCTGTCAGCAACTACTGACAGGCCCGCTTTGTTATTATCTTAAGCGAGATTACTCTGCTACGAGGGTAAAGCGCTTGAAGTCAACAATCTGCAGTTCCTTGTTCTGCTGGGCGAGCCACTGCGAAACAGTAGCCTTGTCGCCGTCGCCGAACTGGAATTCCTGGTCAACCAGGCAGTTCTCTTTCAGGAACTTCTGTACGCGGCCTTTAGCGATGTTTTCAATCATCTGTGCGGGCAGGTTCTGAGCTTTTTCCTCAGCAGCCTTCACTTTGATTTCGCGTGCACGGTCGGCGTCTTCCTGTGTGAGCCAGCCTTTGGCCATGTTCGACTCGATGTGGTCGTCGCTGTCAACGAGGTTGGGGTTGATACCAGCCTTTTTCAGCTGCGACTCTACATATTTCTCAATCTGCTCGAGCTTGGTCTTCTCAACGGCGGTTTTGTATTCTTCGTCGAGGATGGCCTGGTCAACTTTCTCGGCGCAGAGAGCCACGGGTTTCATGGCTGCTACCTGCATGGCGAGCTTGTGGCCCACTTCGGGAGCGTTGAGGTTGGTCTGTACCATGGTGCAGAGGGTGTGACGGCCCATGTGGTCGTAGACTTCGATATTGTCGCCTTCGAGCACGAGGTAGCCATCGAGTTCCATCTTTTCGCCGGTGATACCAGAGCGATGGGTCACAGCGTCCTGCACTTTCTGACCGTCGGCCAGTGTGAGTTCTTTCACTTGGTCGAGTGTCTGGCATTTGTTGGCGATGGCAGCGTCGAGGATGCTCTGGGTCAGTGCGATAAAGTCGGCACCGTTAGCCACGAAGTCGGTTTCGCACTTCAGGGCGATGGTAGCAGCAAACTTGCCGTCCACCTTTACCAGCACGCAGCCGTTCGAGGTTTCGCGGTCGCTACGCTTGGCAGCGATGGCCAGACCGCGCTCGCGGAGCAGTTCCTTGGCTTTGTCGAAGTCGCCTTCAGCCTCGGTCAGCGCTTTCTTCACGTCGGCCAGACCGGCACCGGTCATGGCGCGAAGCTTTTTGATATCTTCAATTGAAATAGCCATTTTGTTTTTTTTGTTTTTATGTCCCCTTGTTGGGACTTGCGGTCTGAACAAGCGTTATTCAGACTGATTGAGTTATTTCTTTTAGTTGGGCGTCTTCGCTTGTTAAGAGCCCAACCCCTTGTTCAAGGGGGCTAAGATATTTACTCAGCTGCGGGAGCTTCGGCTGCTTGCTCGGTAGCAGTTTCTTCTGCTGCGGGAGCTTCTTCGGCTTTGGGCTCAGCGGCTTTGCGAGTGCGGCGTGTGCGCTTCTTAGGTTCGCCGGCCACTTCCTCGGCTTGTTCTTCGGCAGCTTTCTCGTCGGCCTTTTCTACCTTGCGCTCTTCCAGACCTTCCTGGATGGCATCGCAGCAGGCGGTGAGGATTACTTCGATAGAATCCTTAGCGTCGTCGTTGGCAGGGATTACGAAGTCAACATTGTTGGGATCGGAGTTGGTGTCAACGATAGCGAACACGGGGATGCCCAGGCGGTTGGCTTCGCGGATGGCGATGTTTTCTTTCAGCACGTCAACCACGAAGAGGGCTGAGGGCAGACGATTCAGGTCGGCAATGGAACCGAGGTTCTTCTCGAGTTTTGCACGCTGACGGGTAATCTGCAGGAGCTCGCGCTTGGAGAGGTTAGAGAAGGTACCATCGTTCATCAGTTTGTCGATGTTGGCCATTTTTTTCACGGCCTTGCGGATGGTGGGGAAGTTGGTGAGCATACCACCGGGCCAGCGCTCAATCACATAGGGCATGTTTACCGACTGAGCCTTTTCGGCGATGATGTCTTTGGCCTGCTTTTTAGTAGCAACAAACAGGATTTTCTTTCCTGACTTGGCGATTTGCTTCAGGGCAGCAGCAGCAGTGTCGATGTGCTCTACGGTCTTGTGCAAATCGATGATGTGAATACCATTGCGCTCCATGAAGATGTAGGGAGCCATGGCGGGATTCCATTTGCGGCGGAGGTGGCCAAAGTGGCAACCGGCCTGCAACAGTTGGTCAAAATTTGTTCTTGACATTGTGTTTCGTTTTTTAATTGGTTTGTTTACTTTCTTTTTAATTCTGTTGTGTTAGAATCAGCACTTAGGTAATGGTTAATTCTCCTTATGCCCGCGTACTTTATATAATTACGGAGCGGGGAATTAGTCAGTCGTAAGTGTTTAGATACTAAACGGCGTTCAGCAGTTGTCTGTGTATTGCTTGTGGGCCATTGGGTCCGCAGTGCAATAGATTAACGCTTACTGAACTGGAAGCGACGACGGGCTTTGGGCTGACCTGGCTTTTTGCGCTCTACCTCGCGAGAATCGCGGGTGAGGAAGCCTTGCTGGCGCAGTGCCTTCTTGTCTTCTTCGTTAATTTTCACCAAAGCGCGTGCGATGGCAAGGCGCAGAGCCTGGCTCTGACCAGTGAAGCCGCCGCCGTCGAGGTTGGCTTTGATGTCGTATTTTTCTGTCACACCAAGCAGTTCCAGTGGCTGTTTCACCACATACTGCAGAATGGCTGAGGGGAAATACTCAGTGAGTTCTTTTTTATTGATGGTGATCTTACCGTTACCTTCTGTGAGGTAAACACGAGCAACAGAGCTCTTGCGGCGACCAATTGCATTAATCATTTCCATTGTATCTTGGGTTTATTTGTACTGGTTAATATCGATTGCTTTGGGTTTCTGAGCTTCGTGCTTGTGCTCGGTGCCACCATATACATAGAGGTTGTCGAGCAGCTGACGGCCGAGGCGACCTTTAGGCAGCATGCCCTTCACGGCGTGACGGATGATGCGGTCGGCACCGTCTTCCTTCTTGCGCAGCGAAGCAGGTGTGTTGAAACGCTGACCACCGGGGTAGCCAGTGTAGCGGGTGTACACCTTGTCGGTCTCTTTCTTACCAGTGAATACCACTTTGTCGGCATTGATAATGATTACATTGTCGCCACAGTCAACGTGTGGAGTGAAGGTGGGTTTGTACTTGCCGCGCAGCAACTTGGCTACTTTCGAGCAAAGGCGACCTACCACCTGGTCGGTAGCATCAATCACCACCCATTCTTTCTGTGCTGTCTCCTTGTTCACGGAGATAGTCTTGTAACTTAGTGTGTTCATTTCAGTTTTGTTTGTTTCTACTAATACACATTTAAATCCCAGGTAAAAAGGTTTCTCTTTTGCCGCCAGCGGCACGTTGCCACTGCCGAGAGTTGCCCCTCCACCTTTATTAAATCACGTGCGCAGGCGATTCACTAACCACTGTGCTCGGCCAAAAGCACCGCTATTAACACGCTTTGCGCCGAGGGGCCTAAGATTCCCCTCAGGATATAATCGGACTGCAAAGGTACGCTTTTCTTCCTTTTTGCCCCATTTTTCTTCGGAAGATTGCATACTGATTAAGATTATTTAACAATTCGACACATTTGATTTAACACTCTGTTTTCGTCCCTTCCAGCGCGCGAGAGGTTCATTTGGACGACCAAAAACTGCGTTTTGCACTCCGCCGGAGACCCTTTTTGACCCAAAATCGGTGTTTTTCGTGGGGTAAAACCTGTCTTTTCGCCCTTCAAAACCATAGCTCTTGTCGGGTAAAAGCTATGCTTTTGCGTTCCAAAAGCATAGCTTTTAGGTCGCCGGAGGGTAGGGGGTTTGTGTCCGAAATTTGTACGGCCTTGTCAGTCAGTGTGTTAGCCGAAATGTCAAATTTTGCCGATTTTTTTGACTTCTGTTCGCTTCCTGACTTTTAAGCCATTCTGGGCGCAGTTGAGTAGTATAGACTTGCCTAAAAATTAACACGTATTAAAGAAATTTAACGCAGAATTTCCAAAAGATTAAAAAACATTAAATAATCGGCAAGGATATTTGCAGAAAATTCCAAGAACTATAATTTTGCGATATCATTTTGATATCATTTCTAAAACTAATCAAAACAATGGAAACAAAAGAATTTGCTTTTACCGGTAAGGTGTTCAATGGTTTCACCATGCTCTTTGCCGTGTTGCTGGGCTATGTAGCCTTTCTTACCCTTATCGTGATGGCCATTGTCCGCCTGGATGCTTATGAAGATTGGATAGGCGGCGTAATGCTGGGTTGCGGTGTCGTGCTGCTGATTTGCAACATTATCTGCTCCTGCTCGTTCCTGCAGTTGGAGCCCAACGAGGCCTGCGTGTTCAACTGGTTTGGTCAGTACGAGGGAACGCTCTCGCAGACCGGTTTCTTCTGGGTCAACCCTTTCTATTCTGCCAAGAAACTCTCTCACCGCGCCCGCAATTTCGACGGCGAACCCATCAAGGTGAACGACAAGCAGGGCAACCCCATCATGATTGGTATGGTGCTGGTGTGGCGCTTGAAAGATACCTACCGCGCCATGTACGATGTGGATGCGCAGACCATGGCCAGTAATTCCAATGAATTGGGTACCAGCGCAAAGAGCATCATGAACGCACTGGAGAAATTTGTACGCGTGCAGAGCGATGCCGCCCTGCGACAAGTGGCCGGCCTCTATGCCTACGACAGCGACGATGCCGCCGACCGCCAGCCTACGCTGCGCTCCAATGCCGACGAGATTAACGACCAGTTGGAAGAAAAACTCTCCGAGCGCCTCTCCATGGCCGGAATCGAAGTGGTGGAAGCCCGCATCAACTACCTGGCCTATGCTCCCGAGATTGCTGCAGTGATGCTGCGCCGCCAACAGGCCTCGGCCATCATCTCGGCCAGAGAAAAAATTGTGGAAGGTGCCGTGGGCATGGTCAAACTCGCCCTCGAAAAACTCTCGCAAGACGCTGTGTGCGAACTAGACGAGGAGAAGAAAGCCGCCATGGTGAGCAATCTGCTCGTGGTGCTCTGTGCCGACGAGAATGCACAGCCCGTGTTGAATACTGGCACGTTGAACCATTAATTTCTCGGCATGACTAAAAATTTCATTCTCCGCATGGATGCCGAGATGATGAATGCCGTGGAGAAATGGGCGGCCGACGAGTTTCGCTCCACCAACGGACAACTGCAGTGGATCATCAATGAGGCACTGCGCAAGAGCGGGCGGCTGCCGCGCCGCAAAGATACCAACGGAAAGGAGGCTGAACCATGAGACAAGCACCTTTCCGCGTGGAAGAAGTGCGCGTGAATCGTACCCGCGAAGCCACCATCTGCGAAGCCGTAACGGGCCTGCTCCTGCTGGCCTGTTGGGTAGCCGCCCTGCTGCATCCGACAGCCAAGAATTTTCTGTTTGGCGGTTTGGCAACCGTCGTTGTGGCGTATCTCTTGGTAGCGACCTATCGTCCGCGCCTGTTGTTCTTAGGACAGAAGAAACCCAAGAACCTTTTGCAACTGCGCATCGAGATACGCTTTGCCCGCTTCTTGGCCATTATGCTGTCCATTCTTTTACTCTTCTTAATTCTCTGGGGAAAGAACCAGCCGTGGGTGACTGGGCTATGGACCGTTCTGGTGCTGCTAATACATATATATAAAGAGGCCATCGCTTATTGGTTTAAACGCCATAAATGAAAAAATCTGCCACTGCGGATTTTCTTATGGTCATTTCTTCCCGCTCTAATACGCCTCGCGGTACTTGCCTTCGTCCTTGTCGGTGAGCATGGAGCAGTAGCTTTGGTAGCGCGACTGGGCGATGAGGTGCTCGTCGAGCGCTGCCAGAACGGCGCAGCCAGGCTCGTGGGTGTGGGTGCAGTTGGAGAATCGGCAGTTGTGGGCGTAGTGGAAAATCTCACGGAAGTAGGAGGTGAGCTCTTCGGGTTCGATGTCGAATGTGCCGAACCCTTTGATGCCCGGGGTGTCGATGAGGTAGCCGTCGTTGTCGAGGGGAATCATCTCGCTGAACGTGGTGGTGTGCATGCCGGTGTTGTGGGCATTGCTGATGGTGGCGGTGCGCAGGTTGGCGCCTGGTATGAGGCGATTGATGAGAGTGGATTTGCCTACGCCGCTGTTGCCCGAGAAGGCATTGACTTTCCCAGTCAGGAGCGTTTTGAGTTGGTCCACGCCTTCGCCGGTGGCGGCCGAGAGGGCTATGGCCGTGTAGCCGATTTGCCGGTAGAGCGTGAGCATCATCTCCTGAAGGTGCAGCTCGTCGGTGCTGAGCAAGTCGGTCTTGTTGAACACGAGCACCACGGGTATGCGGTAGGCTTCGGCTGAAGCCAGGAAGCGGTCGATGAAGGTGGTGCTGGTTTCGGGGTAGTTGACCGTGACGATGAGCACTGCCTGATCTACGTTGGCGGCAATGATGTGGCTCTGTTTCGAAAGGTTGGATGAACGGCGGATGATGTAGTTGCGTCTTTCCTCGATGGCAGTAATAAAGGCAGTTCCCTCTTGATTGGCTACGATCTCTACGCGATCGCCCACAGCCACCGGATTGGTGCTGCGGATGCTCTTCAAGCGGAAATTGCCTTTTATTTTGCAGTCGATGAGGTGGCCTTCGTCGGTTTTCACCGAGTACCAGCTACCGGTGTTCTTCACTACTAATCCGTGCATTCTTTACACAGTCATGATTTCCTTGTTCTTGGCTTCAAGGAGTGCATCAATCTTCTTGATGAATTTGTCGTGAACCTTCTGCAGTTCATCCTCGGCATCTTTCTCGTTGTCTTCAGAGAGGCCGTCTTTGATGGCTTTCTTCAGTTTCTCCTTGATGTCGGCACGCACGTTGCGCACTTCCACCTTGGCCTTTTCGCCTAGTTTGTTGCACTGCTTGGCCAGTTCGCGGCGGCGTTCTTCTGTGGGCACAGGGATGGCCAGGCGAACAATCTCACCGTTGTTTTCGGGAGTGATGCCTACATCGCTGTCCATGATGGCCTTCTCAATGTCGCGAATGGCTTTCTTGTCCCATGGCCGGATGGCAATGGTGCGGGCATCGGGGCAGGAAACATTGGCCACTTGGTTCAGGGGAACCATCTGGCCGTAACTGTTCACGCGTACGCCATCGAGGATGGCTACGTTGGCGCGGCCGGCACGGATGCGGTTCAGCGATTCTTCGAGAAACATTGCTGCCATTTCCATGCGCTCTTCGGCGCCGCTGAGGGTTGCTTTAACGTCGATCATATTTATTAGTCGTTTGGCGTTTAGTTCATTGTGAATTATAGAGGGAAAATGCGGAGAGGGGCGTAGCGTTTTGGCTTCCGCGGTTTTGCTCTCTGCATACAAAGGTAGGCGATTTTTTCAATATGCCAATGCTTCGGTCAAGATTTTTGCTGTTTGCTCGAGGTAGAGTTGGTCTGTTTCGTCGAAAGCGTTGAGCGCGGTGCTGTCGATATCGAGCACGCCCACCACGTTGTTGTCCTTGCCGATGAGCGGCACCACAATCTCTGAGCGCGACTCGGAAGAGCAGGCTATATGGCCGGGGAATTGCTCCACGTCGGGCACGATGAGTGTGCGCTGTTCGGCCCACGCTGTACCACACACGCCGCGTCCCTTGCCTATATGGTAGCAGGCCACGGTGCCTTGGAATGGGCCTAACTGCAGTTCGCCGTCGGCCACCATGTAGAAACCTACCCAGAAGAACCGTTCGGGGAATGTCTGCTTCAGCAGTGCTGTGGCATTGGCCAGCACGCTCACACGGTTGGACTCGCCTTGAATCAGTGCGCGCAGTTGGGAGATGAGGAGTTCGTATTGTTTTTTCATGGCAGGAAGGGTTCGATGAGGTTGGTCAGTTCAACGAATTGCGCGATGGTGAGTTGCTCCGGGCGCAATGCCGTGTTGAAGGTGGAGTGTTGCAGTTCGGCAATGGCATCGGCGGGGAGCAATTGTTTAAGGGATACGCGGAGCATCTTGCGGCGCTGATTGAATACCGTCTTCACCACGCGGCGGAACAAGTCCTCGTTACAGCCAAGTTGTTGCACCTTGTTGCGCGTCATTCGGATGACGGCCGACTTGACTTTGGGCGGCGGGTTGAACACGCCTTCATCAACGGTGAAGAGGTACTCAATGTCGTACCACGCCTGCATCAGCACCGAGAGGATGCCGTATTGCTTCGAGCCTGGCTGTGCGGCCATGCGGAGCGCCACTTCGCGCTGTATCATTCCGGTGCAGCAGGGTATCAGGTCGCGGTTGTCAATCACGCGAAAGAAAATCTGCGATGAGATGTCGTAGGGGTAGTTGCCCGTAAGCACGAAGGGCTGCCCGTTGAATACTTTGGTCAAATCCATCCGCAGGAAATCTTCGCCGAGAATGTTGTCGCGTAGCTGAGGGAAGGTCTCGTAGAGATAGGCCACGCTCTCGCGGTCTATTTCCACGGCTTTCAGCGGGCGTTGTTTCGTGGCAAGATACTGTGTGAGTACCCCCATGCCCGGTCCGATTTCCAACACGGGCAGGTCGGGGCAGGCATCCACCGTGTCGGCAATGCGTCGGGCAATGTCGAGATCGGTCAGGAAGTGTTGTCCCAGGTGTTTTTTTGCTTTGACTTGCTTCATGCGCCAGGGGCCTAAAGGAGCGTGATGGTATAGAGATAGACAACAGCGGCGGGAATGGCCAGGAGCGAAGAATCGAACCGGTCGAGCATACCACCATGTCCGGGCATGATGTTGCCGCTGTCTTTGACGCCCAGCGAGCGCTTCATGAGGCTTTCGATGAGGTCGCCCCAAGTGCCGAACACCACAACGGTGAGGCCGAATCCGAGCCACTCTACAAGTGAGAGCGAGCCACACTGGTCGAGGTTTTCGTAATAACCCAGCACGCCGGCGGCAATCAATACTGCCACGGCACCACCTACCGAGCCTTCCCAGCTCTTGGCAGGCGATATACGGGGAAAGAGTTTATGCCGGCCGAGGAGCGAACCAACGCAGTAGGCTCCTGTGTCGTTGAGCCAGAGAAACGCAAAGAGCGCCATGGGCAGGAGCCAGTTATACATGGTTTGTCCGCTGGCGGTATCGGTCTGGAAGGCCAGTACGTTCAGACAGGCAAAGGGCAGTGCCACGTAGAGTTGTGCCAGCATGGTGTGCGCCCAGTTGCCTATGGGGTCGGGCTGTTGAAGATAGAGTTCGCTCACGAGCAGGTAGATCAGCGTGAGCAGATAGGGAATGAACACCACTGAGGGTGTCATGCCGCTGGTGAAGCCCAGCATGGCCAAAAAGAGATAGCCTGCGGCAGCGGTGGTGATGAAGCGGTTGACGGTGATTTCGCCGCGCTGGTTCATCAGTCCTGTAAATTCCCAGACGCTCATGGTGGTGATAAGTGTGAACAACAAAGCAAAACTGCGGGCATTGCCCACGATGCCTGCCACCATGATGGCAATGAACAGCGCACCGCTCACGGTACGGACAATGAGGTTTTTCTGTTTCTCGGTCATGCTTCTTCCTCCTTCTCTTGTTCTTTGTTGCTTGCGTCTTGCTCCTTGTTGTTGGCCTGTTGCTCGTCAAAGTCAGCCTGTGCCTGCTTCACAAAGTCGGGCATCTGCTCCAAGGGAATGTCTTTCGGTTGGTTTTCTTCGATGATTTCCTGTGAGCGGGAAACCCATGGGCGCTTGCCAAAGATGCGCTCAACGTCTTCGGCAAAGATGACTTCGCGCGAGATGAGCAGCTCGGCCAGAGCGTTGTGACCTTCACGATGCTCTTCGAGGATTTGCTTGGCGCGGGCATATTGTGTGTTGACCATTTTCAGAACTTCTTCGTCGATGAGTTGTGCCGTGTGGTCGGAGTACGGCTTTTGGAAAGCGTATTCCTCGTTGTTGTAGTAGCAGAGGTTGGGGAGCCGTTCGCTCATGCCAGCGAAGGCTACCATGCCATAGGCCGATTTGGTGGCACGTTCGAGGTCGTTCATGGCGCCGGTTGAGATATGACCGGTGAAGAGCTCCTCGGCAGCGCGGCCTCCGAGCAGTGCGCACATTTCGTCGAGCATCTGCTCTTTGGTGGTGATTTGTCGCTCTTCGGGCAGATACCATGCAGCGCCGAGCGCTTGTCCGCGGGGCACGATGCTGACTTTCACCAGCGGGTTGGCGTGCTCGCAGAACCACGAGATGGTGGCGTGGCCCGCTTCGTGGAGTGCGATGGAGCGCTTCTCGGCAGCGGTCATCACCTTGGTCTTCTTTTCCAGGCCGCCAATGATTCGATCGACGGCATCGAGGAAGTCTTGCTTCTGTACGCTTTGTGCCTGGTGTCGGGCAGCGATAAGTGCTGCCTCGTTGCACACATTGGCAATGTCTGCTCCGGAGAAGCCCGGCGTTTGACGTGCCAGGAAGTCGATGTCAACACTTTCGTCGGTCTTAACCTTTTTCAGGTGCACCTCGAAAATTTCTTTTCGCTCCTGCAGGTCGGGCAGGTCCACGTGTATCTGTCGGTCGAATCGTCCGGCGCGGAGGAGCGCTTTGTCGAGCATATCGGCGCGGTTGGTTGCGGCGAGGATGATGACACCGCTGTTGGTGCCGAATCCGTCCATCTCGGTGAGCAGTGCGTTGAGCGTGTTTTCGCGCTCATCGTTGCCGCCCATGTTTGGATTTCGGCCTCGGGCGCGGCCCACGGCGTCAATCTCGTCGATGAAGATGATGCAGGGCGACTTTTGCTTGGCTTGGTTGAAGAGGTCGCGAACGCGGCTGGCACCGACGCCGACGAACATTTCAACGAAGTCGGAGCCGCTCATCGAGAAGAACGGCACGCCTGCTTCGCCGGCCACGGCTTTGGCCAGAAGGGTCTTACCTGTGCCCGGAGGGCCTACGAGGAGTGCTCCCTTGGGTATCTTTCCGCCGAGGTCGGTATATTTCTGGGGATTTTTGAGAAAATCGACAATCTCCTGTACTTCTTGTTTGGCGCCTTCCTGACCGGCCACATCTTTAAAGGTGATGCCCAGATCGGAGCCTTTCTCGTGCATTTTCGCTTTCGACTTTCCTACGTTGAAGATGCCTCCGGTTCCGGCGGCTCCGCCCATTCGGCCCATCATCCAGAACCAGAAGATGAGCAGCGCTATGAAGGGCAGCGACGAGAGGATGGAGTCGAGGAATCCGTTGGGTCGCTTGTTGTTGTAGGCGAAGTCTTCAATCTTGTGTGCGGCCTGCTGCTCGGCAAGGTATTTCTCCAATTCGTCGTTGGAGCCGAACTCTGTGGTGACGTAGGGGTCTTCTCCCAGCTCGGCTGCGCTGCGCTTGAACACTTCGCGGTAGTATTCGGGCCGGATGTATAGTTTCATGGCCCGTTCTGCGTTGAGCACTTCCACGCGCTTGACATAGCCACGCTCCACGTAGTTTTTAAACTTGGAGTAGGATGCTTTGTGCGTGTCCGGCTGGCCGCCGATGGCATTGCCGCCACCGAAGAAAAAGAACGCGAGCAGGCCGATGAGCACGAGAACGTAGAGCCAGTTCATGTTGAACCGTGGCATTTTAGGTTCTTCGCCGTTGGGTTTCTGGGGTATGTTTTGATTGTTGAGTGCCATGTGAAAGGATGGTAGTTATTGAGAATGGTTGGGTGTGATTGTGTTTTTAGTCGAGGTTGGGAATTTGTGTTTGCGGTGCGTCCTGCCAGAGCCCCTCTATGTCGTAATACTGTCGCATATCGGGTACGAAGATGTGGAGCATCACGTCGGCAAAATCAATGGCCACCCAGTGGGCTTGTTCAAGTCCGACGCAGCCGATGGCTTTTTCTCTGAGCGCTTCGCGCACTTGGTCGCTCACTTCCGAGGCGATGGCCTCCACCTGAGTGGGCGAGCTGCCTTGGCAAACAATGAAGCACTGCGCAATGGTGCCTTCCATGCCGCGCAGGTCAATCAGGGTGATGTCTTGCCCTTTCTTGTCCTGTATGGCGTTCACGATGGTTTTGACCAGGGGTATGGTGGTGATGTTTGTCGTAGTTTTCTTAGTCATAAAAATGCGTATTATCCAAAAAGCAAAGTTACGTAACTTTTAGGAAATATCGTGCCAAAGCAACGCGTTTTAGCGATTTTTTTGAAAAAATAGCAGATTTTGTTTGCAGTTTTGAAAAATCGGCGTATCTTTGCACCCGCTAAAGTGAACAGGCGGTTCGCTGGCAAGAGATTGGGGTATGGTGTAATGGTAACACTACAGATTCTGGTCCTGTCATTCTTGGTTCGAGTCCGAGTACCCCAACACAGTTAACGCTAAGCATTGTAAATCAGATGCTTAGCGTTTTTCTTTTCCCTTTTGCTGCCAGACTCGGCAGAAGCGGTTTTCTAAAAGCTATGCTTTTGCCTTCCAATAACTATGCTTTTGTGGCCTAAAAGCTATGCTTTTGCACGCCGAAAGCTATGCTTTTGAAAAACGGGTGTTTTGTCCCTTGATTTCAGGCGTTTGCCGATGACAAAAAAAGCGGCAGCGAAAAAATCGCTGCCGCTGGTGTCTTTAATAGGTTTCGAGTGTTTAGTCCTCTTTGTTGATGGCTGTACGCTTTTCAGCAATGCGAGCCTTCTTACCAGTGAGGTTACGCAGATAGTAGAGTTTTGATCTACGTACTTTACCTACCTTGTTCACTTCGATGCTCTCAATGTTGGGCGATTCGATGGGGAAGATACGCTCTACACCCACAGTGCCTGACATTTTACGAACAGTGAAACGCTTCTTCTCACCCTGGCCGACAATCTTAATCACTACGCCACGGTAGAGCTGAATACGCTCTTTCGAGCCTTCGACAATTTTGTAAGCAACAGTAATGGTGTCGCCAGCCTTAAACTCTGGGAACTGCTTACCGGTTGCAAATGCTTCTTCAGCAACTTTAATCAAATCCATTGTTTCTTGAATTAAAAATTGTTTGTCGTTCCTGTGCAACATGGCCGACCACTCTTCTGCCGCCAGCGGTTACACCGAAAAGCGCGGCAAAATTATAAAAATCTTCCGAACTGCCAAAACCTTTCACCTCTTTTTTCTCATGTTTCGGTGATTATGGGCGCGGCGTAACTTGTTAATTTTCTTGTTTTTTGGCCGAAAAGTGGTTAAAAATAGTAAAAACAGGAACAGAAAACTTGCACCTTGCGCGCGAATGATTATCTTTGCGCCGTTAAACCTATTTAAATATTTACATCCATAATTTATTTTTTAATACTCACATTCGCAAATTCTTAATTTTTTAAATTTTAAATACCAAAACCATGAAAGTAAAAATTTTATTTGCCGGAACGCTGATGGTTGGAGCACTGTTGCTGTCGAGCTGCGCCAGTAAGAAAGACCTGGTTGCTTGTCAGACTGAAAACCAGTCGCTCTCGGCCAACTATACACAAACAAAGGAGCAGTTGGCAGTAGCCAATTCGCGAATCTCTTCGCTCGAAGAGCAGCTTGCTACATCTAAAGCTGCTTACGCTGCACTGCAAGCATCGCTCGACAAGAGTCTCTCGAACCAGAACCAAGCCAGTGTGAACATCGACAAGCTGGTGGACCAGATCAACGAATCGAACCAGTACATCCGTCACTTGGTAGAGGTGAAATCGAAGAGCGACTCGCTCAACATGGTGCTCACCAACAACCTGACCCGCTCGCTGAGCAAGGAAGAGCTCAAGGAGGTTGACGTGCAAGTGCTGAAAGGCGTGGTTTACATCTCGCTCAACGACAATATGCTCTACAAGACAGGCTCGTACGAGATTAGCGAACGTGCCGCCGAGACACTCTCGAAGATAGCAAAAATCATCATGGACTACAAGGACTACGACGTGCTCATTGAAGGCAATACCGACGATGTACCCATCCTGCGCGAGAACATCCGCAACAACTGGGACCTCTCTTGCCTCCGCGCATCGAGCGTAGTACAGTACCTGCAAACTAATTTCGGCATTGATCCGAAGCGAATGACCGCTGGTGGCCGGGGAGAATACAACCCGCTCATGAGCAATGACACTGAGAAAGGCCGTCAGCGCAATCGTCGCACCCAGATCATTATCACACCGAAACTCGACCAGTTCCTCGATCTGATCGACGCAGCACCAGAGGAGTAATCCTGAATGATGAAACACCAATGCGCCCCGCTTCCGAAAAGAAGCGGGGCGCATTGCTTTATGTATCGGCCCGGATTATTTCTTCTTCATACTGCCCGAACGCACCTTGAAATGGTCGAAGCCCAAACCATACACACCAATCACGGCGCTCTGCGAAACAAACGCATGCGGGTCAACCTCGTTGATGATGCGGAATATCATGTTCGACTCACGCTTCTTGGCCAGCACGAAGAGCATCTTCACTTCGCGCCCCGAATAGAAACCCTGGCCGTCGATAATGGTACAGCCACGCTTGCGCTGCGTGTTGATGCGCTGACCAATCTCCTGATAGTGCTCCGAGATAATGAAAAACTGTACCGAACGGCGCATGGAGTTGACCACCTGGTCAATGCAGAAACCCGTCACAAAGAGCACCACGAAGCCATAGATCACGGCATTGAAATCGTGCAGCACCAGATAGGAGCTGCTGATGATGACCACATCGCACAGCATGATGACGCGGCCAAACGACATATCGCGATACTTGTTGACAATGGCGGCGATAATATCAGTGCCTCCCGTAGAGCCATTGAAGTTCAACCCCAGGCCTACGCCCGTGCCGCCGAAGATGGCTCCAATGATGGCTGCCATGAAGGGCTGGTCGTGGAGCAGGGGTACCTCTGGCGAATACTGGCGCACGTAGCCAATGAAAATGGTTACTATCACTACAGCGTAGATGGTTTTGACGCAGAACCGCCATCCCACAATGAACAAGGCGAACAGCAGCAGCACGCCGTTGATGCCAAAATAACTCACCTGGACAGGTATCTTGGCTCCCCAGAAAAGCAGCGAAGAGATACCAGCCACACCGCCTGTGGTGATGTTATTCGGCAGCAGGAACATGGTCCAGCCAATGCCGTAGCACATCATACCCAGGGTAATCATCGTGTAATCACGAATCTCGAGCAACCATTTGTTGCGAGGTGCAGAAAACTCTAACATATTGTTATTGGACTTTTTACTGTTTTCGATTCTTTTTGTTTATCAGTTTCTTAATGTGAAGCGTTCAGAAATTCGCGCGCTTGTTCAATCATGGTATCCCGCCCGTTCAGCGCATCCGACTCACTGAGGGCTGCATAGATGTCGGGCACAATGCCAAACTCGGTGGAGTTGCCCTCCTTGTCGTACATGGGACAGGCCGAGAAGCGCACGCCCCAGCCGTTGGGCAGTTCGCTGGAGAAGGGCATTCCTGCGCCGCCGCCAGTCTGGTCGCCTATAACGGTTACCTGCTGACAGCATTTCATGTATTTCACAAACTCGTTGGCTGCACTGTAAACCTTTCGGTTGGTGAGCACCACAACGCGCTTTTGCCAGCGCAATCCGCTGCTGGGCTTGAGCCGCTGTTCCTCCATCGACGAAAAGTCGTTATGCCCGCGGCCTGTCTTGTGCTGCATATAGCCCACGAGCAATTCTTCGTTGGTGAACCGCGCCGCCAGCTCTTCGGCCGAAGTGAGCATCCCGCCAGTGTTGTTGCGAATATCGAGAATCAATCCGTTGCACGGCGACAGATAGGAAATGATGTTGTTCAGGGCATTGCTGCTCTGTGCCGTTTCAAACGTAGTGCAGGAGATGTAGCCGATATTGTCGTCAAGAATGCGGTAGCGCAGATTGCCCGCAATCTTATAGTCGGTCGAGAGATAGTGGTCAATGAGGTTTTCGCTGTAGTTCGACGGATAATCTTCATGCCACGCCCAATAGCGGCCGAGATCAAAATTGGTTGATAGGTTCACGTGTCCGTCGCGCAGTTCGCTGAGCATATTGGTCAGCACCTCAAAGAGTTGCGCGTCGGTCATGTGGTCGTTCACCTGTGGGGAATAGCGTTGGTAAACCTCCGTCCAGTCTAAGTCGTACTGCTCTTGCTTGTAGGGAAAGAAGCAATAGTGCTCGTCCAGGATGCGCCACAACTGTTCAAAATTGCCGCGTTGATTGTCGGGATACTCTTTTTCGTCCACGCAACTGCTCAGCGAGAGGCAGGCGGCAAGGAGCAAGAGATAAAAGACGAAAGGGGAACGGCCGCGTGTTTTCATTTTTTTGTGATGGTGAAGTGGCTCACATAGCCCAGCATGAGCATGTGTGAATAACTGTGGTATTTCAGGTGGTTGATTCTTGCTTGCTGATAATCGCCAAGATAACCCACGCGAAAGGTGCATTTCTTTATCTTAAAGTCAAGCGATAGCATCTGTCTGAGCGATGGCGTAGAGGCCACTGTGGTCAGTCGGACATTCTTGTCGTAGTTGCCGCGGTTGAAAATCTCGTAGTACGACTGTCCGAAGTTGGGTGCGAACATAACGCCGAGAATGGGGAACATCAAATCGTAGTTCACTTTCAGCGGTTTGTTCCAGAGCGTAAAGGTGTATGAAGCACCGCCCGATGGCGCCAGATTGAGCGAAAGTTTCAATTGTGTGGGGTTGTTGCCGTTGCGCATATTGTAGAGCATGCCGATGTTTGCATCAATGCCAGGACCGGCATGGAGCAGGAGCCGCCCATCAAGCAGTTGCCAATGGCGGTGCACAGCGTACTGGAAATTATACATGGCAGCGAACTCATTGTTGTTGTCGGCGCGGTTGTTTGAGAGCGAGAGATGTGCCTCGTGGGTGATGAAATAGGAGATGTTTTCGTACTTGCGGCTCTTGCGCTCGTCACTGCTCAGCAACCGAAACTCTCCGCCTGTATAGTGTTCGGGCGAGAGGTAGGTGTCGAGCAGTTCTGTTTGGCCCACACCGAGCATTCTCACTCGTGTGTGTTCCACGGCTTGCGAGTGCAGGCTGTCGCTTTCTTGCGCCCACAGTGCGAGCGGCAGGAGAGCTATGAGTAGGAGTTTATACTTCATCGTCGAAGAGGGATAATTGCACGGGTGGGGTTGCAGGGGCTTCTTCTTTTATCTCGGCAATGGTGAGCACGGGTTCGGTTGCGGCTGGTGTTTCTGTCTGTTTGGTTGTTTCCGTATTGTCGGTAGTGTCAGACTGGTTGGGAGTTATCTGCTCATCAGGCTCTTCCAGCGAGTCCTCTGTGTCAGCCTCTTCTTGGCTTTCGGGCGCTGGTTCAGGCTGTCGGGTGGGAGGAAGTACATTCACTGCTTCCACTGCGAGGGTGGTGATGCGCTTGCCTTTGGCTTTATAGCCTTTCACGCCGATGAATTCTTCGAGTTCAATTTCCAGCGGTTCTTTATTGCTGTCGGCACCGGCAAAGACAACTTCTATGCGTGGATAGGGCTCGTCGGTGAGTAGCAGGCATTGGCTCTTGGTGTTCTCGCCAAGCAGATTCTGCCGTTTGCGGGCGGATTCGAGTAGGAAGCGTTTGGCATAGAGGAATCCTTGATTGTCGGCATCGTGAAGCACGAGGGTCCAGACTTTCTCGGGCTGGAATTTTTCTATGCGCAGAATGTTGTCTTCGTAGTGGTTGGCGGGGTCGAAATTGGTGAAATAGTATTCGTAGTTTTTGAGGATGACGAGCAGTTGGTCGTCTTCACTGAACTCACCGAGATAGCGTCCGCGCTCGTCGAAGTTGAGTCGGTTAACGTCTTCGTCGAACCAAACTTTCAGTCCGCCGAGGGTGGAGTGTCCGTGCTGTTTCAGTCCGATGCGTTGCACGGGATATTTTGTGAGCTGCAGTCCGGCAGCGCCGCGGCCTTTGATGGGCACATCGCTGAAGTTCTTGTCGAAGTTGGTCTTGCGTTTGCTGCTGCCTTCTTCGAGTTGCACCTTGATGATTTCGGCTTCGCCATTAGGGTTGGCTGTGAAGTAAAGGATGCGTGAGCCGGGCGTGCCCTTGGTCAAATCGTATTCGCGGTCGCGGGTGATGGCTGTCACATTGAAGCGCTTGATGAAGGTGCGGCCCTGTTTGCCGTCGCGATAGACTACGTTGTAGGTGGTGCGCGAATCGTTTCGCTTGAATACTTGCAGGTGGATGACGTTTTTGCCGACGAATACCTTTTCTGCCACGCGGATGACTTTATATTTACCGTCGCGGTAGAAGATGATGATGTCATCAATATCGGAGCAGTTGCACACGAACTTGTCTTTCTTCAGTCCGGTGCCGATGAATCCTTCCTGTGTGTTGATGTAGAGTTTCTGATTGGCCTCGGCCACTTTGGCGGCTACGATGGTGTCGAAGTTGCGCAACTCGGTCAGTCGTGGGTGTTGTGCGCCATATTTCTCCTTGATATACTCGTACCACTGGATGGTCACGTCGGTCATGTGGGCCAGGTCGCGCTTGATGTCCTTGATGTCTTTCTGTATGCGGGCAATCAGTTCTTCGGCCTTGTCCTTGGAGAATTTCAAGATGCGCTGCATTTTGATTTCCATGAGCCGCAGAATATCGTCGCGCGTCACTTCGCGAATGAGTTCTGGCTTGAATGGATCGAGCCGTTTATCGACGTGGGCAATGGCAATGTCCATGGTCTCGGCTTTTTCAAATTCGCGGTCCTTGTAGATACGCTCTTCGATGAAGATGCGTTCGAGCGAGGCAAAGAAGAGTTGCTCTTCGAGCTCGGCCTTGCGTATCTCGAGTTCCTGTTTGAGTAGCGCCTTAGTGTGGTCGGTATTGTGGCGGAGTACTTCCGATACGGTGATGAAGCGTGGGTGGTTGTCTTCGATGACACAGCAGTTGGGCGAGATCGACACTTCGCAGTCGGTAAAGGCATAGAGGGCGTCGATGGTCTTGTCGGCCGAGATGCCAGGCTGCAGATGCACTTGTATTTCCACGGCCGACGATGTCATGTCGTCAACGCGCTTCACTTTGATCTTGCCTTTTTCCACCGCTGCGAGGATAGAATCCTTCAGTGTGCCGGCGGTCTTTCCGAAAGGAATTTCTCGAATGACGAGCGTCTTGGCGTCAAGTTTTTCAATCTTGGCACGTACTTTCACCGACCCGCCGCGCAGGCCGTCGTTGTATTTCGACACATCGACCGAGCCGCCTGTCGGGAAGTCGGGGTATAGGTGAAATTCTTCGCCGCGCAGGTAACTGATGGAGGCGTCGCAGAGCTCGGTGAAGTTGTGGGGCAGGATTTTCGACGAAAGGCCTACGGCAATGCCCTCTGCTCCCTGTGCCAGCAGCAGGGGAAATTTTACGGGCAGTGTGATGGGTTCTTTGTTGCGCCCGTCGTAGGAGAGTTGCCATTCGGTGGTTTTGGGGTTGAACACCACATCGAGCGCAAACTTCGAGAGGCGTGCCTCAATGTATCGCGGGGCGGCGGCAGGGTCGCCTGTGAGGATGTTGCCCCAGTTGCCCTGGGGATCTACCAGCAGGTTTTTCTGGCCGAGCTGCACCAGTGCGTCGCCAATCGAAGCATCGCCATGAGGGTGAAACTGCATGGTGTGGCCCACAATGTTGGCCACTTTGTTGTATCGCCCGTCGTCCATGCGTTTCATGGAGTGGAGAATGCGTCGCTGCACAGGCTTCAGACCGTCCTCAATGTGCGGCACGGCACGGTCGAGAATGGTCGATGAGGCATAGTCCAAAAACCATGTCTTGTACATACCGCTCAGATGGTGCACAGCTGCAGCATCGAAGCGGCCCACGGGTTGATAGTCGGTGTGTTCCTCCGTGAGTTCTTCCTCTATGG
>CAJOIX010000031.1 GCA_905234815.1 uncultured Prevotella sp. | reverse complement strand
GGAAGAAAAAATCCGACGGCTCAATGAACTCATCCAGCTGCAGACCGAGCAGTCGGCCATACAGAACCGCAAAGACGAAGGTCGCGAGTTCACCGTGCTCGTGGAGGGCTTCAGCAAGCGCAGCCGTGAACAGCTCTGCGGCCGCACCGAGCAAGGCAAAATGGTGGTGTTTGACAAAGAAAACTACAAGCCAGGCGACTTCGTCCGTGTGAAGATTACCTCCTCCACCAGCGCCACGCTCATGGGCACACCCGTAGCGGGAAAATAAAAACAGTATTGTCTGAACTCTGAACTGTGAACTAACTCTTCACTCTAAACTTTCGCTCTGACCTGACTCTAAACTCTAAACTCTCAACTCTAAACTCTTAGTTCTGAACTCCTGCAACTCCTTAAAAAGCTCCACAGGTCTCCCCTTGAGGGTCACACAGATAAAGTTATTATTTTTTTCACACAGATATCACAGATAACACAGAAAAAGAGCCTCTCCCCAACCCTCTCCTCAAGAGAGGGAGAAGGTTCCTCCCCTTGAGGGGGAGGTTAGGTGGGGGCTCCTCCTGAACTCCTGAACTCCTAAAACAGTACTGTCTGAACTCCTGCAACTCCTGAACTCCTGAACTCCCTGACCGATTTTCTAACCTCTTGAAAATCAACAGCTTAAAAATCGGTTTTCAAAAGCTATGCTTTTGGTCTCCCAAAGCATAACTTTTACAACGCAAAAGGATAGCTCTTGGAAATCAAGGGTTATCCTTTGTTTTTTTCATCTGTTTCACTTCAAAAACTATTTGTGTTTTTATCACTTCTGCCTATATTTTTTTGAAAATATAAATGAGTAGTCAGAATTTATTTCTACATTTGCAAAACGATATGAAAGTACACTTGTCGTACATTTATCTATTTTGCAGAAATTATAAAAAGCGTTTGTGCTTAATCGAATGTCTTGAAATGTCGGAAGTTTCATTAGCATCAATTAAGGTAAGTGCAAATGTCTGCGCTAAGGCGTGGATACGACTTATCTGTTGATGCGGGTTTCCGACAACCTCAAGACTCAGATAGTGTGGTCCACGCTGTTTGTGTCTTTAGATTGTCTTCTCGCCCGCTCATTTGATAAGCATTAAGCGTTTTATCTAATCATTATATATTAATTTTTTTATTTAACGGTTATGAAAAGATTTAAATTTGTGTTAGTTTTCGCTCTGACTTTTTTTGCTTTGTCAGCAGCAGCCCAGAAAGAAGTAATCTTGAAGGCTGGTTCGTTGGTGCCATTGAGAGTTGTTAATTCAGTGCGGGCATCGAAGGTCAAAAAAGGTGAGACAGTGTGGTTCAAAGTTTCTCAAGACGTTATGGTTAATGGAGAAGTTGCTATTCCCTACGGCACGAGAGTGAAAGGTACTGTCACTCTGGCTAAACGCTCTAAATGGTTTGGAACAAAAGGACGGTTGGGTATAAAAATAGGTGATATTTATTTAGACAATGGCGATATTGTTCCGCTCGATAATAATAATGTTCAGGTTTCGGGCAAGAATAGAACAGCCCTTTCTGTGCTTCTTTTTCTCTTTGTATCATGGCCATGTTGTTTCATTTGTGGATCCAAAGCAGAGATGACAGATGGTTATGAAGTACATACACAAGTTGCCAGCAATACCATTCTGAAGATATTCTGAACCGTTTCTGCGTCATAAACAAATAAACAGAAAAATCCCTCCGACTGTCTGACTGACATGGCGGAGGGATTTGTTGTATTCACTGAGTAGCATTGTTGAAGAGGAGTGTCTATAGTGGAGGAAGTCAGTTGTTTGGAGCGCTGCTATGGAATGAGGCTTTCAAGGGTATAGTGCATGAAGGGACTGAAAGAAAAACAAGGTTTCATTTTGTAATTCGCTATCCTTTTCGTACTTTTGCACAACCTATGCAGTATTTGTGCAAAACTATAAGAACCTGATATCTCCGCAGATGCTGCGAAACTGATGCCATGAAAGATTTCTTACAAGTTTTACAACGCTTTATACCCCCTTATCGTCGATATTTGGTATTGTCCGTTCTGTTCAATATCCTCTCCGCTATACTCAATATCTTCTCGTTCACCGCGCTGGTGCCCATTCTGAACATCCTGTTTGCCACTGGCGAAACGGAAAAGGCTACGCGCCTGATGGAATGGAGCGAGGGGTCGGTGAAAGAAGTGGTGAGCAACAATGCCAACTATTACGTGCTGGAACTGGTGCAGTCGGTAGGTGCGTCCACCACGCTGCTCATCCTGGGCGGCATCATTGCGGTGATGACCTTTCTCAAGACAGGCGCCTACTTCCTCTCCTCGGCCACGATTATTCCTATTCGCACCGGTGTGGTGCGCGATATACGCAACCAGCTGTATGAGAAAATCACCTCGCTCCACCTCGGTTTCTTCTCCGAGGAGCGCAAGGGCGATATCATTGCCCGCATGAGCGGCGATGTGCAAGAGATTGAGACCTCCATCATGTCGAGTCTTGACATGCTGTTCAAGAATCCCATTCTCATCATTGCTTACTTCACCACGCTGATCATCGTTTCGTGGCAGCTGACCGTGTTCACCCTGATTTTCGTGCCTATCTTCGGATGGTTCATGGGAGCCGTTGGCAGAAAGTTGAAGGCCCGTTCCATCAAGGCGCAAGCGCTGTGGAGCGACACGATGAGCCAGGTGGAAGAAACGCTGGGCGGCCTGCGCATCATCAAAGCCTTCGCTGCCGAGCAAAAGATGAACCGCCGCTTCGATAAAATCAATTCGGCCTATCGCGACGACATCATGCGAGTGAACATTCGCCAGCAGATGGCGCACCCCATGAGCGAATTTCTCGGCACGGTCATGATTGTCATCGTGCTCTGGGTGGGCGGTATTCTGGTGCTGAACTATCAGGTGCTCTCAGGTCCCGTGTTCGTGTTCTATCTCGTGATGCTCTATTCCATCATCAACCCCCTGAAGGAATTCTCCAAGGCCAGTTACAATATACCCAAGGGCATGGCCTCGATGGAGCGCGTTGACCGCATACTGAAAGCCGAGATAGAAATCAAAGATCCCGAACACCCGAAGCATCTGAAAGAGTTTAAGCATGAAATTGAGTTCCGCGATGTATCCTTCCGCTATGGCGAACAGTGGATTCTGCGGCACATCAATCTGGTGATTCCAAAAGGAAAGACCATTGCCATTGTGGGCCAAAGCGGTAGCGGAAAATCCACGCTGGTCGATTTGATTCCCCGCTACTACGATGTGCAAGAGGGCGAAGTGCTCATCGACGGCATCAACGTGAAAGACCTCGGGGTGCAAGACCTGAGAAAACTCATTGGCAACGTGAACCAAGAGGCCATCCTCTTCAACGATACCTTCCGCAACAATATCTCCTTCGGCGTGCCCCACGCCACGACCAAAGAGATAGAGCAGGCCGCAAAGATTGCCAATGCACACGACTTCATCACCCAGAGCGAGCATGGCTACGATACGAATATCGGCGACCGTGGCGGTAGACTCAGTGGCGGTCAGCGCCAGCGCGTGTCAATAGCCCGCGCCATACTTAAAAATCCGCCTATCCTGATACTCGACGAGGCCACCTCCGCACTCGACACAGAGAGCGAACGATTGGTGCAAGATGCGCTCGAACGGCTCATGAAGACCCGCACCACCGTGGCCATTGCACATAGACTCTCCACCATCAAGAACGCCGACGAAATCTGCGTGCTACACGATGGTCAGATAGTTGAGCGCGGCACACACGACGACCTGATGCAGCGTGACGGCTATTACAAGAAACTCCACGATATGCAGCAAGTATAAAGGAGATTAGAGCCTACTGAAGTTTATAATTTTTGCGATGGACAAACTACAGACCTTAGCCTACTATCTGCTTTACGGCGTTTGCTACTGCATCAGCCTGTTGCCCTTGAAGATACTCTACGTTATCTCTGATGGGCTCTTCCTGATTGTTTACCATCTGATTCGCTACCGCCGCCAGTTAGTTAGACAAAACCTTGTGAGCTCGTTCCCCGAAAAGAGCGAGCAGGAAATTGCCGGCATCGAGCGCAAGTTCTATCATTGGTTCTGCGACTATTTCCTCGAATCCATCAAGCTGCTGAGCATCAGCGAGAAGACACTCCGTCGCCATTTCTCTTCAACCAACCCCGAACTGGTGGAACAATGCTTTGCCGACGGGCAGGATGTAGCCACCTTTACCGGCCATTATGGCAACTGGGAGTGGATGAGCTGTCTGGGCATCGACCTGCGGGCAGATCGCGTGGTGGGCTGTATCTATCACCCACTGCGGAACGCAGCCTTCGACCAGCTGTTTAAAAAGATTCGTTCCCACGTGGGCGGTGTGCCCATACCGAAGAAAGATATACTCCGCTATCTGGCCGATTACAACGCACGAGGCATCCGGTCGATGTTTGGTTATATTGGCGACCAGGGGCCGAAGTGGGAGAATATCCATCTGTGGGTGCCTTTCCTGAATCACGACACGCCCGTGTTTACAGGAGGTGAGCGTATAGCTCGAAAGAAGAAACAGGCTTGCCTCTATCTCGACATTCAGCGGCCGCGCCGTGGGCAGTATGTTGGAACCTATCACCTCATAACCCGCGAACCTCAAACACTCGAAGAGCACGAAGTAACCCGTCGTTTTTTCCAGTTGCTGGAACAGTCTATCCAGCGCCAGCCGGAGTATTATCTCTGGACCCACAACCGCTGGAAGCGCACCCACGAAGAGTTCGACCGCCGTTTTGAGGTCATCAACGGAAAAGTTCATCCACGTCAAACTGTTACCGAATGATTGCCACTGCTTATCAAGACAAAGCCGACGCGCTGGAAAATCTTATTCGCACATTCGACACCGAAGGTGAAGTGTTATATAGCGGACGCAACGAAGTGCGCCTGATGCAACTCGACGGCGAGCCTGTCGTTGTGAAGCGTTTTGCCCGTTTGTCGGGTTTCAAGTCGATTATCTACACGTTTTTCAGAAAAAACAAAGCGCAACGTGCCTTTGAATATGGCGAAGAGCTACTGCGCAGAGGATTTCTCACGCCGCAGCCCATCGCTTTTTTTGCACTCAAGTCAGGCGGCTTAATCAGCGATACATTCTACATTTGCAAGCCAACCGACTGGAGTTCGCTCGAAGGACTCCTTACTTCCTCGGAGGAATTCGACCACCAACTCGCTGCGGCATACGCCCGCTATGTGGCCAAAATGCACGACGCCGGCATCCTGCACAAGGATATGAACCCGGGAAACACACGCTATCAGTGTGCAGACAATGGCACGGAGAAGGCAGAGGGCGAGTACCAATTCCAGGTGATTGATATCAATCGTATGAAAATCACGGCACCTGGCGGTCTGACCAAAGCAGAATGTATGGAAAATCTTACGCGCTTCTGGTGGCTCAGCCCGCTATACCGCTATATTCTCGACGAATACGCTGCGGCTCGCGGCTGGACTGCAGCCGACAAGGCGAAGGCCATTCGCGTGAAGGATCGTCACGATGCGGCCTGGGTGCGCCGCAAGAACATTCTTTCACTGCTCAAGTATGGCGAGTTGGAATATAAATAATGAAAAACATTCTCATCATATCGCGCGACCCTTCGCTTAGTTTCCGTCAAACCCAACTCGGCAATGGCGTGAGCGACGACAGGCAGTTTCGTTTTTTTATCAACGATTTTGCCTGTGAGCCCGACTTTGTGGTGGTGAAAAGCAAGGCGCTGCGCGAGGCGCATACCTTCAACGTGCCTCGCTCGCATACCATTCTGCTGACCGAGGAACCCTACACCGTGCTTGAATATCCGCGCGGCTACTACAGCCAGTTCGGTACGGTGGTGTCCTGTCAGGAACAGATAAAGCCCTACAATGGCGGGCTGGTTCACTACGCGCAGGCGGCAGTGCCCTGGTTTGTTGGAGTCACGTTTGGCAAGGAGGGCTGCCAGTTTACCATGGATTATGCTGCTATAGCCGCGGCTAAACCGCAGAAGGAAAAACTGATTTCGGTCATCTCCAGCACTAAATCGTTTTCCTCCGGTCATGTGGACCGCATCCGCTTCATACAGAAACTCAAGGAGAGGTATGGCGACAGCGTAGATATCTTTGGCCACGGATTCCGCCCGTTCGACGATAAGTGGAGCGTGCTCGCACCATATAAGTATCACATCGTGATTGAAAACTCGGCGAGTCAATACTATTGGACCGAGAAACTGGCCGACTGCTATCTGGCTGAAGCCTATCCGCTCTATCACGGTTGCCAGACCATCGACGAGTATTTCCCACGCGAGGCTTATACCCCCATTGACATCAGAAAGCCCGAGGAAGCGTTCCAAATCATTGACCACACGCTTGTGGCGAACACCTACGATGCGCATACTGATGTGCTGCATCAGGCGAAACAGCTCGTCATGGATAAATACAATGTGTTCAACCTCATTGCCAGTGAGTGTCGGGCCATTCTCGCGGCTCAACCCTCGCAGCCCACTGCGCCTGCAACAACCACCCTGCAGCCTGCCAGCAAGTATTTCTCACTGCACAATTGGTGGAACTATGCCTTAGGCCGAACCCTGTGTAAACTCCGCGGCCGGCAGTACATTGTCCGTATGAATGCCGCAAAGAAATAAAAAAAAGGATAGCCCTTAAATACAGGGTTATCCTTTGTTTTTTTAAGCAGAGCTTTTGAAAAGCGTGTGTTTATGCGTTGTTTTTTCGGTCGGCGTTGATGAATTGCAAGAGGCGTTCAACGGCTTCTTCCTCGGGTATGTTTTTCTCTACGCAGGTCTGTCCCTTGTAGAGCGACACGCGTCCTGGTCCTGCGCCGACATAACCATAGTCGGCATCGGCCATTTCGCCTGGTCCGTTGACGATGCAGCCCATGATGCCAATCTTGAGACCGACGAGATGTTGTGTAGCCTTCTTGATGCGCTGAATGGTCTCGGGAAGATTGTAGAGTGTTCGTCCGCAGCCTGGGCAGGAGATGTATTCGGTCTTGGTGAATTTGATGCGTGCGGCCTGGAGAATGGCATCGGCCAGGGTGGTGAGAAGCCCCCTCCTGGCCTCCCCCTCAAGGGGAGAGGAAGAGTTGGGAGTGGGGAGTGAAGAGTTAGGTGTGAGTTCGATGACGAGTTTTGTGGCTTTGCGGTCGATGAGAATGGCTCCTGCCGCCATGGCCGCCTTGAGTTGGAGTTCTTCCGTGCTGTTGGCGCTGAGGCGGAGATAGAGCGTGTCGTTCTCGATGCGTGCCGTTTGACGCAGCTGTGTGCACTCGGGAATGAGCTCGACCAGTTTCTTGGCTACGGGAATTTCACATTCGGGCTCTTCGCTGAGCGAAACACGAATGGTATCGCCTATGCCTTCGGTGAGGAGTGCGCCGATGCCCAGGGCGCTTTTAATGCGTCCGTCTTCACCTTCTCCAGCCTCGGTAACGCCGAGATGGAGCGGATAGTGCATATCTTCTTTGTCCATTGCCTCGACCAGCAGGCGTACAGACTGTACCATGACAACGGTGTTGGATGATTTGATGCTGATGACGACATTGCTGAAATTGTGTCGGCGGAAAATGCGGAGAAATTCCATGCAGCTCTCCACAATGCCGGCCGGTGTGTCGCCATAGCGGTTGCGTATGCGGTCGGAGAGCGAACCGTGGTTCACGCCCAGACGCACGGCAGTGTGATGAGCCTTGCAGATGTCTAAGAAGGGGATGAGGCGCTCTTCAATTTTGGCGAGTTCGGCAGTATATTCTTCGTCAGTATATTCAATTTTTTTAAAGGTGCGTGCGGGATCAACATAGTTGCCCGGGTTGATGCGTACCTTCTCTGCATAGAGGGCGGCCACGTCGGCCACGTTGGCATTGAAGTGCACATCGGCCACGAGGGGCGTGAGTATGCCTTCGGCGCGCAATGCGGCAGAGATGTTCTTGAGATTTTCGGCTTCGCGAGTGCCTTGTGTGGTGAGCCGGACCAGTTCGCCGCCGGCCTGTGCAATGCGCTTGGCCTGTGCCACGCAGGCAGCAGTATCGTTGGTGTTGGTGGTGGTCATTGACTGGACACGGATAGGGTTGTCGCCTCCGATGGCAACGCCGCCTACCATGACCACACTACTTTTTCTTCGGATATTCATAGTATATAGTGAAGAGTTAAGAGTTTAGAGTTAAGAGTTAAGAGTTAAGAGTTATGAGTTATGAGTTTAGAGTTCAAAGTTGAGAGTTGAGAGTCAGAGGGAAAGTTTAGAGTGAAGAGTTTAGAGAGGGGGGGTGTAAAACTGCTTGGCGTCATATTATTACGACAAAGGCGCAAATGAGCCCGATGAAGAATGCGCCGATAATCTGCGAAAGAGAGTGCTGTCGGAGAATCATTCGGCTGGTGCCGAGAATACCGCTGATGATGAGCAGCAGCGAGAGCCACCAGAGAGGATTGAACCCGTAGAGTGCAGCAAAGGCGAGGAGTGCTCCGACAAATCCGCCAATGGCAGCCATGTGGGTGGAGAGTTTCCACCACACGTTGATGATGGCGCATAAGATTTGTATGAAGAGTGCTGTTACGACAATGCGCGACATGAACGACGGCATTCGCAGCATATTCATGACATAGAAGCAGAGAAAATAGCTGACAATAGAGATGAGATAAGGCACCATGCGTCGTTCGCGCTGGTGGAGCGCAAAGAGTTTCCAGCCGTGGTAATTGGTGTAGAGGCGAATGAGCATTCGGGGCAGCAGTGCGGTGAAAAGATAGACAAGTAGCAGTACGAGTATCTTATACCAAAACGGGAGCTGGCTCATGTAGCTGAATATGAACAGCGCGACGAGCCCCGCCAGCGGCAGATAGAAAGGAGTGAGCAGGATGCTGACCACTCGGGCAATCATCATGAGTGTGCGTTCTCTCATCGTTGCTCCTTTCTCAAGCGGGCAGTGGGAATGCCCATTTGCTCGCGGTATTTGGCCACCGTGCGCCGTGCAATAGGATAGCCGAGGCGTTTCATCTCCGTGGCCAGCGTGTCGTCGGGCAGTGGTTTGTGCTTGTCTTCGTGGTCGATGAGTTCGCGCAGGGCGATTTTAATCTTTCGTGTGGAGATATCTGCGCCTTCGTTGGTGGTATAGCGTTCAGTAAAAAAGAACCGCAAGGGGAAAATGCCCCAGCGGGTCTGTGCATATTTCTGGTTGCAGACACGCGATACGGTGGACAGGTCGAGCTGCGTTTTCTCAGCAATATCTTTGAGAATCATTGGCCGCAAATCGGCTTCATCACCCTCTTGGAAGAATTTCAGCTGCCAATCGATGATGGCTTGCATGACCAGTGAGAGTGTGCGGCGGCGCTGTTGAATGGCGTCGATGAATCCCTGGGCGCGGTCCACCTTCTCTTTAGCATAGAGCAGGGCTTCCTTTTCTTGGCGGTTCATGTTTTTCTGGTTGGTCTTATAAGTATCGACCATGTCAAGAAAAGTTTGCGACACTTTCAATTCGGGCGCTTCTCCGTGGGCGAGCGTGAAGCTGACGCGCCCATCGTCGGTGGTTTCAACCAAGAAATCGGGTGTGATCTGCTGCAGGCTTCTGCCCTCGGCTTCGCCTAATGAGGCTCCGGGTTTGGGGTTGAGATGATGCACAGCTGTGCGAATATCGGCAAGTTCAGCATCGGCAAGATGAAGTTGCTGCTGAATTTTGTCCCAGCGGTGCTTCATGAAAGAAGTGAAATGATGCAGCAGGATGGTTTTGAGCAGCGTCAGTGTGTGTTTCTTGCCGGGTTGTTGGGTGTCGGCCAACAAGCGGTTAACCTGCAGCAAGAGACACTCCTGGAGTGAGCGTGCGCCGATGCCGGCCGGTTCAAATCCTTGGAGCATCAGCAATACTTGCTCTATTTCGCTGCTGCTAACATCAATGTAAGCGTGTACGGCCAGTTCATCGCTCAGCAGGTCGAGGTCTTTTCTCAGCAATCCATCGCTATCGAGCGAGCCGATGAGATAATTCATGATTTGTGTTTGCTGCTCGGTGAGCGAGAGTTCGCCCATCTGTTCGCGCAATGAATCATAGAAGGAGACCGTGTTGCCGAAGACCATTTCTTCGTAGTCGGCCTCGGCTTGTTGGCCGGCATGATAAGTCTGGGGCATCTCATCGTCGCGTCCGATGCCTTGCAGCGCTTGTTCTAAGGCGTCTTCCCTGGCTTCGCGCTCTTGGGCATCTTCAAAGCTCGCATCGCCATCGAAGTGTTCATCGCCAGCATTGGCTTCCCACTCTTCCTCTTGTGTCATTGCATCGAGGGCTGGATTATCGGCCAGTTCGGTGTTGACCTTCTCCTCAAATTCGGTCAGGGGCATCTCCACAAGACGCACTTGCAACAACTGTTGCTGCGTGAGTCGCTGCACTTGTTGTTGCTGTAGAAGTTGTTCTTGTGTGAGTGTCTGTTTCATTTTTTTATTGTCAGGAGAAAGGCGGGAGGATTATAGGCGGTTTGTTTATTTGAAGTATGCGCGGAGTTGAAGCGCCATTGCTTCCAGGGGTTGGGTGTTTTCGCCGCCATAGCGATCCCAGATGTTTTGGCAGGGCCGTAGAAGGGGTTCGTCGGGATTGGGCTGGACTTTGAGGTATGGGTCGCACATCTGGTAGATATGCATGAGATGGATGATGTTTTGCGGTGTGAGTTTTATGAGTTGAGCCAGTTCTTTCACCTCGGGTGTTTGTTCTACCATGGTGTTGGGTGTGAGCTGGAAGTAGAGGTTGAGCACCATGATGAGCATGACGGGTGTGAGTTTTTCGTCTTCTGCTATTGGCCGGAAGTCACATTCAAAGGTTTCGTTCATGGCTACGCCTTCGAAGAATCCTGCGTCGGCATTGAATTCTGGCCGCTGGCGGAGCATTTTGACTACTCGTGCAAGTTTTTGTGGCCGTTTGCTGTATTCATTCCATAAGTGTTCGAGCCGCGGCGTGTCGAGACTGCGCAGGCGGAACATTTGCTGATGCAGGTACTGTGGCGGGATGTGGAGCTCGAGGCTCATGGCTACCATGGCCCGTGAGTAGAGAGGTTTGAGGCCTACGGGCTTTTTTAGGTAGAGTTGCATGAGCAGCAACCAGTATTCATCGTTCCATCTGGGGTGTGGCATGAGAGGGTTAGTTTAGAGTTGAGAGTTTAGAGTTGAGAGTCAGTTTAAAAGTTGAGAGTGAAGAGTTAAGAGTGAAGAGTTAAGAGTGAAGAGTTCAGAAGTTGCAGGAGGGGGTTCGGGGGTAGGTGTCAGTTGGTTCGGGGGGTAGGTATTTACTTCACTCCTTTCATGGAGGTGAGGTATGCCTTGGCTGAGCCGAAGCGTAGGAAGAAATCGATGCGCACGGGGATGTGGCGGATGTCATTGGTGACATAGAATCGCACGGTTTCTTTGTATCTGCCGTCTTTGTTCTCGATGTAAGAAAGTATCAGACATTTGTATTTCTGTCCGTTGTCGGCTTTGACTGTGGTCATTCCTTTGTAGGCTACGCGAGCGGTGGAGAGTGCTTTTCCTGTGGCAATAGGAAGTTCAATGGTCTGGTCTTTGACCCATGAGGAAAAATCGTATGAGCGAAGGCGCAGGAGAATATTGAGCATATCGGAGACACAGCTGTTGGATGTTTTGTTCTGCCAGGTGTGCGTGCCATTGTTGTTTTGCCGGTGTAGTCGCAGGTTTGTCTTGTTGTGGGCATAGGAATAGAACACCTCGTCAACGGTGTATCGTTTGTTTTCGCGTGCGGCTTTACGGTAATAGAGGGGTTCCAGCTCGAGCGTTGTATAGGAAGTGATGGTATCGCGTAGGATGAACATATTATCGGCTTTCTTGTTGCTTGTCACGCTGAGGCTGGCGCGGTAGGCAGGATGCCCATTGCGTGTGGACTGAATGGTGCCATAGCTGGCTGTACCGGCTTTGACCCAGACCATTTTCCAGTTGAAGTAGAGGTTGTATGACAGATACTCGCCCGACTTAAAAGCCGTGTTCTTCTGTTTGCACTGTGCGCCGGTTGTGGTTGGAACAAGTGTGAGCAGGAATAGGAGAGCTGAGATGATTTGACGGTTTGACATTTTTACAATCTTACATTTTATATGCTTACATTTATTTGTTGGGAGTGTATTGAATACCCAGTTTTTTTGCCCGCTCTATATTGCGGTTGGTTTTTTGTTTCTTGGCTTTATCTTCTTTTTTGACGATTTCAGCGGGCTTTTGTTTAAACAGTGGGAGAGCCTGTGGGTTCCATCGGAGCGTTACATCCCATTTAGCGCGGCACTCGATGGGTTTTTCATAGAAGAAAACTTGTTCGGGTTCTCGTCCTTGTTGGAAGTCGCCGGTGTCCCATCGGCCGTTATTGTTGTCATCGACAATGATGCGCAGGAAATAGGTCGAAGGAGTGATGTAGAAGAATTCGGCCTGTCCGTTGGTGGTGATGGTGGTTTTCTGCACTGTTGACTTGGTGTCGAGCAGTTGGCAGATGATTTGTTTTCCTGCCATCTCCGGCATTTGCACTAAGATGGTGCTGTACGTATCGTTGCTGTTTATTTTCAGTCCGGTCTTGTAGGCATCGGAGGCTTTGCCGTAGATATCAACAAATGCGGCGCTGTCAATCTCCAGACTGTATTCAATGTCTGGGCGCCATTCTGCCCGCAAGATGTATTGGCGGTGGTTCACACTGTCTGGTTCCACGGCAAATTTAGCGTCGTACCAGAGTGTGTCTATCTTGGAGTAGAGGTGTATGCGGTCGGCGTTGAATGTGGCCAGCGGGGTATTGAAGGAGAAGCGTACGTTCTCGTCGGGTGCCATGGCAGCCTTGGAGAGCAGTTGTATGCTCAGCGGTTCGGGGCGCCAGATGCTGTCGTAGGGTTCACCGCGGCGCTTTTTCTTGTTTTGTTGTTTCTGCCATTCGTCAATCTTCTTTTGCAGTTCTTTCTGCCGTTTGGCGTAGGGCGTTTTGGCCAGCAGGAGCAATGTGTCGGTTTGCTGGCAGAGCACGCCGAGCGAATCGGTGGCACGATAGGTCATTTCCACTTCCAGCGAGTCGCGATTCACCAGTGTGGTGTCGCGCAGCCAGTAGGTAATGGTGTCTTTGCGCTCTGTCGTTTCTGTGAAAAAGGCATTGGTCGCGTCGAAGTTCAGACCGCGCAGGCTGGGCAGTTCGTCGTCGCCATAGGTGAAGAAAAATTTCAATTGTTCGGCGTTCTGCCGCTCTGCTTTCAGCAAATAGCGGTCGGTTTGCACGGCGGTGAATGCACGAAGCGTTACATCGTCGGGCAGGAAGCGTGTATAGGCAGTCTGATTGATGCGTTCAATGTGGAGTGTATCGCGCCAGATGGTGTCCTGCCGTACGGCATCGGTCACGGAAGGTACAATGATGTCTTTGAGAAAAGCCATTTGTTCGCTTTTCTGGGTGTAGCGATAGTCGCCGTCCACATCGCCAAGGGCATAGATGCGATAGCTGCCTGGTGCCACGCCACGGATGGTGAAGTGGCCAGTGTGGTCGGTTTTTGCCACGCGCTGCAGGGGTGTGGTGGTGAAGAGGGAGTCTTCGGGTGCATTGTAGAGGCCGACGAGGATGCCCTTCACGGGGTCGAGCGTCTCGGCATCGACAACGTAGCCCGCTACCTCGAGGGTGTCAATCTCTGTGCCGGTGGAGAAAGTGTAGGTGTAGTTGCCTAAGGGATTTTGCTCCGTGTTGTCGGTGATGGCATCCGAGAAGTCGATGGTGTAGGTGGTGTTCGGTTGCAGGGTATCGTTCAGTTGCACCAGGATACGCTTTCCTTGTGTGCGAATATCGGGCGCTTCGATTTGGGGTGGCGAAACGGTTACATTCTCCGTCGGGTTGTCAATGGTGACAAACTCGTTGAAGTAGATGTACATTTTTTTCTCTTTCACTCCCAGCGACTTGTCTTCCGGTGTTGTCCTGATCACGCGTGGCGGTGTTTCGTCGTACCATCCGCCATCAGGTTGCCCCATGCGTGCACAGCTGCTTGCCAAGAAGCAAGAGGCAAGAAGGAAGAGGCAAGAGACAATAATTTGGAGTGAATATGAAACTGTATTTGTTATATAAAACTTAATCATCAATGTAGTAAGCCTTTGATTTTTTTATTCAACTGCAAAATTACGATTAAGTGAGCATAAAGTCAAATTTATTTGAACTTTTTCGAGCGTGAGTAATTTCAACGAAGTTAAAGATACGAATAGTTGAGCGCAATATAAAATGAAAACTCGTTTTTATTTTTATTGCCGAGACGGAGTATCTTATGTAAAGATACGAATAGTTGAGCGCAACACAAAAGAAAAATATTTTTTCTTTTCGGTGCCGAGACGGAGTATCTTATTCAAAGATAATAAAAATGAACAAATGTGATAATGAAACAGCGAAAAAATTACACAAAAAATTTTTCCTACCAAATAAAATCTTACGAGCAGAAAACTCCACGAAGAATTCTGTATCATTTTATTTTTCATCG
>CAJOIX010000030.1 GCA_905234815.1 uncultured Prevotella sp. | reverse complement strand
CTTTTGAGGAACTGGAAAAAACCTACGACAACTCCCTGAACAAGTTCCAGGAGAACGAAGTGACCGAAGGTACTGTTATCTCGATTAACAAGCGCGAGGTAGTGGTTAACATCGGTGCTAAGTCGGACGGCATCATTCCCGTTAGCGAATTCCGTTACAACCCCGACCTCAAGGTGGGTGACACTGTTGAAGTGTATGTAGAGAACCGTGAGGACAAGAAGGGTCAGCTCGTGCTGTCGCACCGCAAGGCTCGTCAGGCCAAGAGCTGGGATCGCGTTAACGAAGCGCTTGAGAACAACGAGATCATCAAGGGTTACATCAAGTGCCGCACCAAGGGTGGTATGATCGTCGATGTATTTGGCATCGAGGCCTTCCTGCCCGGTTCGCAGATCGACGTACGCCCCATCCGCAACTATGATGACTACGTTGACAAGACCATGGAGTTCAAGATCGTGAAGATCAACCAGGACTTCCGCAATGTTGTTGTGAGCCACAAGGCACTCATCGAGGCCGAGCTCGAACAGCAGAAGAAAGAGATCATGTCCAAGCTCGAGAAGGGTCAGGTACTCGAGGGTACCGTCAAGAACATCACCAACTACGGTGTGTTCATCGACCTGGGTGGCGTGGACGGTCTGATTCACATCACCGATCTGTCGTGGGGTCGCGTAAACAATCCCGCCGACATCGTTCAACCCGAGCAGAAACTCAACGTGGTTATCCTCGACTTCAATGAGGAGAAGAACCGCATCGCTTTGGGTCTGAAGCAGCTCCAGCCGCATCCCTGGGATGCCCTGGATCCCAACCTCAAGGTGGGTGACCACATCAAGGGTAAGGTTGTCGTTATGTACGACTACGGTGCATTCGTTGAGGTGGCTCCCGGTGTTGAGGGCCTGATTCACGTGAGCGAAATGAGTTGGTCACAGCGCCTGCGTCCTGCACAGGACTTCATGAAGGTGGGCGACGAGGTCGAGGCCGTTATCCTGGCTCTGGACCGCGAGGACCGCAAGATGTCGCTGGGCATCAAGCAGCTCACCAACGATCCTTGGGACACCATCGAGGAGAAGTACCCCGTTGGCAGCAAGCACACCGCTAAGGTGCGCAACTTCACCAACTTCGGTATCTTCGTTGAACTGGAAGAAGGTGTTGACGGTCTGATTCACATCAGCGACCTCTCTTGGACACAGCGCGTGAAGCATCCTTCTGAGTTCACTCAGGTAGGCGCCGACATCGAAGTAGTTGTGCTCGAAATCGACAAAGAGAACCGTCGTCTCAGCCTCGGTCACAAGCAGCTCGAAGAAAATCCCTGGGATACCTACGAGACTCTGTATGTGCCTGGAACAGTTCACACCGGTAAGATTGTCGAGCTGATGGACAAGGGCGCAGTGATTGCCCTGAACGAAGGCGGCGAAGGTTTCGCTACTCCTAAACACCTGGTGAAAGAAGACGGCACTCAGGCCCAGAAGGGCGAGGAACTCCCCTTCAAGGTGATTGAGTTTGTGAAGGAAACCAAGCGCATCATCCTCTCCCACTCTCGTACCTTCGAGGATGTGAAGGAAGAACCAAAGCCCGCTAAGAAGACCACCAAGAAGGCAGCAGAGACTGCTCAGGTGAACAATGTGGCTGCCAGCACATCGCTCGGCGACATTGACGCACTGGCCGAACTCCGCGCCAAAATGGAAAAAGGAGAATAATCTCGACGAGCCAAAGCAGTTTTCAGCAAGGTAAAGACAATATGCCGCTACCAAAGGGCTGAACTTCTGCTACGCTTAGAGAAATACTCTAATCAATACGAAAAGCCTGCAATGAAAAATTGCAGGCTTTTTATTTTGCCATTTCAGGAAAAGAAAGTACCTTTGCCGTTGTAAATAACGAATGTCCTCAGGATATTCACAATAAGTATCCATCACGGATAACTTTTATTCATCAATCAAACATTTATTTTCCACAAGCAACTAACGCACTTCCGCGTACCTTTATATAATATGTTATAAAGGCATGCCAAGAGACGTTACGGCGTAAATACATTTTTCCCCATGTACAATAAAGAAGGACTCATGTCACGCAGTGTGGCCGAGCTCAAAGAGATAGCCAAAGAACTGGGCTTGAAGATAAAGAGCAACGTTACGAAAGAAAATCTCGCTTACGAAATTCTTGACCAACAAGCGATTGACCAGAGCAATCAGCAGACAACCGAGGTGAAGCGTCGTCGCACCCGCATTGCCAAAGACGCCGCACCCGAAAGTGCCCCCACGACCACGGAGCAACCCGCCGCCGAAGCCCCCAAGCGCCGCGGCCGCAAGCCCAAGGCCGTGAAAGAGGCTGAGCAGCAGGCCGAGCAGACCGCAGAGTCGGCACAGCTGCCGCTCTTCCAAGCCTCGGAGGAACCCGCCAAAGAACCTGCACAGATTGTAGATGAGACCACGCTGAACCAACTCCAGCAGAAACTCAACGAGCAGAACCAAGCCCCGCGACAGGATGCCGCCTACATCTGGGAAGGCGACCCTGCCGATGGCACAGACTTTATACCTGTGGTTGACATCCCTATCGAGGATCAGCAAATCATTGCCGATTACGATATGCTGGGCAATCCGTCACATCAGACTGTTGTGTCTGCACCACAACCCGTGCAAAAGCCCGTCATCAAGGCCCCGCAGAACTATTCTTTCGACAATCTGATCAAAGCCAACGGTGTGCTGGAAATCAGTGGAGAGGGCAACAATGCCTTCGGTTTCCTACGCTCGAGCGACTATAATTACCTTGCTTCGCCCGACGATGTGTTTGTCACCGCCCAGCAAATCCGTCAGTACGGACTGAAGATTGGCGATGTGGTGGAATGTTCCGTGCGTCCACCCATGGATGGCGAGAAGTATTTCGCGCTGACCAGCGTGGAGCGCATCAATGGCCGCAAGCCAAGCGAAGTGCGCGACCGCATTGCCTTCGAGCACCTGACGCCGCTTTTCCCCGAAGAAAAGTTCGACCTCTGCAGCACACCTGCCACCACCAATCTCTCTACGCGCATCGTGGACCTCTTCTCGCCTATCGGTAAAGGTCAGCGCGCACTGATTGTGGCACAGCCCAAAACGGGTAAAACCCTGCTGATGAAAGATATTGCCAATGCCATTGCCTCGAACCATCCAGAGGCCTATCTGATGATGCTGCTCATTGACGAGCGCCCTGAGGAAGTGACCGATATGGCACGCACTGTCAATGCAGAAGTGATAGCATCGACCTTCGACGAGCCCGCCGAGAAGCACGTAAAGATAGCCGGCATCGTGCTGGAGAAAGCCAAGCGCATGGTGGAATGTGGCCACGATGTGGTCATCTTCCTCGACTCTATTACCCGTTTGGCACGTGCCTACAATACCGTTTCGCCCGCCAGTGGAAAAATTCTCACGGGTGGTGTCGATGCCAATGCGCTGCAAAAGCCCAAGCGCTTCTTTGGTGCTGCACGCAACATTGAGGGCGGCGGCTCGCTCACCATCATTGCCACGGCGCTGATCGACACGGGGTCGAAGATGGACGAAGTGATTTTTGAAGAGTTCAAGGGTACCGGAAATATGGAGTTGCAGCTCGATCGCTCACTCTCGAACAAGCGCATCTTCCCCGCTGTGAACCTTGTGGCATCAAGCACCCGACGCGACGAGTTGCTGCACGACAAGACTACACTCGACCGTATGTGGATTCTCCGCAAGTATATTGCCGACATGACAGCCGTGGAAGCCATGAACACCATCCACGATCGCATGGCCAACACCAAGGACAACAGCGAGTTTCTGCTCTCTATGAACTCGTAAGGATTCTATTTTTCAGCAACTACGCAAACACTAACACAATATGAAACCTATCTTCATTGCCGGTCCTTGCGTGATTGAGTCGGCCGAACTGCTCGATACCGTGGCAGCCGAACTGGTGAAAATCAATCAGGAGCTGGGCACAGACATTATTTTCAAGGCATCGTTCGACAAGGCCAACCGCACCTCGCTCTCATCGTTTCGCGGTCCAGGGCTCACACGTGGGCTGCAGATGCTCGCCGATGTGAAAGCGAAATACGGTTTGCGGCTGCTCACCGACATTCACGAAAGCCAGCAGGCCGCACCTGTGGGCGAAGTAGTGGATGTGCTGCAGATACCAGCCTTCCTCTGCCGCCAAACAGATTTGTTGGTAGCAGCCGGACAAACGAAGAAGATTGTGAACATAAAGAAGGCTCAGTTTCTGAGCGGACAGGACATGAAATATCCTGTAGAGAAAGCCCGTCAGAGCGGTGCCGCCGATGTCTGGTTGACTGAGCGCGGCAATTCGTTTGGCTACAACAATCTGGTGGTCGATTTCCGAAACATTCCCGACATGCTTGACATTGTGCCACGGGTGGTGATGGACTGCACTCACAGCGTTCAACGACCTGGCGGCAGCGATGGCAAGACAGGCGGCGACCGCCGGTTTGTGCCCAACATGGCTATGGCTGCCAAGGCTTTTGGCGCTACAGGCTATTTCTTTGAGGTGCATCCCGACCCCGACCACGGGCTCTCCGATGCAGCAAACATGTTGTATCTGAAAGATCTCAAGCCGCTGATAGCCAAACTGCTGCGCGAAGATTAGGCAGCAGCCAACCGTCTATCTCCACTTTAGACGCAAAGAATTCAATACTACGCTCACACTGGAACAAGCCATCAAGGCGCTTGCCAGTGTGGGCGTTATTTGTACATTGATGCCCAAGAGTTGCGGCAGTCCGGCTGCAAGGGGTATGCATACCACATTGTAGATGAATGCCCAGAAGAGGTTTTGCCGGATGGTTGACACGGTTTTGCGCGACAACGCGATAGCTTCAGGCAGCCGCAAGAGGTCGTCGTTCATGAGTGTTACCTGCGCCACATTCATCGCCACATCGGTGCCGTGCCCCATGGCAATGCTCACGTCGGCTGTGGCGAGCGCTTGCGAATCGTTCACCCCGTCGCCCACCATGGCCACCACCTGTTGCTGCTGTTGAAGTTCTGCCACGAGATTTTGCTTGTCTTGCGGCAGAATTTTGCTTTTATAGTGGTCTATTCCGGCTTGCTTTGCCCAGTGGCTGACAGCTTCTTCTTCATCGCCGCTCATCAGGTAGATATCCACCCCCTGTGCTTTCAGTTCGGCAATGGCTTCTGCGGCATGAGGTTTCAGCGACTCGCGCTCTTCTGGAGCGAGATGATTGGCCGTGGTCACGTCGATTCCGCCGCGCGGAATGGTGAGCGTGCCCGTCTTGTCGAGCACCATGGCGCTCACGTTTTTCAACTGTTCCAGCCCAACAGCATCTTTAATCAGTATGCCCTGCTGGGCTGCTCGCCCGATGCCGACCATAAGTGCAGTTGGGGTAGCCAGTCCGAGGGCACAGGGACAGGCTATAACGAGCACGGAGACGGGATACAGCAGAAGCGACGAAAATGGAGAGTGGAATACGAAGAGATGAAGCAGAAAAGTGAGCAAAGCTATGATGAGCACCGCGGGCACAAAGATGAGTGCCACTCTATCTACGAGTTTCTGCACGGGCGCTTTAGATCCCTGCGCTTCTTCCACGGCTTTGATCATTCGCTGCAACAGTGTTTTCTCGCCTACCCGTGTGGCGCGCAGTTGCAGGGTGCCGCTTTTCACCATTGTTCCGCTCATGGCCTGACTGCCGGCTGTGAGCCGTTGCAAGGCCGATTCGCCCGTCATGGCCGAGGCATCGATGAAGGCTTCTCCGCTCACTACGTCACCATCGATGGGCACTCGTTCGCCAGGGCGCAGTTCGATGGTATCGCCGCGCTCCAACGTGGATATGGGCACATCGTGATAGGCGCCGTCTTTCACCAGCCGCGCTGCCTTCGGCTGCAAACCAATAAGCGCGCGAATGGCTGCCGAGGTACTGTTTTTGGCCCGTTCCTCGAGCCATCGGCCCAGCAGGACAAAGGCTGTAATCATCGTGGCGGCATCGAAATAGGTGTACCACTCCATGCCGTGCGCACCCCAGAAGGATTCACCCCAGAAGGTGTTGAATGTGCTGAAAAGAAAGGAGATGCCGGTGGAGAGCGCCACGAGCGTGTCCATCGAAGCGGAACGATGGAGGAGCTGCTTCCAGGCAGTGGTGAAGAACTGTCGCCCGCAGTAACCGAGGCTGATGGCGGCAAGGATGAGTTGCCACTGATTGGCCGCATCGCGCCCCTCGGTATCAATCCAGCCCATAGAGAGCGCCATGACCACCAGGGCCAGCAGCCATGCCACCACGGTGCGCCGCAACAACAGTTGGGCTGCGCGATGCTCGATGAGTGCCACCGAGCGGTCGCTTTCCACAATGAGTTCATAACCAGCATCGGCCACCGCTTTCTGTAGCGCTGCGAGGGAGGTCTGCGCCTCGTCGTATTCCACCAGGGCTGTGCGGCCAGCCAGATTGACGGCTACTGATGCCACGTCTGGCTGTTCCTTCAGGCAACGCTCTACCCGAGCAGAACACGAAGCACACATCATTCCCACTACTGGAAGTGTCTGTTTTTTCATCCGTTTTTCTCCTGTTTTTCAAAAGCTATCCTTTTGGTCGGTAAAAGCTATGCTTTTGCCCGCTGAAAGCTATGCTTTTGGAGCCCAAAAGCATAGCTTTTAGAAGTATATATATAAACTGTTGATTTTCAATTGGTTCTGATTTTGTTGTGAAGTTGTCGCCAGCGAAGGGTGCGCAGCGCCATGTTTTCGCGCAGGCAATCCTTGTAGAGCCACGGTTCGCAACTGTGGATATCGCCCACGTTGATAAATCCGCGATAGGGTCTGTACTCTGTGGCCGGATAACCCTCAACAACGAGCACATGATGCTTGGGCGAGAGCGTCACCGTGATTGTGTCGTGGAGCACAGCGGGGGTACTGTCTGTACGCCAGTTCACGGGGTTGATGCTGAAGCAGGATTCCGTCAACATGGGTTTGGCATATTTCACATCCTTCACCGTGTTGTAGCAGATGGTCACACCCGTATCGTCGGCGCGTTGGGCGGCGCGGAAATGGCTGCTCGCAAGCGTGTCTTCAGGTGTCACTTTGTAGCCCAGCACATAGGCTGCTACGAGGTGGCGATAGGTCTCGTCGTCCATATGTTTCAGCAGTTCCACCACGGCGAGCCCGCCCTGGCTGAACCCAGCTATGATCAGTGGTCGCTCGGCATCGCGCTGCGCAAGGAAGGTATCGAATGCCTGGCACACATCGCTCATCGACAATGCCACGCGGCTGCGAATGGTATCGGCGTTCTGGCTGACAAAGGCGTCGATGGTGGTGTGGCGATAGTAAGGCGAATAAAAGCGATTGCCCTGTGCCATATAGCCGGCCACGCCGTTGATTTCGCGGCTCATGCGCTCGCGATGCACGGCATTCCACACATCGGCATAGTGGGACGTGCGCCCCAGCGAATCGGTCCAGTCAGTCTCCCACGTAGAGACGACATAGAACACATCAGCACCGGTGGCAGTGGAATCGCCATCCACCACGGTCCACATCAGTGGATCAGTATAGTCGGGGGCAGCGGGTATAAAATCAATGGTGCCCTGCGCTTTGATATGCAAAGCACAGAGCACCATGACAAAACAGATGAGTCTCTTCATGTTTTCTACTATTTCTTGGCTATGCGTTTGGTCAGTCCAATGGCTCCTGTGGGGCATACCAACCGGCACAGATGACAGCCCACACACTTGGTTCCGACAATGCGCGGCTGGCGCGTCTCGGTATCGAACACGATAGCCTGATGACCACCGTCTTCGCACGAACGGTAACAACGGCCACAGCCAATGCACACCGTGCGGTCTATGCGGGGATAGACAATCGTTTCGCGGTCGAGGTCGGTGGGACTGACAAACTGCGGCAGCCGCTCACCCACCAGGTCTTCCACCCGGCTGATGCCACGCTCTGACATATAAGCCTGCAGACCGAGCCGCAAATCGTCGATGATGCGATAACCATATTGCATCACTGCGGTACATATCTGCACATTGTGACAGCCCAACTGGATGAACTCCAGCGCATCGCGCCAAGTCTCTATACCGCCAATACCGCTCAAATGAATCTTCTTCATCACAGGATTCTGTGCCATCTGCAAGATAAACCGCAACGCAATGGGTTTCACCGCACGGCCGGAATAGCCCGAAATGGTCTGCTTCTCCGACACCTCCGACTGATAGTTCATCGTAACGCTCTTGATGGTGTTGATGGCCGAAATGGCATCAGCGCCAGCAAAGTAGGCCCCCATGGCCGGCTCGTTGATATGCGTGATATTGGGAGTCATCTTCGCTATCACGGGAATCTTCACGGCGCGCTTCACGTAGGCGGTGTAGAAGGTGACGAGTTCGGGGTTCTGGCCCACGTCGCTACCCATGCCCGTGAGTCGCATTTGCGGACAGGAAAAATTCAGTTCGATGGCATCTACACCGGCATCCTCGGCCATGTGGGCAAGTTCTATCCACTGCTCTTCGGTCTGACCCATGATGCTGGCCACAACCACCTTCGACGGATAATTTTTCTTCAGTCGGCGCAGAATGTCGAAATCCACCTCGTAGGGGTTTTCGCTCAACTGCTCCATATTGCGCAAACCGATGAACGGTTTGTCCACAACATCGAAACGGGGCGACACCTCGCGTATCTCCTGCATACAGATGGTCTTGTAAAATACGCCTGCCCAGCCTGCATCGAAAGCCCGCGCCACCATCTCGTAGTTCGTACAGATGGAGGACGACGCAAGGAAGAATGGATTCTCGCAGCGGATGCCGCAGAAGTCTATGGCCAACGAGGGTACATCGCCGGCCTTCATCTCCGATTGCGGGAGCGTTGCCACGGCGTCGGCCAGTTCGCGGATGCGCAGCGGCTGGTCGTAGTGGATACAAGCCTGCTCGGCAGCTTCAAGGTCGGCCCTGGTGCATGGGGCAAACCACTGTGCGGCAAGGCGCTCATTTTCAAAACGAATGGCACGAATGGCGCGGGCAGGATCGCCAGCGCTGCAAGCCTTGGTGCAGGGCGCGTGTTCGCAATACAGACAGCGCGCTGCTTCTTCCTTAATCTTCAGCATAGTTCTGAGGTTGTTAAAATACTTATGGTATCTTGATTTAAAGTAAAATTCAAGGATTCAAGGGAGGGAATAGCAATGAGCAAAGATAGTCATTTCTTCTGAATAAAACTATACATGGCAGGCAAAAGTTTTGGTCTCGGCCCTCTCGCCGTCAGAAATTGAAGCGGGCCACGAGCGGCAGATGATCGCTATATCCATTTTGCCAGCGGCCACCAATAAAGTTGCGGCGCGGCTGCTGTCCGCCGTAGCGTTCATCGTCGGTGAGCAGGAAGGGGAAGTCGGCTATTGTGCAGTCGGACAAGAGTGCTGCGAGCGGCGGCGAACAAACCATATGGTCGAGGCTGTTCCACTCTCCGCGGTATTTATACGAGCCGCGTGCTCCGTGCCGACCCTGGGCCGCGGCCGACACATTGACCAAGCCGCAGGCTGCCAGCCGCTGGAGCGAGGGCGAGGAGTCGTAGTCGTTGAAATCGCCCGTGATGAGTATTTTCGCTGCAGCGTTCTCGCGCCGAATCGAGTCAACGGCCGTAAGCAGGCGGTCTATCACGGCTAAGCGATGGGCCCGCGTTTGCCGTTCGCCGCCATAGCGGCTGGGCGCATGAATGCCAAAGAGATGCAGCGTGTCGCCACTGATGGTTTCGCCACTCAGGTAGAGCACATCGCGAGTGGGGCGCATCCCCTGCACGGGAGCCACACAGAGCGTGTCGTAGCAGATGGGGCGGAACGTGGCCGGCGAATAGAGAATGGCCACATCAATACCCCGCCGGTCACGGCTGTCGGTCATCAGGTATTCGTAGCGGGCTGAGTGCAACTCCGAACGCCGAGTCAAGTCAATCATCGTTGTATCGCTCTCCACCTCGGTCAGAATCACCACATCGGGCAGCATCCAGCCGTCGGCATGCTCACCACAGGCCAACAACGCTTGGCTCACATGAGTGAGTTTCTGCCAATAGCGGTAGTGCGTCCAGTGACGAAAGCTGGTCGATTGCCATTCCGTATCATCGTGAACGGAATCTCGCACGCAGTCGAACAGATTCTCTACGTTCCATTCCACCACGGTAAACAGGCTCAACAGCAACACTAACACGTTCATCAGAGCAGCGTAAATAAAGAATAATCAATCAAAATATATGCGAAAATAAGAAAAAAGAAATATAGAACACACAAACAATGGCGGATTTATGTTATTTCCCGCACATTTTTGTGTACCTTTGCAGTCGAAAAAAATTAAAAAAGGTATGCAGGATATTCGTAATATAGCCATCATTGCCCACGTTGACCACGGAAAAACTACCCTCGTGGACAAGATGATGATGGCCGGAAAACTCTTTCGTGAAGGACAAGCCGGTGGTGATCTCATGCTCGACAACAATGATTTGGAACGTGAGCGCGGCATTACCATCCTGTCTAAAAACGTGTCAATCAACTGGAAAGGCACCAAGATAAACATCATTGACACTCCAGGACACGCCGATTTTGGTGGTGAAGTGGAGCGCGTGCTCAACATGGCCGACGGCTGTCTGCTGCTGGTCGATGCCTTTGAAGGTCCTATGCCGCAAACGCGATTCGTGCTGCAAAAGGCCCTGCAGATTGGATTGAAACCCATCGTGGTGGTGAACAAAGTGGACAAACCCAACTGTCGCCCAGAAGAGGTGTATGAGATGGTGTTCGACCTGATGTTCTCGCTCAATGCCACGGAAGACCAACTGGACTTCCCCGTGGTATATGGCTCGGCCAAAAACGGCTGGATGGGCGAAGACTACTCGCAGCCTACCGACAATATCGACTATCTGCTCGACAAGATTGTGGAAGTCATTCCCGCTCCGGAAAAGCTTGAGGGCACTCCGCAAATGCTCATCACCTCGCTCGACTTCTCTAACTACACAGGTCGCATAGCCGTGGGACGCGTGCATCGCGGCACACTGATGGACGGACAAAATGTAACCATCTGTCATCGCGACGGCACTCAGGAGCGCACCAAGATTAAAGAACTGCACACCTTTGAAGGTATGGGACACGTGAAGACCGATGCCGTATCCTCGGGCGATATCTGCGCAGTGATTGGACTGGAGCATTTCGAAATTGGCGACACCATTGCCGATTTTGAACAGCCCGAAGCCCTGCCCACCATCGCCATCGACGAGCCTACCATGTCGATGCTCTTCACCATCAACGACTCACCCTTCTTCGGAAAAGAAGGAAAATACGTTACCTCGCGCCACATCTACGAGCGGTTGCAGCGCGAACTGGAGAAAAACCTCGCGCTCAAAGTGGAAGAATTTGGCGACTCCACTGATAAATGGATTGTCAGCGGACGCGGTGTGCTGCACCTCTCCGTGCTGATTGAAACCATGCGCCGCGAAGGATATGAACTGCAAGTAGGTCAGCCACAGGTGATTTACAAAGAAATCGACGGCCAGCGCTGCGAACCTGTTGAACAGTTGACCATCAATGTGCCCGAAGAATTCTCGTCGAAAATGATTGACCTCGTCACTCGGCGCAAGGGCGAACTCACCTCTATGGAAACCCAAGCCGACCGCGTCAACATTGAATTTGAAATTCCCTCGCGCGGCATCATCGGTCTGCGCACCAATGTACTCACTGCCTCGCAGGGCGAAGCCATCATGGCTCACCGCTTCAAAGAATACCAGCCATACAAGGGCGATATACAACGCCGCGTGAACGGTTCGATGGTGGCCCTCGAAACTGGCACCGCCTATGCCTACAGTATCGACAAACTGCAAGACCGCGGTAAGTTCTTTATCGATCCGGGCGAAGAAGTTTACGCTGGACAGGTGGTGGGCGAACACGTTCACGACAACGACCTGGTGGTCAATGTGACCAAAGCCAAGCAGTTGACCAATGTTCGCGCCAGCGGCTCCGACGATAAAGCACGCATCATTCCGAAAGTCATCATGAGCCTTGAGGAGTGTCTGGAATACATCAAGGGCGACGAACTCGTGGAGGTGACACCCAAGTCGATGCGTATGCGCAAAACCATTCTCGACCACACCGAGCGTAAGCGTGCCAACAAAGAGTAATCTCCTAATCCACGCGGTCTGATTTCTCCACCAAGAAAATAGAACCTTTCAGCTGCCGAACTGCAGACTGGCCACAGCCATGAAGATTTATACCGACGACGAACTGCGCGAACTGCTCAACACTGACCTGTTCCACTTGATTGGCTCTGTGGCCGATGAAGAGGGACTGGAGTGCTATGTGGTGGGCGGCTATGTACGCGATATCTTCTTGCAACGCCCATCGAAGGACATTGACGTGGTTGTAGTGGGAAGCGGCATCCGCATGGCCGAGGCCGTGAAAAAGCGTCTTGGGCGGAAAGCTCACCTGGCTGTCTATCGCAATTTTGGCACCGCACAAATCACTGTGCCTGCACACTGTCACGCGCTGAAGGACGAAAAAACTGACGACAGCCACAACACCCGCAACACCACTCATGCCCAGATTCCCTCGGGAGGGGCTGACGGGAGGTTTGAACTGGAATTTGTCGGAGCGCGCCGCGAAAGTTATCAGCGCGATTCGCGAAAGCCTATCGTGGAAGACGGCACGCTGGAAGACGACCAGAACCGCCGCGACTTCACCATCAACGCGATGGCCATCTGCCTGAACAGCAACCGCTTTGGACAGCTGGTTGACCCCTTCGACGGCATCTACGACTTGGAGGACGGCATCATCCGAACACCACTCGACCCCGATATCACTTTCTCCGACGACCCACTGCGCATGCTGCGCTGCGTGCGCTTTGCCACACAACTCTGTTTCTACATTGAGGACGAGACCTTCGAGGCGCTGAAGCGCAACGCCGAACGGCTGAAGATTATCTCCGGCGAACGCATCAGCGACGAACTGAACAAAATCATCATGGCACCCCACCCCAGCACCGGCTTCGACTATCTGCACCGCGCCGGCCTGCTTCAACTGATTCTGCCTGAGCTTTGTGCACTCGATATTGTGGAGACACGCAACGGCCGCGCACACAAAAACAATTATTACCACACGCTCGAGGTGTTGGAAAACGTAATAGCAAAAGGAGCCCACTCCAACCTCCACCACCAGGCTACAGCGCCAGACAGTTCCGATGCAGACGAAAAAAAGGTTGCCGGTCTATGGCTGCGCTGGGCGGCACTGCTCCACGACATAGGTAAACCGCGCTCGAAACGCTGGGACCCTGCACAGGGTTGGACTTTCCACAATCACAACTTCATCGGAGCCAAGATGGTTCCGGAGATTTTTCGCCGGCTGAAACTGCCCATGGACCAGAAAATGAAATATGTGCAGAAACTCGTGGATCTGCACATGCGCCCCATTGTAATTGCCGACGAAGAGGTGACCGATAGCGCCGTGCGACGACTGATGAACGATGCCGGCGACGATATTGAAGATCTGATGCGACTCTGCGAAGCCGACATCACCAGCAAGAATCAACAGCGCAAGCAGCAATTCCTCGACAACTTCCGACTGGTGCGCGAAAAACTTGCACTCATCCGCGAGAAAGACTGGCGCAGAGAGTTGCAGCCCGTCATCGACGGAAACGAAATCATGGAGATGTTCCACCTGAGCCAAGGCCCCATGGTGGGACAACTGAAAGCCTGTCTGAAAGATGCCGTGCTGGACAACCGTGTGCCCAACGAACGCGAACCCCTGCTTCAGCTCCTAAAACAAAAAGCCCAAGCCCTCGGATTGCAATAATATCCTCTCCCTCTCTACATTCAGTCGATAACGATACTATCATAAACAATCTCCTGCCCCTCACTAAATTCGAGGCAGGAGATTGTTTTCGTTATTATATTTTTTAATTACAGCGCTCTGGTGTGGATGTAGGATGGTACACATCGGCGGCAGAGATTCCACTCGGGAGTTCGCTTGTAGGAGTATTCAAAAGCACCTTCAAGACATAGACGCGAAGAATAGCGTCTTCGACGATTGGTGGATTTAATCTTTTTTATAGTGTTTCTCGTAGAAACGCTTCTTCACCACAACACCTGCGAAGGTTTTCTTGCGAATTTGGACTTCCACCTCTGTGCCCAGTTTGGCACAGGACGCATCAATCAGCGCCATGCAAACACTCTTATCCACCGACAGGCAGTGGTAGCCGGTGGTCACTTCGCCAATCTGTTTTCCGTCCTTCAAGACGGCATAACCATGGCGAGGAAT
>CAJOIX010000029.1 GCA_905234815.1 uncultured Prevotella sp. | reverse complement strand
ACAGACCCGTGAGTTCTGCCAGTCGCACGAGTTTCAGGTCGTGGTCGCGAATAAAGTCGCGTAGGGTGTCTTGTGATACTTGAATTTTCATGTCGTTGTAGCTTATAATTATGTTTTCTGGTGCAAAGGTTCGGTATTTTCTTTATACTACCAAATATATTTGAAGAAATCTTTCTTGGGAGGCGGGAATTAACAAAAAGCAGCCCGAAAGTCGTTGAACCCCTCATGCTATATAGTAATCTGGTATTGGGACAGCACGGAGAAAGGCATTGAAGTAACAATCCCGTTGGCAAAAGGACATGTACCAGAAAAATTCCCCGAGTAAATCATAGGATGCTAACCCTTTAATCGTTACGAACAGGAAAAAAAAGCTACAAAAAAAAGGTATAGTGATGCCTTGAAAAGAAAAAAATATGTAATTTTGGCTCAACTAAAACCAAACTACTATGAATCTTAAATTTCGCTTAGCTTTGATGAACTTCCTGGAATTTGCCGTCTGGGGAGCGTATCTTACGTGTATGGGCAACTATCTTGGCGTGGCAGGCCTGGGAGAAGAAATCTCATGGTTTTATGCCATCCAAGGTATCGTGTCAATCTTCATGCCAGCACTGATGGGCGTTGTGGCCGATAAGTTTATCGAGCCGCAGCGGTTGTTCGGTCTCTGTCATCTTGTGGCAGGCGCCGCCATGCTCACTTGCTGTTATATGGGCTATCAGGCAGGTTATGGTAATGAGCTGCCTAACAAGTCGGCGTTCATCGCGATGTACACCCTGAGCGTGGCCTTCTATATGCCCACCATTGCACTGGCCAACACAGTGGCCTTCGATATCTTGCAGAAGAACGGAATGTCCACCGTGACCGATTTTCCGCCGATTCGCGTATTGGGCACCGTCGGATTTATTGCTACCATGTGGTTTGTGAACTGCGCTGCCTTCCATAACGGCACGCTGGAGTTCACACTGGGCGAGAACGATTACAAATTCCAGTACACCTACATGCAGTTCTTCGTGTCCGGATTGCTGAGCATCATTCTTTTCCTCTACACCTTTACGCTGCCGCGTTGCCCGCTGAAACCTGCCGTGAGCGGTGAAGAAAAGAAATCGTGGGTGGAGACCTTGGGGTTGGACGCCTTCAAGTTGTTTAAGTCCAAGCAAATGGCCCTGTTCTTCATTTTTTCTGCCATGCTCGGTATGTCGCTTCAGGTGACCAACGGATTTGCCGGACCATTCCTGACCTCGTTCAAAGGCTCAGCCGATCCAGCCATTGCATCGTCGTTTGCAGCCAACAATGCCACCATGCTCACCTCCATTTCGCAGATTTCTGAAGCCCTCTGCATCCTGATGATTCCATTCTTCCTTAAGCGTTTCGGCATTAAGGGCGTAATGATGATGTCGATGTTCGCATGGGTGTTCCGCTTCGGATTCTTCGGTTTGGGCACACCAGTGATGCCTGGCGTAATGCTGTTTGTGCTCTCGTGTATTGTATATGGTGTGGCATTCGATTTCTTCAACGTGTCTGGCGCCATGTTTGTGGACCAAGTGTGCGAACCCAATATCAAGGCATCCGCGCAAGGTCTGTTCATGCTTATGACCAACGGACTGGGTGCAACTATCGGTACACTGGCTGCCGGAAAGGTGGTAAACCTCTTCTGTCAGTGGCAGGACGGATTCCTTCTGGGCGACTGGCGCACCTGCTGGCTCGTATTTTCCGGTTTCGCATTGGTTGTAGCCGTCTCATTCTATTTCTCATTCAATCCTGAAAAACAAACTAAGTGAAGGAAGTACGCTACTTCTTCGTACCTGATGCCTCGTCGGTAGGTGAACTGCCTGCCGACGAGGCTATTCATGCTGCTCGTGTGCTGCGCCTTCAACCTGGCGATGAACTCTTTCTGATGGACGGATGTGGTGCGTTTTATCATGCCCGTGCCACGCTCGTTACTCAGAAAAAACTCTGCTACGAGATTTTAGAAACGCTGCCGCAGCAGCCTGCGTGGCATGGTAAAGTATGGCTGGCCATTGCTCCCACCAAGATGATGGAGCGCATGGAGTGGCTCGCAGAGAAAGCCACGGAAGTGGGCTTCGACCATTTGACGTTCCTGCAGTGCCAGTTCTCTGAACGCAAAGACGTGAAGGCATCGCGTATAGACAAAATCGTGGTCTCGGCTGTGAAGCAAAGCCGCAAGGCATGGAAACCTCAAGTGGATGAACTCACGGCTTTCAAGACTTTCATCGACGCCCTGCCCGCTGATACGCACTGCTTCATTGCCCATTGCTACAATGAGATTGAGCGAAGGGATTTCTTCAGTTGTATGGAAGATTTGTCGCCCTCGGCCAATGTGTGTATATTGATTGGTCCCGAAGGCGATTTTTCCATCAACGAAGTGCGCTATGCGCTCAGTCGGGGGTGTCAGAGTGTTTCGCTCGGAAACAGTCGGTTACGCACCGAAACTGCAGGTCTCATGGGTATAGCCATGGCCCACCTTTGTAAACGAATCGAGAGATAAACATTGCGCTTGATGATATTTGTCGCTAACGGCTGATGGAATAGCGGTAATCATCAAGCGCAATGCTTATCTCTCAATGTTCAACTTAAACAATCTGATATTTTTCCTTTTCGCCAGTTCCGTGGGATTGGAACCAGGAGCTCCCTCGGGTACTTTGAGTCCGGCTTGGGCATAATGGTCAAGCCAATAGGGGAGAATCTGTCCCGATGCGTCGTGAAACGACATGGGGATGGGCTGAAAAATGAATTGTCCGTGCTTATCTACAAACGACAGGAGTACCAACTCGGAGCAGTATATCGCTTCATTGTCAGGCAGAAAATAAAAGTCGTAAGCACGTCCAAGATACTGCAGGGCATTGCTGATGGTTTTGCGGCGTTTGAATTTTTGTGTCAAACGGCCTATCAGATATTGCTCTCCCGACTTGACGAAAGAGTCGATGGGGGTTACGACCACCCCTTTCTCAATGGCCTCAACCACGGCCGGCTGTCCGTTGTGGCGGAAGAAAATGGCCACATGATCCAAACGGTAGTCGCCCATGTGCCCGGTCGATTGGGTGATAGCGTTCTCTTGCGGTGCCACATGGAAAATCAAATCGCCCTCGTGCAACTGAGTTGTGCTGCGCAAAGGCGGCTGCGACCATCCTGACAGGCACACGCAGGTGCCGACAGCCACAAGGAGAATTTTCAGGAAGAACGATTGATGCTTCACGAATCTGCAGTGTTTGGTTTATTCGTAGTCGTCAATCACATTGTTGATGAAATCCATCATGGGTTTTGCTGTCTGGCAGATGGAAAGAATCTGCTTCATTGCGTTGGGCTTTGCGAAGAAGTCTTCGTCAACGCGATGCCAGCAACAATAGTCCTTCATGCGCAAGTATTGCAGATGTTCGTAGTCGCGTGGAAAGCCAGCGGGGCAGGTTTTGAGATTCTCCAGTCCGAATCCCTTGTCGCTTTTCTCCCATTCGCCGCTGCCGGCACGGCCGAAAAGTTTCGTAAATTGCTTGTTTTCCACTGCTGCAAGCCATTCGTCGATGTTGCCCATGATTTCGTTTCGACAGGCGGTGAGAATGTTTGTGGGCAGCCAGTAGGAGCCCACGGCAATGAGACAGTTGTCGGGTTCTACATGAAGATAATATCCGCCGCGCAGCGCTTTCTTTCCCTTTGCACAAATATATGCTCCCAGATGCGTCTTATAGGGCGATTTGTCGGGCGAGAAACGGGTGTCGCGGTTGAAGCGATACACACAGTCTTTCACTTCCAGGTGTGCCACTTCGGGGTCGATGGTGCTCAAGGCGACAATAGCGTCGGCCACGAATTGGTTGAAATCCCGTCTCACCTCGTCGTATTCATCCTTGTGGGCATGGAACCATTCGCGGTTGTTGTGCTGGCGAATATCGCGCAGATAAGTTAAGATTCTCTGTGTATTCATAGGGATGATTAGTTTCTTGGAATATCAATGTCGCCCCAGTTCCGCGTTGAAATCCTCTTTCTTATGCAAGTTTCGAGTGTTCTAATTTCTTTGGACAGAAGGAGGTGAAAGGGCAGACTTCGCATTTGGGCCGTTGACTTTGGCAGATGTATCGTCCGTGGAGCAAGAGCCAGTGGTGCGCATTGGGCACATCGGCTTCGGGTATATGGCGCAACAATTCCCGTTCCACCTTTGCGGGTGTGTTGGCTCGCGGCGATACGAGTCCCAGTCGGTGACTCACGCGATAGACGTGTGTGTCAACTGCCATGGCAGCGCGTCCGAACCAGACGGCCTGCATCACGTTGGCCGTCTTGCGCCCCACGCCGGGCAGTCGGACAAGTTGTTCCACTGTGTCGGGCACCTCGCCGCCATATTCGTTTACAATCATCCGCGCCATTTCAACGAGGTGGAGCGCCTTGCTGTTGGGATACGATACGGAACGAATATATTCCAGCACATCTTCGGGCTCGGCTTGGGCCATGGCTTGTGCCGTGGGATAGCGCTCAAACAGGGCAGGGGTCACTTGATTGATGCGTTTATCGGTGCATTGGGCACTCAACAGTGTGGCGCATAATAACTGAAATGCACTACCAAACAGAAGTTCGGTAGTGACATTCGGTTGTTGCTCGCGAAAGTATTCGAGCAGTGTGTGATAACGCTCTTGGCGCGTCATGAATTATTTCTTCACTTTGGTTGAGTCTGTGGGCGCTTTCTTGTAGGCTTTGTTCAGACCGGTAATCACTTCGTTTGTGATGTCAAGAGCCTCAGCAGCGTAGAGCAGGTTGTCGCCCGACTTGCTCAGAATGAGTGAGTATTTCTTATCCTTATTATATTTAGCCAGGAAGTGCTGGATTGAATCGCGCAGTGCTACGCTGTAGTTCTCGTTTTCCTTTTGAAACTCGGCCGAAAGGCGCTGATCGAGGGCCTGCAGGTCGTTGCTCTGTTTCTGAAGCGAAGCCTCGATGGCTTGTGCTTGCTCGCGGGTGTAAGCGTTCTGTTGGAGCTTCTGCTGATAGTTGTTTACAGCCTGTTGGAAGGCTTGCTGCTTCTGCTGAAGGGTGTTCTGGATGTTCTGACCTTTTTTCTGCAGAATGAGCGAGAAGTCTTTGCAGAAGTTGTATTGTGTCATGATAGAGTCCACTTCTACGTAAGCGATTTTCAGTTCCGTGGGTTGAGCAGGAGCGTCTGCGCCCTGCTGTTGCTGCTTGTTGCAAGAGGTGAGAGCCATCAGTGCAACAGCGAGAATAATCAAAGTCTTTTTCATTGTTGTATCATTAATTTTTAAATTCCGAAAGCTTAAATTTTGCGCTGCGCCTGTCGGTCTTGTTCCAATACGCAGTCGATGCCGCGCTGGCGCAGGTATTCATTGTCGTGAATATGCTGTGATTTAAATGTTCCTCCCTTTACCAGCAACACTCTCACCGAGAGTAAAAGCAGGGCTGCGGCCACAAAACCGAGCGAGAGCAAAAATACAGTGAGCATTTTTTAGATTCTTAAATAATAATTTTTTAAATTTTTCTTCGTATCTTCGCAGCGTGGCTTCGTACAGGCTGCAAAAATAAAGAAAAAAGAATAACCATCAAAATAAAAAAACTTAAAAGATATGAATACACCTGAATTGCGCCCCGCTTGCGTGTTCGATATGTTTGCACGCATCAACCAAGTTCCCCGTCCCTCGAAGCACGAAGAGCAGATGATTTCATTCTTGAAATCCTTTGGCGAAGAGTTGGGAATGGAAACAAAAGTAGATGAAACAGGCAATGTGCTGATTCGCAAGCCGGCCACGCCTGGATACGAGCAGAAGCCTACGCTCATTCTGCAGAGTCACATGGATATGGTATGCGAAAAACTGCCCGATCTTGATTTCAACTTCCAAACCGATGCCATTCAAACCTATGTTGATGGCGAATGGCTGAAGGCTAAAGGCACTACTCTTGGTGCCGACGACGGTATCGGTTGTGCTATTGAGATGGCCATTTTGGCCAGCACCGACATTGAGCATGGTCCGCTGGAATGTGTCTTTACACGCGACGAGGAAACCGGTTTGACTGGTGCCGAGGGCATGAAGGCCGGTTTCATGACGGGCGATATGCTGATCAACCTCGACTCTGAGGACGAGGGACAGATTTTTGTTTCTTGTGCCGGTGGCCGCAACACCACAGCCACTTTCCGCTATCAGCGTGAAGAGGCTAAAGCCGCCAGCTTCTTCCTGAAAATCAGTCTGCAAGGTGCCGTAGGCGGACACTCTGGCGACGACATCAACAAAAAGCGCCTGAACGCAGTGAAAACCCTTTCGCGTTTTCTCTATATGGTGCAGGAACGCTGCGGACTGCAGCTCGCTCAGTTCAACGCCGGTAAGCTCCACAATGCCATTCCGCGTGATGGTGTGGCCGTATTTGCCGTGCCTGCTGCTGAGAAAGAACAGGTGAAAGCCATGTGGAACATCTTTGTTTCCAATATCGAAGAGGAGTATCACGTAACGGAGAAAAACCTCCAGTTCTCCATGGAGAGCACTTCGGCCGAGCCGGTGCTGCCCCAGAGCGTTTCAGTGAAACTCATTCAGGCCATGCAGGCTGTTGACAATGGCGTCTTCGCTATGTGTCAGGACGAGGAAATAGCATGGCTGGTGGAGACATCCAACAATGTGGCCAGCATAGTCACTGGTCCGACAGAGGCCGTGGTGCTCTGTTCTGAGCGTTCCAATGTGATGAGTGCGCTCGACAACCAAGCCGCCACCGTCAAGGCCGCCTTCCAACTGGCAGGTGCCGAAGTGGTGCAGGGCGACGGCTATCCGGCATGGAAGATGCGCGCCGACAGTAAGCTGACAGCGCTCGCAGTGGAGACCTACAAAGAACTCTTTGGCAAGAATCCGCAAGTGCTCGGTATTCACGCGGGACTTGAGTGCGGACTCTTCTCCGAGAAATATCCCAACCTCGACATGGTTTCCTTCGGCCCGACACTGCGCGGTGTGCACTCGCCCGACGAGCGCCTGTACATTCCTACCGTAGAGATGGTATGGCGCCACCTGCTGGAAATCCTCAAGCGCGTATAGTAATCAACACTTATGAGGCTCACAAAGTTTTGCAAAGAGGCGTACCATTTGTATGCCGACGGTTTCCGCCAGATGAAACTGGGCAAAACTTTGTGGGCTATTATTTTGATAAAACTCTTCATCATCTTCGCCGTTTTGAAGATTTTCTTCTTTCCCGACTTCTTGAAAACCCACACTGACCACGGCACCGAATCCGATTTCGTTACCAACGAACTCCTCCACCGCGCCAAGTAAAATGTCAGGCTCATAGTGATTGACTGAAGAGTGACCAAGCCTTTACTTTTAGTGCGGATTGTATCCGCATCTCATGCTTGCTTCGGCGGTACATTTCTGTGTCGGGAAATACACTTTTGTAAATCACAGAAAATCAGAAGGATAAGAACTGCGTTTCAAAAGCTATGCTTTTGCCCTCCAAAAGCATAGCTTTTAGCGTGCAAAAGGATAGCTTTCGGAAGGTAAAAGGATAGCTTTTGAAAATGTATTGTTAGGTAGGTATGGCGCAAGGGCGAAAAATTGGCCGTTGAAAGTTTTGCCGTTGAAGAAAAACGCTTACCTTTGTGGTTGTCTATTACTATTCACTTATTTACGTTCTATACCCCATGATGAATCTCCTTTTAGACATTACCGCAGCGACCGTTGACTGGTCGCGCGCGCAGTTTGCCCTGACGGCCATCTACCACTGGCTGTTTGTACCTCTGACGCTGGGTCTGGCCTTGATCATGGCCATTGCCGAGACGCGCTATTACCGCTCGGGCGATGCTTTCTGGCGCACCACTGCCCAGTTCTGGCAGCGACTCTTTGGCATCAATTTTGCCATGGGCGTGGCCACAGGCATCATTCTCGAGTTTGAATTTGGCACCAACTGGTCGAACTATTCGTGGTTGGTGGGCGACATTTTTGGCGCTCCGTTGGCCATTGAGGGCATTGTGGCCTTCTTTATGGAGTCCACATTCGTGGCCGTGATGTATTTTGGCTGGAAGAAAGTGAGTCCTGGTTTTCACTTGGCTAGCACGTGGCTCACAGGATTGGGTGCCACGATTTCGGCCTGGTGGATTCTTGTGGCCAACTCGTGGATGCAGTACCCCGTGGGGTGCGAGTTCAACCCTGACACGATGCGCAATGAGATGACCTCGTTTTTCGACGTAGCACTGTCGCCCTTTGCCATTGACAAGTTTTGCCACACGGTAACCTCCTCCTGGATTATTGGTGCCGTGTTTGTGGTGGCTGTCAGCGCTTGGTATCTGCTCAAGGGTAGGGAAGAGCGGCTGGCCAAGGAGAGCATGAAGATTGGAGCAGCAGTAGGACTTGTGGCATCGCTGCTTGCAGGACTTACAGGCGACAACTCGGCCTACCAAGTGGCGCAGGTGCAGCCCATGAAATTGGCAGCCATGGAAGCACTCTACAATGGCGGCACCGACCAATCGCTCACGGGCATTGCGCTGGTGAACCCATTTGCCCAGCCCGATTATAAATCCGAGCAGGAACCGCCGCTGCGCGTTGCTGTGCCTTACGCCCTGTCGTTTCTGGCCACGCACGATATACACGGTTACGTGCCTGGCGTGAACGATATACAGAACGGCTACACGCGGCCAGACGGCTCGCGCGAGCTTTCGACAGCAGAGAAAATTGAGCGTGGAAAGAAAGCCATCGCGCTGCTCAATGCTTATCGCAAATCGGCCGACACTGATGAGCGTGCCGCGCTGAAAACAGCGCTGATGCGCCATATGCCATATTTCGGTTATGGATATATCAAGAACGTGGACGACCTCGTGCCGAGCATTCCGCTGTGCTTCTACGCTTTCCGCGTGATGGTGGGACTGGGCTGTCTGTTCATCGTGTTCTTTGCCGTGGTGCTTTACCTCTTATATAAGAAAGATATAGCCAAGATGCGTTGGCTGCTCATGTCCGCCATTGCACTCGTTCCGCTGGCCTATATCGCCAGCGAATCGGGATGGATTGTGGCCGAGATGGGCCGTCAGCCCTGGACCATTCAGGATATGCTGCCCGTGGGAGCTGCCGTAAGCGATGTGCCCGCCACCAGTGTATCCACAACATTCTTCATATTCCTGACACTCTTCACCACGATGCTCGCCGTAGAAATCAGCATCATGCTCAAACAAATAAAAAAAGGTCCAGGCGAGCACGGTGAATAGATATAGGGACTTGTTCATGAGAATCGTCAATCGTTAAAAAAGAAAGAAAATGACATACTTATTCCTTCAACAATACTGGTGGTTTCTGGTGTCGCTGCTGGGAGCCCTGTTGGTGTTTCTGATGTTCGTGCAAGGCGCCAATTCGCTTGTGTTCTCACTCGGTCATACAGCCGAAGAGCGTCGGCTGGTGATGAACTCCACAGGCCGCAAGTGGGAACTGACCTTCACCACGTTAGTTACCTTTGGCGGAGCGTTCTTCGCTTCGTTCCCATTGTTCTATAGCACTTCGTTTGGCGGGGCCTACTGGCTCTGGATGATTATCTTGTTCTCGTTCGTGCTGCAAGCCGTGAGCTACGAGTTTCAAAACAAACTGGGCAACCTGCTCGGCACACGCACCTTCCAATCGTTTCTGGTGCTCAACGGAATAGTCGGCCCGCTCCTGCTCGGTGGCGCTGTGGCCACGTTTTTCAATGGGTCGAACTTCGTGATTGAAAAACAAAATCTGGTGGAAGGTTTCCAACCTGTCATTTCCCATTGGGCGAATGCTTCCTGTGGGCTCGACGCACTGCTCGATCCATGGAACCTGGTGTTCGCGTTGGCTGTGTTCTTCCTGGCCCGCGTGCTGGGAACGCTCTATGTGATTAACAATGTGGACAACGAGGCCATTCGCAATCGTGGCAGACAACGGCTGGTTGGCAGCACCATTCCTTTCCTGCTGCTGTTTGTGCCGTTCCTCGTCCGTACGTTGATGAAAGCGGGCTATGCCTACGATCCGGCCACAGGAATGATATTCATGGAGTCGCAGAAATATCTGCACAACCTGGTAGATATGTGGTATCTTGCTATTGTACTGCTCGTCGGTGTGGGATGCTTGTTGTATGCTATTGTGCGCACGGCATGGAGCAAGTCCTACATTAAAGGCATTTGGCCCGCAGGCATCGGAGTGGTGCTCGTGGTGCTGGTTCTGCTGCTCACGGCAGGATGGAACAATACGGCCTACTATCCTTCCAACATCGACCTGCAGGCATCGCTCACCATAGAGAATTCTTCGTCGAGCGAGTTCACGCTGCGAACCATGGCTTACGTCTCCCTGCTCATCCCCTTCGTGCTGGCCTACATTGCCTATGCCTGGTATTCGCTCGACAAAAAGAAAATCACGCTCGACGAACTGCGTGAGAGCGACCACACATATTAAAAAAAGTGAAATAATTTCGCGGTTGTAAAGAAAAGCGTACCTTTACATCATCAAATACAAACATCGTTGCTATGCACAAATTCACAATCCTTTTAATCATGGTCTTCGGCTTCCATTTCGGAGCCATCGCACAGACTGCCACGCAAACTCCGCAAGAGAAGATTGGCAAAGCCGTAAAGAAAAGTTACAAGTCGGCCCGCAAGCAGATGAACCGCGCTACACACATGATGGGCGAAGCACTCGGACTGGAACCAAAAACCACTGATCCCGAACCCGACGATGTGAAGCTGAAAGGCTATTATTATATGCCTATCTACGATGTGAATCTCTACCATGGCACCGACCAGAAAGAGTTTACTGAACCCTGTCTGCAGCAGTTCCGCGAGAAATATCCTACACTGGAAATCCTTTCTTGTGTGATTCCTCAAACCGGCTGGGTGCAGGAAGACGTGACGCAAAACGGTCGCGTGATTGGCTATGGTCAATATCTTTTGTGCTTCATCCTTGCCCGCGACGGACAGGATGGCTATGTCAACGCGCGCTTCGCTTTCCGTAAATATAAGGAGGTGGGTGGTGATTTTGAACCCATCGAAACAATCTGGCCCAAGTGGGAGCGTACGGATGTGATTCCAGTGCGGATTTACAACAAACTGGTAAAACTCTAAGGTGAATCATCTTACGCTCATTGCAGGCCCTTGCAGTGCCGAGTCGGAACAGCAAGTGGTACAAACAGCCCAAGCTCTGAAGAACTTAGGCTGTTCCATTTTTCGTGCTGGTGTGTGGAAACCCCGCACCCAGCCTGGTCATTTTGAAGGCTTCGGTGAGCAGGCCCTTGCATGGTTGCGCCTTGCAAAACAAGAAACCAACATGAAAGTGGCCACCGAAGTGGCGCTGCCGCAACACGTGGAGCAAGCGCTTCGCTATGGCATTGATGTGTTGTGGATAGGTGCCCGCACTACAGCTAATCCCTTTGCGGTGCAGCAAATAGCCGATGCGCTCGAAGGAGTGGACATCCCCGTAATGGTGAAAAATCCCATCAGTCCTGACCTGGCGCTGTGGTTGGGCGCCTTGGAGCGGTTGCAGAAAGCCGGTGTCAAACAGGTGATGGCCATCCACCGTGGCTTCTCCGTCAGTGAGCACAGTCCCTATCGCAACGAGCCCCTGTGGCATCTGCCTATCGAACTGCGGCGGCTGCAAACAGATATTCCGCTCATTTGCGATCCCAGTCACATGGGCGGTAAGCCTATGTTTATCCAGTCTCTGGCCCAACAAGCACTCGACCTGGACTACGATGGGCTGATGATAGAGTGTCATCCTAATCCCGTCGCAGCATTGAGCGATGCCGAGCAGCAAATCACACCCACGGAACTCGGACAGTTGTTGCAGGCACTTACTGTCAGGGAAAAGAATGATCCGATGAACGGACTCGAACAATTACGGCGCGAGATAGACCAGTGCGACCAGCAACTGATTGAAGCACTGGCTCAGCGTATGCACATTGCTCAGGAGATAGCGTCCTATAAAGAAAAAAAGAATCTTGCCGTGTTCCAGACCAATCGCTACAAGGAAGTGCTCCGACAGCGTATGGATGCCGCTGAGAAAGTAGGAATAGAGCCGCAATTCACTGAAAAACTCTTTCAGCTCATCCACGACGAGTCGGTCCGCCAGCAGCTCAATGTCATCAATAGAAAAGAAAAGAAAACCCCACGCGATTGATTTTTGTCAAGAAAAAGCCGTAAAACCGCAGTATTCTGGCGGAAATAGTTGTGAAAATTTGTTTGATAGAAGGAAAATTTGTTACTTTGCAGTTTGAAAAAGAACTCAAACCAATAATTAATAAATTAATTCTTGAGAACATGAAAAAATTAGTTTTACTCTTTGCTGCTTTCACTTTTGCAGCATCTGTATCGGCTCAGACCGTTACAGAAAGCAAAATCTTCGACAACGTCTATGTAGGCGTAAACGGTGGTGTTGCTACCAAAATGACCGGTCAGAATGGCTGGCTCGGCGGTTTGAACTCAAACGCTGGCCTGCGCATCGGTCGCTATTTTACTCCTGTATTCGGCCTTGCTGTTGAAAGCAATGTTTACTTTGCCAACAAACCTTTCGGTACCAGCAAGACTGTTGCTCGTTTCCTGAACACCTCTCTGCTCGGTACTGTTAACCTGAGCAATTGGTTCTATGGTTACAAAGGTCAGCCTCGCTTCTTCGAAGTAGTTGCCCTCGGTGGTTTCGGTTGGGGTCACACTTTCGGAACTCCTTACACCGATATAAATGTTGGTACAGCAGTAATTGAAACTCCTACCATTGGCAGTACTGTAGAAGATGCTCAGGGTCAGGAGATCTTCTACGCTACCAAGAACAACTTGACTTCAAAGGTTGCTCTTGACTTCAACTTCAACTTCGGTGGTAAGAAGCAGTTCCAGTTCTATCTCGAACCTGCTGTGATCTGGGGTCTTAACGATGAAACAGCTAATTACGCTGATGCTGAAACAACTGAAGCAACAGGTCGCACCGACATCTGGGGTGGTGATCTTGGCCACAGCGGTGTTGAATACAACATTCACAAAGCATTCTTCCAGGTTAATGCTGGTCTCGTTTACAAGTTCAAGAACTCTAACGGTACTCACAATTTCACCATCGCCCAGCTTCGTGACCAGGCAGAGATTGACGATCTGAACGCTCAGATCAACGCTCTGCGCAACCGCAAGCCCGAGGTGATCACCAAGGAAGTAATCAAGGAAGTTGCTCAGCCCGTTAAGGAAATCTCTGTAAACGACCTCGTATTCGTTACCTTCGCTCAGGGTAAGTCAGTTCTGACCAAGGAAGCTAAGGCTGCTCTCGACGAAGTGAAAGAAGGCAAGCACGTACAGATTGTAGGTACCGCTTCTCCCGAAGGTCCTGCTGCTCTGAACCAGAAGCTCTCTGAGGCTCGTGCCAACGTAACTGCTGAATACCTGAAGGGTCGCGGTGTAATCGTTGACGAGGCTACTGGTAAGGGCGTACAGGGTGTAACCTCTAACCGTCTGGCTGTAGTTTACGTGAAGTAATAAAATAAACAGAAAATTATCCAGATGCCCTGAGGCATTGGACAACAATAACAATCCCCGTTGCACTGAGCAGCGGGGATTTTTTTTGGTTTTTATTTGGAGGTTAGAAAATTTATTTCTTATTTTGCAACATCCTAAAATTGGAGCAAACTATACATATCTATAATTTTAAACTATTTTACACATGAAAAAGTTTATTCTTTTCTTTGCTGCCATCGCTATGACAGCCTCTGTATCGGCTCAGACCGTAACAGAAAGTAAAATTGGCGACAACTGGTATTTCGGCATCAATGGTGGTGTTGCTACCAAACTGACTGGTCAGAATGGTTGGATGGGTGGCCTGAATAGTAATGCAGGTTTCCGTCTGGGCCGCTGGATTACTCCAGTATTTGGTCTGGCCGTTGAAAGCAACGCTTATTTTGCCAATAAGCCTTACGGCACAGGCACCACAGCTATTCGCTATGCAAATACCATGGGTCTGGCCACTGTAAATCTCTCTAACTGGTTCTGCGGCTACAAAGGTGAGCCCCGCTGCTTTGAAGTGATTGCCCTCGGTGGCTTTGGCTGGGGACACGTTTTCGGCAGACCTTATGTCAACTATGTTGAGAATGGAGTAGTTGGAGAAGAGACCACTGCTCTTGGTTATGAAACTCCTTTCGGTCAGAGCATTAACCGCAACAACCTGACTTCTAAGGTAGGTGTTGACTTCGCTCTGAATTTCGGTAACAAGAAGCAGTTCCAGTTCTATCTCGAACCTGCTGTGATTTGGGGTCTGAACGACTGGAACTACAACGTGAACAATTTGGAAGAAGGTGTTGATGAAGTAACTGACCTGCACGTGGCAAATCTTGGCCACAGCGGTGTTGAATACAACATCCACAAGGCATTCTTCCAGGTTAACGCCGGTCTCGTTTACAAGTTCAAGAACTCTAACGGTACTCACAATTTCACCATCGCCCAGCTGCGCGACCAGGCCGAAATCGACGATTTGAACGCTCAGATCAACGCTCTGCGCAACCGCAAGCCTGAGGTGATCACCAAGGAAGTGATCAAGGAAGTTGCTCAGCCCGTTAAGGAAATCTCTGTAAACGACCTCGTATTCGTTAC
>CAJOIX010000028.1 GCA_905234815.1 uncultured Prevotella sp. | reverse complement strand
TTCCACTTATCTGCCGCTGCTTTATAAACTTGTGCTGCAGCAAAACAGCAATGCCATTCAGGATGCGCTGAACGAAAAGCAGCAGTTGCTGCGCAAGCGGGCTCGCCCGAAAGTGCTGATGGCAACGTGTTACGACGAAGCCATTGAGATATACCAGCAGTATGGTCCCAACATTATAGGCGTGATTTCCGATATTGGTTTTGTGCTCCACAAAGGCGATCGCTCGTCGGAAGAGAAGCTCGATGCCGGTGTGGATCTTTGCCGCTATATCCGAAAGGATAATCCCACGATGCCTGTACTGATGCAATCGTCGCAGGAATCAATGCGCCAGATAGCGCAGCAGATGGGCGCAGGTTTCGTGGTGAAGAGCAGTAAAATGCTCACCCAGCAGTTGAGCGACTATATTGGCCGAGAATTTGGATTTGGCGATTTCGTGGCAACTGACCCACAAACGGGGAAGGTGATAGCACGTGCCAATAATCTGGAAGGCTTTGAACACATAATCGCAACGATTCCAGCTGATGCATTTCGCCATCTGTCGGACAATAACTATCTGAGCAAATGGCTCTTTGCGCGCGGTTTGTTCGATGTAGGCAGGAAGGTGAGCAAGTTGCAAATCAATCTGGAGACCGACACGGAAAGCGTGCGAGCAGAGAATATACGTCTGATACACGACTATCGCATCAACCAGTCGCAGGGTGTTGTGGCACGATTCAATCGTGATACATACAACGATACCATTTGGTTTGCACGTCTCGGAAGTTCCAGTATAGGTGGAAAGGCACGCGGCCTGGCTTTTTTGAATCATGTGCTCCATAAGTATAATCTTTACAACAAGTGGGAGGGAGTGCGTGTGCTGGTGCCTCGTACGTTGGTGATTACCACGGAGTATTTCGACCAATTCATCAAGGAGAACGGGCTGCAATATGTGATTGAGTCAGATTTGAGCGATGAAGAAATACTCTCAGAGTTTATTGCATCCACACTGCCGTCGGAACTGAACGAGGCTTTGCGCCTATTTGTCCGTACCACTGATAAGCCTCTGGCCGTGCGCTCGTCGAGCAAACTGGAAGATTCTTATTATCAGCCGTTTGCAGGGGTTTATTCCACTTATATGATACCCTCTACGGAGAATGAGGATCAGCAGTTGCGTCTGTTGCGGAAAGCCATAAAAAGCGTGTATGCCGCTGTCTATTTTGCATCGGCCCGTGGCTATATCACCTCTACAGGAAATGTGATTGCAGAGGAAAAGATGGCCATCGTCATACAGGAAGTATGTGGCGCCGAGGAGAATGGCTATTTCTTCCCGACCATTTCAGGTGTTGCACGGAGCATTAATTTCTATCCCGTTGGTCACGAACGGGCTGACGAAGGTATCGTGAAAATAGCCTATGGATTGGGAAAAGTGGTGGTCGATGGCGACCAAGTGTTGCGCTTCTCGCCCGCATATCCCAAGCATACGATGCAAACATCAACTCCTGAGCAGACCATTCGCGAAACTCAGCAATCTATTCTCGCGCTTTCCATGCGGGCTGAGGATTTTAAAACCTCGATTGATGAGGGCGTAAATCTAAAGCGACTCACAATAGATGAGTGCGAACAGTTCGCCTCGTTGCGCGAAATAGCCTCTACATACGATTACGAAAATCAGCGAATAGTGGATTCATGTTATCCTAACGGTCCGCGCAAGATTACCTTTGCACCGGTGCTGAAGTTCAACACGTTCCCCCTGGTGGAAATCATTAAGGAGTTGTTTGCCATTGCCAATCGTGAAATGAAGTGTCCGGTGGAAATAGAATTTGCAGCCGTGATGGGCGATTCACCCATATTCAACGTGTTGCAGATACGTCCTATCTCCACGGACAGCCTGAATGTGCAAGTAGATTGGGATGAGATAGACGAGAGCAATCCGCTGATTCTTTCCGATAATGCACTCGGTGTAGGGCATATACAGGGAGTGAGCGATGTTATCTATCTGAAGAAAGATGCGTTTGACAAGATGCAAACGCGCGAAATGGCTGCGACTCTGCGCACTTGGAATGCGCGATTGCAGAAAGAGGGGCGCGGATATCTGCTCATTGGTTATGGGCGTTGGGGCTCTCAAATTCCATCGCTCGGCGTACCTGTTGTTTGGGGAGATATCAGCGAATGTAAGGCTTTGGTGGAATGTAATCTCTGTGATTTCAGGGTTGAACCCAGCCAAGGGTCACACTTCTTCCAAAATCTGACATCGTTCAATGTGGGATATATCAACGTGGATCCTTTTGCCCGTCATGCCGATATGTTCGACGAAGCTCAACTGAACGCGTTGCCGGCTGTGGAGGAAACCACATATCTCCGTCATGTGCGACTGTCGGAAGATCTCCAGATTTGTGTTGATGGATTTAAATCGCACGCTTTGGTGAAGATTGTCGGCAACAAGTAATTGTAATATTGATAAAAGAAAAAGGCATTGAGTGGTATTCTCAATGCCTTTTTTGTATAGATAAAGGATGTATTATTTGCCAAAATAGCGCTTCAACAGTCCTGCGAAGCCAGCACCATGGCGGGCTTCATCCTTTGCCATCTCGTGGACGGTGTCGTGAATGGCATCAAATCCTGCGGCCTTTGCGTTCTTTGCAATGCGGAACTTGTCTTCGCAAGCACCAGCCTCGGCAGCAGCACGCTTCTCCAGATTGGTCTTAGTATCCCAGACACATTCGCCAAGGAGCTCGGCAAATTTAGCGGCATGCTCGGCTTCTTCAAAAGCATAGCGCTTAAATGCTTCAGCAATTTCGGGGTAGCCTTCGCGGTCGGCCTGACGGCTCATGGCCAGATACATACCAACCTCACCACATTCACCGTTGAAGTGGTTGCGCAAATCTTCAATCATTTCTTCGCTCACGCCTTCAGGTTTTCCGTCGCCAATCTTGTGAACGGTGGCGTACTCAAGTTCCTCTTCCTTTACCTCCTTGAACTTGCTGGCCGGTGCTTTACAGATTGGGCATTTTTCAGGGGGTTCCGGACCTTCGTGGATATAGCCACAAACGGTGCAAATAAATTTTTTCTTCATAATGTCAATAATTTAATTGTTAGTAAATAAAAAACCTTTAAGTTCTGTTTCCTTGACTTTCTGCTGCTCACCCGAGAGCATATTTTTCACGGTGAAAACTCCTTCGTTCATTTCTTCTTCGCCGGCCATGACCACAAAGGGAATCTCTTTGGCATTTGCATAAGCCATTTGCTTCTTCATCTTCGTAGCATCGGGGTAGATTTCCACGCCCAGTCCAGCCTCTCTGAGGGCGGTAGCGGCAGGCAACGCAAAGGCTGTTTCGGCTGCGCCAAAATTGATGAAGAGCACATCGGTGGTGTTGCTAGCCTCTTTGGGGTAGAGATTGAGCGTATTGAGCACATCGTAGATTCGGTCTGCTCCAAACGAGATGCCAACTCCGGAGAGTCCTGGCATACCAAAGATTCCGGTCAGATTATCGTATCGGCCACCACCAGAGATGCTGCCCATCTCCACATCAAGCGCTTTCACCTCGAAGATGGCTCCTGTATAATAGTTCAAGCCGCGTGCCAATGTGAGGCAGAGGCTCACGGAGTTTTTCGGTTGTGCTTTCTCAATCCAGTTGAAGAGTGTTTTCAACTCTTCTACACCTTGCATGCCCACTTCGCTTGAACTGAGCAGTTGAGCTATTTTCTGAAGTTTTTCTTCGTTTGAACCTTCCAGATTGATGATGGGCTGCAACTGCTGGATGGCTGCGGGACTTACTCCTGCTTTTGCCAATTCTTCATTCACGCCCTCGACCCCAATTTTGTCGAGTTTGTCAATGGCCACGGTGATATCTACAATCTTGTCGCTTTCGCCAATCACTTCGGCTATGCCCGACAGTAATTTCCGATTGTTGACCATGATGTTCACGCGAATTTTTAGCGCGGTGAACACTTCGTCTAGAATCTGAACAAGTTCAAGCTCATTGAGCAGGGAGTCAGAACCAACGATATCGGCATCGCATTGGTAAAATTCGCGATAGCGTCCGCGTTGTGGACGGTCGGCACGCCATACCGGTTGAATCTGATAGCGTTTGAATGGGAGTTGCAGTTCCTCGCGGTGCATAACCACATAACGGGCAAAAGGAACCGTGAGGTCGTAGCGCAATCCGCGGTCGCAGAGGCGTGCTGCCAGTCGGAGCGTGTTACGCTCGGTGAGTTCTTCATCGCTGATTTTTTGCAGGTAATCACCTGAGTTGAGAATTTTAAAGAGCAGTTTGTCGCCTTCTTCGCCATATTTGCCCATCAGGGTCTGGAGTGTTTCCATGGCAGGTGTTTCAATCTGCTGGAATCCATGACGCTCATATACGGTGCGGATGGTGTTGAAGATGTAGTTTCGACGCGACATCTCGAGTGGAGAGAAGTCGCGGGTTCCTTTGGGTATGCTTGGTTTCATTTGTTTGAATGTGTTCGAGGTTTCGTGTTGACAAAGATAATTAAAATTTTCTATTTGCCAATTTATAAACGGTGAAAAGGTTTACTGTTCAATTAAATTGAGTGCAGTCTGCATCATGTGCTTTTTGATGATATCGTAGTGCACGGTGAATGAGGGCATACCTGCAGCGTAGGCGGCAATTTCATATTGCTGATAAACAAACATGACGCCTTCTTTCGTAAAGAGAGGTGGACATTGCGGCATGGGTAACAGTTCGAGATATTCCACAGTTAACAGGCAGTCTTTCAGTTCCTCGTCGGTTTTCACATTGAAGTATTGTTTCAGTCCGGCCCGAATCAAATCATTCATATCTGTATGGAATACTTCCCATCCGATGCGGCGACCGTCGCTATTGCGGAATGTTTGTCCGTAGAAGAGCGATGAACCGTGCGCTCCGCCCCAGTATTCATAGCCCTTGCAGTAGAGGGTGGTCAGTTTGCTGGTTTCGTATAGTGGAGAGAAGGTATAGTCTGACTCATATGGTGGTCGTTCGGTGATAAAGCTGTCGAGCTCTATGAGGTTATCGTGGAAGTCTTGGCGCTTTTTATCCATGTAGTGTCTCATCAGTCCTTTTTTATCGCTTACCTTTCCATTGAAAGTGCCACCGAGTGTTTCAGAAATGTATTCAAGCATACTGTTGCGTAGTGCTTTTGAAGCGTTCCTTGGCAGTGCGATGAGTAAACGGCGTTCGCCGATGCTGTCTTCTTCAACAAGGCTATCTGTTCTTAGCGATGAATTTGTCGGGCGTTGCTGTTCTGCAGTGACAGTGGGTGTCTGCTGTTTCATGCACGCAACACACAATAGCACTGCGAGGAGAATAATGCTGTAAGTTTTTTTCATGATTATCTTTGGGTTAATAGGATACTGAACATTTGAATCCGGCTGCTTCTACTTGTTGAGCGATGTGGTCGAGTTGCATCGTACTGGCTTTTTGCAAGCGCTTCTCAGGCGTTTCTCGGTCAATGGTATATATCATCACACTTTCTGGTTGTATCGCTTTAAGAGTTTCGATCCATGGCACAACGTATAGGGGAGTGGTGTTGTCGATGTGCTGACCGTTGTGTTCGCCTTGAAAGAAGATGGTCTGAATGATTAAGTGGCCAGCAAACTGCTTCATTTGTTCAGCTATTTTGTTCGGGTGATAACTGCTTTGCATGGGCTGATCCACCAATCGGATGAAATCCAGATTTACCGTATCGAGCTTGAGAATATTGTCGTCCACAGCCTTGAGTGCTTCCACCACGTCAGGTCTGTCGAGTTGTGTGGCATTGCTGAGCACAGCAATTTTAGCCTTGGGGCAATACTGGTTGCGCAGCGCGATAGTGTCGTGAATGATTGCGGCAAAGTGAGGATGCGCAGTAGGCTCTCCATTGCCGGCAAAGGTAATCACATCAGGCAGTTGACCAGTGTCGGTCATTCCTTTGAGTTGTTGTTCAAGGTCTTGTTTTACCTCATCGCGTGTGGGGCGTTTGGCAGTGGTATGCCCGTCGGCATTATAGCCGCACTCGCAGTAGATACAGTCGAAAGTGCAGATTTTTCCTTGTGCTGGCATCAGGTTGATACCCAGCGAGATGCCCAGTCGTCTGCTCTTGACAGGACCATATATTGGTGATGGAAAAAGGATTGTGCTCATGTTTTCTCTGATGTTATTCTTGATTGGCTCCGATGCAGAGTTGCAGCAGGTCATAGTATGAACCATTGTAGATATCGAGATCCACCTCGCCTTTAATGCCAGGCAGTCGGCCTGCATCCGTATGTTGCCAGAAGCGCCACTGGCCTTGGTAGGTTACTTCGGGCACGTAGTAATGAGCTATCCAGTAAGGATATTGTTCAAATGCAGTAGTGTTGAGGTATTGCTCCTTAAATTTATAATAGGTATAGAGGATTGGCTTTACATGATAGCGGTCTTCCACGATATGGAGCCATAGTAGCACATCTTGCTGAAATTCTTCGGTCGTTCGGTCGGCGGGTTTATGCTCTATGTCGAGCACTGGCGGCAGATCGCCATTTTCGAGTTTTACGTTGTCGAGAAAATGATAGGCTTGCTCACGAGGGCCTGATGTGTTGCTCCAGAAGTGGTAGACTCCGCGTATGAAACCGTGTTGGCGTGCCTGTCTGAAGTTTATGGCAAACCGGTCATCTATTTGGGATGCTCCTTCGGTTGATTTGATAAAGACAAAGCGCAGCGGGCAACCTGTAATTTTAGCCCGTTCCAGTTTGTGCCAGTCAATATCTCCCTGATAGTGTGATATGTCTATTCCGTGAATTTCATAACCCAGCGGGTAGTTAGCATCACCGTACATGGCTCGCCATCGAAATCCAGTTGGGCCTACAAAGAAATAATAGAAAGCCCAGGCATACAAAGCGAGCATGAGCAATCCGCCAACAGGCCATGCCCAGTGGTAATGGTGCGGCCGGCGTTTAGTGCTGTGTTTGCGCTTGTGTGAAGACTTTCGTTGGTTCATATAGACCGATAGTTTAATTTATTTTTTTTCTTCAGGGGTTTCGCGTTTAGAAAACTATGACTAAATAGCTGCTTTCCTGTATGATTTAAAAAGAAAAACGGAGTTGAAGTGTTTCGTCCAACTTCAACTCCGTATTCTTTTGATGTGTTATGCTTGTTCGAGGGCAAGTGTTCGAGTTGGCTGGTCGCAAACTTCAGCTGGTCCCCAGTACTGGATAGGTCCGGGATAAACATAGCAAGTATCCTTAGCCCATTTCTCACGATTCTTTGCGAATGTCTTGAAGGGGTTGCCGTCGAGTTCTACGAGTGCCTTGCGAATCACTGGTTTCATTTCACCATTGCGGCGCTCCATGTTCATCATCATGGTGATAGGCACACCGCCAGCCTTCCATTCGTCAGTGTTAGCAGTAGTGTTCTTCACGATGGCCATGTAGCCAGTCTTACCTGCTCCGATGAGCTGCGAAGCGCTGACACCCAAGGCGTAGCAGTAGTCAGCATCGAAGTTGGAAGGAGCTGCGCAACGACCTTCGTAACCGAAGAAGTGGTGCAGGGCAGAGAATTTGCCAGTGAATTTTCCTTCTTTCTTCCATTGATCCAGTTTCTCGCCAACCATTTGTGAGAGCAGTTTTTCGGTCTCAATGAGCGATACCTGTACGTTTCCGTGTGGGTCGCGGTCGAGTGAAAGCTGGCGAGCCACTTCCTGAGGCAGTGTAGCGAAGGTCTCGGCATTTTCTTTCGAAAGGTGGGCCAGAATGTATTCGCGCTGTGCTGCAGGAGCCAGATCTTTATAGTCGGCGCCATGGGCAGCAAGCAAATCGTTCAGTTCCTGAATCAGTCGGCCAATGGCAGGGATGAACTCGATGAGTCCTTCAGGAATGAGGATAACGCCAAAGTTCATTCCGCGTGAAGCGCGATCGGCTACAACGGTAGCGATTTCTTCAACGATTTGGTTCAGCGTCTTGTCCTCCTTCTCGATTTCTTCTGAAATGAGGCAGATGTTTGGTTGAGTCTGCAGTGCACATTCGAGTGCGATGTGTGATGCACTGCGGCCCATGAGTTTGATGAAGTGCCAATACTTGCGGGCAGAATTGCAATCGCGCTCAATGTTGCCAATCAGTTCAGAGTAAGTCTTAGTGGCGGTGTCAAAACCGAAAGAAGTCTCGATTTGGTCGTTCTTCAGGTCACCGTCAATGGTCTTGGGACAACCAATCACCTGGATGCCGTATTTCTTTGCAGCATAGTATTCAGCCAGAACGCAAGCGTTGGTGTTTGAATCATCGCCACCGATAATCACGAGAGCGTTGATGTCCAGTTTGCGAAGAATCTCGAGACCCTTTTCAAACTGATCTTCTTTCTCGAGCTTGGTGCGGCCGCTACCAATCATGTCGAAACCACCAGTGTTGCGGTATTCGTCAATGATGTCGGCAGTGAGTTCCATATAGTTGTGGTCAACCAAACCGCCAGGCCCCAAGATGAAACCATAGAGGCGATTCTCGGGGTTGAGACGCTTCACACCGTCGAACAGACCGGCAATCACGTTGTGACCGCCAGGAGCCTGACCGCCCGAAAGAATTACACCAATGTTCAATTTCTTGTCCACTGCCACATCGCCAGGCACAAACTCAATGAGCGGCATGCCGTAGGTGTTGGGAAACAATGCTTTGATTTCTTCTTGGTTGCCCACACTTTGCGTGGGAGCACCTTCACTCACTTTCACAGCGCCTTGCAGTCCCTTGGGAAGCTTAGGCTGGTAAGCCGAACGCTGAGCTTGCAATAAACTTTTTTCCATTTGTGTATTATAATTATGTATAAATTGATTGATGACTTATTGAGCTGCTTCAAATTCGCGCAGGAAGCGTGCATCGTTTTCAGAGAAGAGACGGAGGTCGCTGACGCGATATTTCAGGTTGGCAATGCGCTCAACGCCCATGCCAAATGCGTAGCCTGTATAAACCGAACTGTCAATTCCGCAGGCTTCCAGCACATTGGGGTCAACCATGCCGCATCCGAGTATTTCTACCCAGCCGGTGTGCTTGCAGAATCCACAACCTTCACCGCCGCAGATAAAGCAGGATATGTCCATCTCGGCGCTGGGCTCTGTGAATGGAAAATAGCTGGGGCGCAGACGGATCTTCGTGTCAGCGCCAAACATCTCGCGGGCAAAGGTGAGTAACACTTGCTTCAAGTCGGTGAAGCTGACATTCTTATCGACATAGAGGCCTTCCACTTGATGGAAAAAGCAGTGCGCACGGGCTGAAATAGCCTCGTTGCGATATACGCGTCCAGGGCAAATCACGCGGATAGGCGGCTGGTGTGTCTCCATGTAGTGCGACTGGTCGTTACTCGTGTGCGAACGGAGAATCACGTTCTTGGCCACGTCGTTGGGATTTTGTTCCACAAAGAACGTGTCCTGCATATCGCGGGCAGGGTGGTCGGCTGCGAAATTGAGCTTGGTGAACACGTGCAGGTCATCGTCCACCTCTGGACCTTGTGCCAGGGTGAAGCCCATACGGCCAAAGATGTCGATGATTTCGTTGCGTACAATCGTGAGCGGATGGCGCGAACCCAGCGCAACAGGGTAGGGCGTACGGGTCAGATCCAATTGATTAATGTCGGTGTCAGCGGTGGCAACAGACTCTTTGAGTGTGTTAATCCGTTCCTGAGCCAGTTGCTTCAGCTCGTTAATCTTCATGCCAACCGTTTTCTTCTCGTCGGCTGCAACATTGCGAAAATCGGCCATCAGCGCCGAAATCTCGCCTTTTTTGCTGAGATATTTCAATCGGAGCTGCTCCACTTCTTCTGCATTCTGAGCAGTAAGTGTACTCACTTCTTTTAACAGGGATTCTATTTTGTCAAGTATCATAGTTTTATGTGTAACGCTTGTTTCAACGTGCAAATTTATAGAATTTTCGCCAAACCGCGAAATTTTCAATCTTTCATTTTCCCGTTCCTGCAAATTTCTTTAATTTTGCAGCCGTTATGAAGATACCCTCATACTTCTTCAGCCTTGTCGCTATAGGACTTTTTGCGTGTTGTTCCAGCCCGAAGGCTCCGGAAAGCGAAACCGCCACCGACGCATTGGCCGATTCGGTGGTTGCCGACAGCGTGGAGAATGTCATTGAAGAAACGCCTATGCCCCAAGCAGCCGACGCGCTCTTCGATGATTTTATTTTCAATTTCGCAGCTAATAGAAAGCTGCAGCGCTCCCGAATCGTTTTCCCGCTGAAGTATAACAACAATGGCGCATTGACCACCATCAGCAAGAGCAAGTGGAAAATGGACTACCTCTTTATGACTGATGAGTTCTATACCTTGTTGCTCGACAACGCCAATCAGCGCGAGGTGGTGAGCGATACTACCATTCATCGTGTCGTGATAGAGAAAATTCAGCTGCGCGAGCAGCAGATTCGCAACTATGTTTTTGAGCGCCGAAAGGGTATCTGGTTGTTGACCGAATTACAGGATATGCCGATGGAAGACACCGCCGATGCCGATTTCCTTAATTTCTATAAGCAGTGGTCTAACGATACGATTTTCCAAAATCAGCACATTGCCAACGACGTAACATTTTCTGCACCTGATCCCGACGATGAACTGAACGATATGACCGGGACGATGATGCCTGAGCAGTGGCCCGATTTTAAACCGGAGATGATACCTGGCGGTACCATCTTCAACATTGATTATGGCAATACATCCCATAGCGAAAAGCATAAGACGCTCATCATTCGCGGAATAGCCAATGGCATGGAAACTTCGCTTACGTTCAAGCGCGACAATGGGAAATGGAAATTGACCAAATTTACTTATTAGCCGTATGACGGATCAACCCCATTACAATCTTTTGCAGCATAACACCTTTGGCATTGAAGCATACTGCCAGAGGTTTATTTCATTCAGTTCCGCAGAAGAAATACAGCAACTTTTTCAGCATCAACCCCCTGCTGGCCCTTACCTTATCATTGGTGGCGGCAGCAATCTATTGCTCACCCGCGATTTTGAGGGCACAGTCCTCCATGTTTCCATTAAGGGAATTGAGTCCACGTGCCGTGGCGATGAGGTATATCTGCGTTGCGGAGCAGGCGAAGTGTGGGACGATGTGGTGGACTATTGTGTCGGCCATGGGTTCTATGGCGCGGAAAATCTCTCGCTCATTCCTGGCGAGGTAGGTGCTTCGGCCGTGCAGAATATCGGTGCTTATGGCTCAGAGGTGAAGGATTTGATACACGAGGTGGAGGCTATCGAATTGTCCACTGGCCAGCTGGTGCACTTTTCCAATGGCGATTGCCAGTATGCCTACCGGCAGAGCCGTTTCAAGAACGAGTGGCGGGGCAAGTACCTTGTTACCCACGTCACTTATAAACTTTCCACCGTTTTCACTCCGCGACTCGACTACGGCAATATCCGTGCGCAGTTGGCGTCGGCTGGTATTCAGGAGCCGACGGCCCGCCAGTTGCGCGACGCCATCATCAGCATCCGGCAAGCCAAACTGCCCGATGTGAAGGTCTTGGGCAACGCCGGTAGCTTCTTCGTAAATCCCGTCGTTTCGAGCCATAAGGTCGAGGAACTGTTAATGCGCTATCCTGAAATGCCGCATTATGTTGTCTCGCCCACGGAAACAAAAATTCCCGCAGGATGGCTCATTGAACAAACCGGTTGGAAAGGTCGCAGAGAGGGTAGAGTAGGAGTGCACGCGCATCAAGCCCTTGTCTTGGTGAATTATGGCGGCGCCAGTGGGCAGGAAGTGCTCCAGTTGTGCAATGCCATCCGTTCGAGTGTGCGTGAAAAGTTCGGTATCGAAATCCACCCAGAGGTAAACATCGTATGAAAGTAACGCTCTTGGGTACAGGCACCTCGTTCGGTGTGCCCGTGATTGGCTGCGACTGCGAAGTTTGTCGTAGCACCGACAGCAAAGACAAGCGCTTTCGGTGTGCCGCATTGCTTGAGACCGACACCACCCGCATCCTTATTGATGCCGGACCTGATATTCGCCAGCAGCTGCTGCCTCAACCGTTTCGTTCTATCGATGCTGTGCTCATTACCCACAAGCATTACGACCATGTTGGCGGATTAGACGATCTCCGCCCTTTTTCCTATATTCATCCGCTGGCCATATATGCCAACGCCGATACGTGTAAGAGCATACGCCGGCAGTTGCCTTATTGCTTCCCTGATCAGCACTACCCTGGATCGCCAACCTTTGAACTGCATCCCGTAGAGCGCGGTGCAGAACTTTCCATTGGCGATATTCGTGTGGATGTGCTGGAGGTGATGCACGGAGCGCTGCCCATTCTGGCTTTTCGCGTCGGGGCGTTTGCCTATATCACCGACATGAAATCCATAGCTCCGGCTGAAGAGGCTCGCTTGCGCGGCGTGAAAACGCTTGTGGTCAATGCGTTGCGCTTCAATCATCCACATTTGACCCACCAGCTAACCGACGATGCCATAGATTTCTCCCGACGCATTGGCGCAGAGCAGACTTTCTTTATCCATATGACCCACGACATTGGGTTTCACCACGAGGCAAACAAAAAACTGCCCGATGGCTTTGCTTTCGCTTTCGACGGTCAACAGATTTCTATTTAATTCTACGCAGAAAACGGCCCTCGCGGTTCAGTCAAAACGGCAACTTTGCCGTTTTTTTTATTGCCAAAAATTACAATTTGTAAGCTGTTGAAAATCAGAAGAGTAGAGCGCGCGTTCCAATAGCTATGCTTTTGAGCTCCAAAAGCATAGCTTTTACCCGGCAAAAGCATAGCTATTGGAAGGTGAAAGCATAGCTTTTGAAAAACGATAGTTTATACCTCAAAAATTTTATGTTTTTTTCTTGCGAAATTGGGCATAGATTTCTCAACGGAAAGAATGGCATAAAAGACAAACGAGAGCGAACAAAAAGAAATGTCCGCTCTCGTTTTTTATATTTGTTTTCTGTGTGCGTGTTATCGGGCGTTGTACTGTTCCAAGGCCTTGCCGAGAATGAAGAGTGATCGGCGTATATCGTCCTTGTTGAGCACATAGGCCAGGCGTACTTCGTTTCGGCCTAATCCAGGAGTTGAGTAGAAACCTGCGGCGGGCGCCATCATCACAGTTTCGCCAGTGCAGTTGGCAGGTGTCTTCTCGTCTTTCCACGCAAAATCGCGCAAGCACCATGCGCAGAAATCCTCGGCATCCTCAACGGGAAGTTTCGCCACGGTGTAGAACGCTCCCATCGGTACTGGAGTGTAGCAGCCATCAATGCGGTTCAGCCCATCAATCAGGGCCTTACGTCGCTCTACGTATTCATCGTACATCTCGCGCGAGTATTGTTCCGTACCCTCGATCGAGGCCTCGGCCACCAGCTGTCCGATGAGTGGGGGAGACAGGCGAGCTTGACAGAATTTCATCACGGTGTCTTTCACCGCCTGATTCTTTGAAATTAACGCACCGATGCGGATGCCGCACTCGGAGTAGCGTTTAGACACAGAATCGATGAGCACCACATGCTGCTCAATGCCTTCGAGGTGCATGGCCGAGATATAGGGCGAACCGGTGTAGATGAACTCGCGATATACTTCATCGGAGAAGAGGAAGAGGTTGTATTTCTTCACAATATCGCGTATCTGGTTCATCTCTTTCTGTGTGTATAGATAGCCAGTGGGGTTGTTGGGATTGCAAATGAGAATTGCCTTTGTGCGCTCGTTGATCAGTTCTTCAAACTTCTCAACCTTGGGCAGACAGAATCCTTCTTCGATTGTAGTGGTGACCGAGCGAATCACCGCGCCAGCAGCAATGGCAAACGACATATAGTTGGCATAGGCAGGCTCGGGTACGATGATTTCGTCGCCTGGATTCAAACAGCTCAGGAAGGCGAAGAGCACAGCCTCGCTACCGCCAGCGGTGACGATAATGTCGTCGGGCGAGAGCTTGATCTGATAACGCTCGTAGTAGTTCACCAATCCTTCGCGGAGCGAACGATAACCTTGCGACGGGCTGTATTCCAGCGTGGTGCGGTCGATATTCTTCAGCACGTCGAGCGCTTTTTGCGGCGTGGGCAGGTCGGGCTGACCGATGTTTAAGTGATACACTTTCACACCACGGTCTTTGGCCGCGTAGGCCAGCGGAGCCAACTTGCGGATAGGCGATGCGGGCATTTCTATGCCACGCTGAGAGATGGCGAGTGATTTGCTCATAGCGATAGGGTATGTGTTTATGAGTATTTCCAGATAAATCCGTTGCAAATTTATGGAAAAGTTCTCATATTCTAAAAATACTTACTATTTTTGTGTGAAAATTTACATCTGAACTCCTGAATTTCTAAAAGAGTATTGTCTGAACTATCAATCTCCAACAACTCCAATAGCCTGCAAGTCAATGATGAGGGATTTTATTGCCATCGATTTTGAAACCGCAACTCAGCAACCATCGAGTGTTTGCTCTGTGGGTGTGGTTATGGTGCGTAATGGTCAAGTGGCTGACAGTTTCTACAGTTTGATTCAGCCTGAGCCGAACTACTATAATTATTGGTGTCAGCGAGTGCATGGGCTTAGTCAACTCGATACCGACGATGCACCAGTGTTTCCAGAGGTATGGCAGCAAGTGGAAGACAGGATTGCCGAGGTGTTCCTCGCTGACCAGTTGGCCTTTGATAATCGGCGAGAACTGATTGCTTCGTTTCCCTTCGTGGCGCATAATGCACGTTTCGACGAAGGTTGTCTGAAAGCGGCCTTCAAGGTGTACCAGATGGATTATCCCGATTACCGTTTTCACGACACTCTCGCCGCCGCTCGCCGTCAGTTCGGTCACGCGCTGCCAAATCATCAGCTCCATACCGTTGCCGCAGCCTGCGGCTACAATCTACAACAGCATCACCACGCCCTGGCCGATGCCGAAGCTTGCGCAGCAAT
>CAJOIX010000027.1 GCA_905234815.1 uncultured Prevotella sp. | reverse complement strand
TTTTTTCCTGTTTCATTTTGCCGATTGGAAAATATTTGTTTACTTTGTGCAATCTAATTACTCTATCTAAACAATTCGTATTATGAGCACAACTGACACAGAACTCCTCTGTGGTCTGAAGCGTGAGAACTTCCAGACCACTATCAATGGTAAGCAAACCGATCTTTATATTCTCAAAAACAATGTTGGCAACGAAGTGGCTATCACCAATTATGGCGGTGCAATCGTTGCCATTATGGTACCCGACCGCAACGGCAAGCATGCCAATGTGATTCAGGGTTTCGACAGTATTCAACAGGCCATCGATTCTCCCGAGCCCTACCGCTCCACGCTGATTGGCCGCTTTGGCAACCGCATTGCCAACGGTAAGTTCCAACTGAACGGCAAGGAATATACGCTGCCCATCAACAATGGCCCCAACGCGCTCCACGGCGGACTGAAAGGTTTCAACGCCCGCGTGTGGGATGCACAGCCCATGGGTCAGCAGACACTGGCTCTGAACTACGTGAGCGCCTATGGCGAAGAGGGCTACTCGGGCGAGGTGAAAACCACTGTGGTTTATACCTTCACCGACGAGAACGAGCTCGTGATTGAATACCTGGCCACCGCCAACAAAAAGACCATCATCAACCTCACCTCCCACGGCTATTTCTCGCTGGCAGGCATTGCCGACCCAACGCCTACAGTCGATGACCTGATTTGCGAAATCAATGCCGACTTCTTCATTCCCACCGACGACACATCCATTCCTACGGGTGAAATACTGAAGGTGGCAGGCACTCCGTTCGATTTCCGCACACCCAAACCCGTGGGCCAGGACATCAATGCCGACGATGAGCAAATCAAGAACGGCGCAGGCTACGACCACTGCTTTGTGCTGAACAAGAAGGAAGAGGGCGAGCTCTCGTTTGCAGCCCGCATCGTTGAGCCCAAGAGCGGCCGTACCATGTCTGTCTATACCACAGAGCCCGGCGTGCAATTCTATTCCGACAACTGGGGCCAAGGCCACAAAGGTCAGTGCGGTGCCACATTCCCACGCCGTTCGGCCGTGTGCTTCGAGTGCCAACACTTCCCCGACAGCCCCAACCGGCCCTACTTCCCGTCGGTGGTGCTCCGTCCAGGTGAGCAGTACAAGCAGAAGACCGTTTATCGCTTCGGCATAGAAAAATAGTCCGCTGCTCAGACATCCGCACTGAAAATCAATCATCAAGGGCTCATGCCTGAGAATAAAACAACTATACATAATGACACAAAAAAAGAATAACGGAACCATCGTGGCCATCATTGCCATGATGTTCCTCTTCGCCATGATTTCGTTCGTCACGAACATGGCAGCCCCCTTCGGCACCATCTGGAAGAACCAATACGAATGGGCCGGCATGGTGGGCAACCTGATGAACTTCGCTGCCTACCTCTTCATGGGTATCCCTGCCGGCATCATGATTACCAAGATTGGCTACAAGAAGACCGCCCTGGTGGCCTTGGCCCTTGGCTTCATCGGCATTGGCGTGCAATACATCTCAGGCCAGTTCGATGCCGGAGCCATCAGCACCTTCCTCATCTACCTGCTGGGAGCCTTCATCTGCGGTTTCTCCGTATGCATCCTCAACACCGTGGTCAACCCCATGCTGAACCTTCTCGGCGGCGGTGGCAACCGCGGCAACCAGCTGTTGCAGACCGGCGGTTCGCTCAATTCACTCTCGGCCACACTCACCCCGCTTCTGGCCGGCTCCATGATTGGACAGGTGACGAAAGACACCAGCATGGGCGATGTAGCCCCGCTGCTGATGATTGCACTGGCCATTTTCGCGGCCTCGTTCGTGATTATCTATTTCACCAAGATTGAAGAGCCTGAAATAGAGGTACAAAATGTGGGCGAAGGCATCAAAGGCGCGCTCCAGTTCAAGCATCTCGTGCTCGGCATCGTGGCCATCTTCTTCTACGTAGGCATTGAGATTGGCGTGCCCGCACAGCTCAACTTCTACCTCAGCCAGCCCGGCGGAGTGCTCGGCAGTGCCGCCATTGCAGGCACCGTGGCCGGCATCTATTGGCTGCTGATGCTCGTGGGCCGTTTCACCAGCACATTCATCAGCGGAAAGGTATCCACCCGCGCACAAATCATCTTCGTGTCGGCAGTAGCCATCTGCCTGCTGCTCACGGCCATCTTCCTGCCCGAGAGCAAGACCATTGCCCTGCCAGGCTCCGAAGCATCGCCCGTTGACCTCGCGCTGTTCAAGTTCGAGGGTGGCACCATCCCCATGAAGTGTATCTTCATCGTGCTCTGCGGTCTGTGCACCTCAGTCATGTGGGGCGGCATCTTCAACCTCGCCACCGAAGGACTGGGCAAATACACCGCAGCCGCTTCTGGTCTGTTCATGACCATGGTGGTTGGTGGTGGCATCATGCCGCTGCTGCAGGAGTTCATCGCCATCCGCGTCGGCGCCATCCTCTCCTACTGGCTCATCATTGCCATGCTCGCCTACATCCTCTACTACGGACTCGTGGGCTGCAAAGTGACCAAAAGAGCAGAATAACCCAACCCCTATCCCCTCTCTACAGCCTACCCAGCCAGAGAGCGAACCTTTTAACGCAATCTTTATACTAACCTTATAACTTCAACAATTATGAGAGATATTGAATTTGTAAGAAGTCGCTTCGTTAAGCACTTCGATGGACTTACCGGCAACATCTACGCATCGCCGGGTCGTATCAACCTGATTGGCGAACACACCGACTACAACGGCGGATTCGTATTCCCAGGCGCTGTTGACAAAGGCGTGCTGGCCGAGGTACGACCCAACGGCACTAACACCGTTATGTGCTATGCCATAGACCTGAAAGACCGTGTAGAATTCGCAGTTGACGATCCCCAAGGTCCCCGCACCTCATGGGCCCGCTATATCTACGGCGTTGTGCAGGAAATGCGCAAGCTCGGCGTTGACGTGAAAGGCTTCAACACTGCCTTCTCGGGCGACGTGCCCCTCGGCGCTGGTATGTCATCGTCGGCTGCTCTGGAGAGCTGCTTCGCCTTCGCCATCAACGATCTCTTTGCCGACAACAAAATCGACAAGTGGGATCTCGTGCTCGTAGGTCAGGCCACAGAGCACAACTACTGCGGCGTGAACTGCGGCATCATGGACCAGTTCGCATCCGTATTCGGACAGTATGGCAAGCTGATGCGACTCGACTGCCGCTCACGCGAATTTGAATACTTCCCCTTCAAACCAGAAGGCTACCGCCTCGTGCTGGTCAATTCAAAGGTGAAGCACGAACTCTCAGGCTCGCCCTACAACGACCGTCGCAACTCCTGCGAAAACGTGGTGAAGCATATCGCTGCCAAATACCCCGACCAGAAGTTTGAAACCCTGCGCGACTGCACATGGGAACAGCTTGAAGCCGTTCGCGCCGAGGTGGGCGAGGAAGACTACAAGCGTGCACACTTCGTGCTGGGCGAGAAAGACCGCGTACTGGCCGTTTGCGACGCCCTCGTGGCTGGCGACTACGAAACCGTAGGCAAGAAGATGTACGAGACCCACGAAGGTCTGTCAAAGGAATACGAAGTATCGTGCGAAGAACTCGACTTCCTCAACGACGTGGCCAAAGAGAACGGCGTGACCGGTTCTCGTATCATGGGCGGCGGCTTCGGTGGCTGCACCATCAACCTCGTCAAAGAAGAACTCTACCAGAAATTTGTGGCCGATGCCAAGGAGAAATTCGCAAAGAAATACGGCAAGCAAGTGGAGGTTTACGATGTAAACATCAGCGACGGCTCCCGCCGCATCCTGTAAACGCTAAGCGGTATTTATACACAAAGAGCCAGCACGTATTGCACATGCTGGCTCTTCTTTTTGCGTACCCGCAGTGGGGTTTACCTTCTTAACGTCTCAGAAGCGTTGTTACTGTCTGATTACGCCGCGCACGGGATAGCCGAAGCAGCGGGAGTTGTTGTCTGCGACATATCTCGAATCGAAGTACAGGTACCAGCCGTAGTTGGAATTCGACGAGGAAACCGTAGCTGACCAGTAGAGACCGTAAGAACCACCGTAGCTGAGGCTCGTGCCATCGCAGCAGCCCGCAGCTGGCAAGAAAATGGACTTGTCAGTGTAGCCCGCCACTTTACTCGTGAAACGGATACCTCTTACTCCATTTACAGTGGTCGATTCACTCGTACAATTGTTAAACAGGGCTTTCCACTCTTCGTCTGTAGGCATATACCAGTCGTCGCCCATCTTGACGTGAGCAGCATCGTCAGAGGCGTCAAGAACGCCACCAAGTGTTGTATATTTAGTATAAGCACTATTATCTGTATCATAATACGGCGCGTTGGCCAAAACATAGCCTTCAGATTTATCCGACTTCAAGGTCAAGGGTCCATTGGCGGTTGGTCTTACGCTGTACCACGGCTCGGTTGCGCCGAAGGCAAAGTAATCACCCCAGTCGGTCTCGCTGTCTGCACCCACGTTCTTCGTGGCCCAAAGAATTTTCTTGCCTTTCAGCGTGATGCCCAGGTCAACATAGTCATAATTGGCATCGGGACCACTCTGATGGTCAGCTGTCACATAAGCAAGCGTGCTGCGATAATACTTTTGGGCTTCCAGTGCGCTATGGAGAGTAAGTGTCTTGGTGTATGTATCTTGACCGTTCTTGGCCACTACATCGAAGCGGCGTCCTTGCACTGTGGGGTTCAAAGCAATATAGATGGTGCTAGTCTCGCTGGCGGGTGCTACGGTGTACACTTCTTCAGTGGCTTTGTCGGTCATGGTGAGCGAGGCTACGGCCGTGGCAACGCCATTATAGGTAATGTTGAACTTCAGCACGCTAATCTGCGATTGGAGCATTGCTACGCCGCTAAGATAGGCTTCTTCGCCATCAACCACAATGGTTCCGGTGCCTGTGCGCACATCGTACTTCTTGGCAATGCTGGTCTCCGAGCCTGTGAGCAGACCATCCTGCGTGGCAGAAGTGAGCAGGTCGGCTTTCACCTTAGAGGTGGTGCTGCCATCGGCTGCCGATGCGGGATAGACAAATGTTACAACGCGGTCGCTTGAGAGCGTTCCTGTCAGTTCGGCTTCGATGGTGGCTGAACTGCCAGAAGTCTCGGTCACGGTAGCCGTAACTTCTTGTGCTGCGCTGTTGTTGTCGGTGTAGAAGAGTTTCAATTTATCGCCTACTTCCCATGTGGCAGCCAGGATGGTGCCATTGTCAGCGAGTTGGCGTTCGATGGCTGGAGAGAGTTGTGTGCCACCCGATTGGATGGTAGCCACGAAATGATAAGTCACGGGCTGAACCTCTGGATTAGGGTCAACGGGCGACAATGTGCTGTCGCTCGAGCAACCAGTCCAAGTAAGCAAACTGGCCAGCGCAAAAAGGGAATAGAAAATTTTTTTCATTGTTCTTAAAAAATTACTTGTTTGTTTGTAAATTAAGGTTTTCCTTTCAATAGAATTCCGACTGTTGTGCCGCGACACCTTATCCGCCGAAGGGGTCACCGCCATCGGCATAGGTGCCATCGCCGCCAATGCCATACATGTTTTCGTTGTTGCCGGTAAACGGATTACCGCCGTCAGCATAATTTTGGCTGCCAACGGAATTGGAATTGTCCAGCAGATGGCTGGTGGTTTCAACGCGGACAACCACCGAGCAGGGGGGTAAATACTTTTTGTGTTTCATCTCTGTTTTGTTGGTTAAAATGTTAAAAGGGTTAATAATAAGATTAATACTGAAAGTCTGCCATAAGCGACGATGCTCCTGCACGTTGGCCTGAAGCGATACGGGCGCAATCGTTTGGTCGCCGGTGCGCACGCTGTGCATGCCGACAACACAAACGTTAGAGACACACAGCGCCACGGCAAACCCTGCTGGGGTGCCGTGGCGCTGTGTGCCTCTAACTTATTTTCCTTTAATAAGTTAGATGTGTGTGTGTGTGTGTGTGTTAGCAAATTATTTGACTTGCGCAAATAATCTGCCAACTTTTTCATATTATAATCACATCTCTTCGTCAATTGTGATAAGGCATTATCGATTTTCGATTGTAGCTGTACTGCTGCCATATTGAGTATCTTTAACAGAATTTTTACGAATATACCTTCCGCTGCAAAATTATGAATAATAACAAAAAGGCACAAGCTCAAAAATAAATAATTCTTTTTCGCAGTCGGAAAAACAGACTGTTTGCATGGGACTGGCAAATTTTCATTCGCGCTAATTTGGCCACTCAGCGGCTTTTTCCTATTTTTGCATTGATATGAAACACGCACGCGTACCTTTTTTTTATTTCCTCTGCTGGCTGCTACCCGTGGCGCTGACGCTTCTGCTGACGGCCTGCGAGAAAGGCGCAAGCGCCGACGATGGCGAAACACCCATTCAGGGTGAGGGCAATCTTGTGTCCCTGCGCTTCGTGCTGCCTGAAAATACGGCCTATGTTGGCGACACCGAGGCAGAGACTCCGCAGTCGCTGGGCGAATATCTCGGGCGTTTGAGCGTAGCCGTGTTTCAAGACGGGAAGCGCCTCTATGTGCAGCATCAGACCTACCCCAGCGCTGGCTTTGGCACCTATCAGGTGCGCCTTGCCGCTGGCAACTACCAAGTGCTCGCCGTGCTCCACAATGGTGAGGGCAATGCCACGGTGGCCCATCCCGACGAAGTGAAATTTCCCAACAACAAGGTAACCGACACCTTTTATGCCTACTTTGACCTCAATGTGACGAGCCCCCGAGCCGAGACCATCACCTTGCGCCGCGCCACGGCGAAAGTGCTCTTCCGCATTGGCGACCCCATGCCCGCCGGAGTGGCACAGATGAGATACTACTACACAGGCGGCTCCTCTACCTTCGATGCCACCACTGGCTATGGATGCGTCAACTCCCGACAAACAGAAACCTTTGCCATTCCCAGCGATTATGTAGGTCTCTATGTGCAGAGTCCGATCTACACCTTCCCCCACGAGCAGACAGGCACGCTGAAACTGACCGTCACGGCCCTCGACGCCGAGGGCAATGCCATGAAGCAGACCACCTACGAAGACGTAGATGTAGCTTTGGGCGAATTGACTATATACGACAATTACTTCTTCTCCGAGCAACCCTACGAAGAAGTCTCCGATATAACATTCACCCTTGGTGCTACCACCGATGTGAGCCAAATAGACTGCGCCTACTGATATGGCTGATTATCACTATCTCATCAACGACCGCGTGGATGAACTCAACCTCGACGAAGCCCTGCAGCACGTTTCGCAGCAGCGCCGCGAAAAAGCCCTTGCCTTCCGGCATGGCGGCGGACGACGCCTGTCTGTGGCAGCCTATCTGCTGCTCTGCGACCTGTTGCGCCAGCACTACGACATAGAGGAACTGCCCATCCTGCAGGAAACACCCGACGGAAAACCTTTCCTGAAAGACTATCCAGCCATCCACTTCAACCTCAGTCACACGCGCGGTGTGGCCGCCTGTGTGGTCAGCCGACAACCTGTGGGCATTGATGTGGAGCGCATCCGTCCGCTCAACAACGCTCTGGCACGCCGCGTGCTCACACCAGCCGAGTACCAACACGTCAAGAGCAGCGCAGAGCCCGACATCGAATTCATTCACCTCTGGACCAAGAAAGAGGCACTGCTCAAACTCATCGGCACCGGCATCCGCGCAGAGCTCGACACCGTGGACACCCGCGACAGCCACTACCGGTTTGAAACCATTATCAATCGAAAACAACAATACATCTGTACCCTCTGTACCTATAAACAATCATGAGCGTGAATACTTCCTATCGTCTGCCCGCTGAATGGGAACCACAGTCGGCCATCCTGCTGGCCTGGCCACACGATGAGACCGACTGGCTGCCATATCTCAACGATATAACGGCCACCTACCTGCTGCTCACACGAATGATAGCCGAGCGCGAGCAGGTGATCATCTGCACCCCTGAGCCCTACGCCGTGGGCACGCTTCTGGGTCAACAGTTGCCCAAGGCGCTGATTAAGCGCATCACGCTCGTGGGCTGTCCCACAAACGACACGTGGTGTCGCGACCTCGGTCCCATCACGCTCGTGGGCAACGGTGAGCAGCTGTTGCTCGATTTCCGCTTCAACGGCTGGGGAGAGAAATTTGCTGCGGCCCTCGACAACGAGGTCACCCGCACGCTTCACGCCGCAGGAGTGCTCCGTGGCACACTGGAGTCGCACCTCGACTTCGTGCTCGAAGGCGGTGCCATCGAGAGCGACGGACAGGGCACCATTCTCACCACAGCGTGCTGTCTGCTGGCGCCTCACCGCAATCAGCCCCTCAGTCAGGCAGAGATAGAGGCCGAGCTGAAGCGTCGCCTCCACGCCGAGCGCATCCTCTGGCTCGACCACGGACAGTTGCAGGGCGACGATACTGACGGCCACATCGACACACTGGCGCGATTTGCGCCCGCCGACACCATCGTGTTTCAGGGATGCCAAGACCCCGACGATGCCCATTTCGGCGAACTGCAGCTGATGAAAAAGCAGTTGCAAACGCTCCGCACACCCCAGGGCAAACCCTACCGGCTGCTCGAACTGCCCCTGCCCCGCGCGCTCTTCGACGAGCAGGAGCGGCTCCCGGCCACCTATGCCAATTTCCTTGTGATCAATGGCGCAGTGATTTGTCCCACCTATGGCGACCGGAAAAACGACGAGCAGGCACTCGCCGTTCTGGCGCAAGCCTTCCCCCAGCGCGACATCCTGCCGCTCGACGCCCGCACCATCGTGCGCCAGCATGGCTCCATACATTGCCTCACCATGCAACTCCCCGATATCAAACAATAATTGCCACTCAGAAATAAAGATGAAAATAGGAATCATTCAGCAGCACAACACTGCCAACATTGACGACAACAAAGCCCGTCTGGGACAGAAAATTGCTCAACTCGCCACAGCAGGCGCTGAGCTGATCGTGCTCCAAGAGTTGCACAACGGCCTCTACTTCTGTCAGGAGGAAAACGTAGAAAACTTCAATCAGGCCGAACCCATCCCTGGCCCGAGCACTGCCTTTTATGGGCAGTTGGCCGCGCAGCACCAGGTGGTCATTGTCACCTCGCTCTTTGAACGGCGCGCTGCCGGACTGTATCACAACACGGCCGTGGTGTTTGAAAAAGACGGCACCATTGCCGGACGATATCGGAAAATGCACATACCCGACGATCCCGCCTACTACGAGAAATTCTATTTCACCCCTGGCGATTTGGGATTCCAGCCCATCAAGACCTCGCTCGGCACCCTGGGCGTGCTCGTGTGCTGGGATCAGTGGTATCCAGAGGCTGCCCGACTCATGGCACTGCGCGGAGCCGAACTGCTCATCTACCCCACCGCCATCGGCTATGAGCCAAGCGATGAGCCCGACGAGCAACAGCGCCAGCGCGAAGCCTGGACCACCGTTCAGCGCGGACACGCCGTGGCCAACGGACTGCCCGTCATCACGGTGAACCGCGTGGGCTTCGAACCGGCACCCGATGCCAAGACACCCGCAGAGGGGATTCAGTTCTGGGGTTCGTCAATGGTGGTCGGACCGCAAGGCGAATTTCTCTATCGCGCCCCGGAAAACGAGGAGGCGATGCAAATAGTCGATGTTGACCTGCAGCGCTCCGAGCAAGTGCGCCGCTGGTGGCCATTCCTGCGCGACCGTCGCATTGATGCCTACGCGCCAATCCTCACCCGATTTGCCGACGAGGAGGAATAAAAAACGCAATCGTCTGTACCCCAAAAATCAGCACCGATAAACTATCTCTTTTCAAAAGCTATGCTTTTACCTTCCGAAAGCTATGCTTTTGCCGTGTAAAAGCTATGCTTTTGGAGCCCAAAAGCATAGCTTTTAAAATGCGTTTTCTACACTTCTGATTATCAATAACTTACAAATCGTGTTTTTTAAGTTTAGAGGTATAGAATAAAAGATTATTTCCTTCGCATGGTTTCATACTCCCCGAACAAAATTTTCTGTGTTCCTTTTTCATAATCGCATTTTTATTTATCTTTGTAACTGCAATGGTCCCCTTGTGGTTCCGCTGCAAACTTTCGTGGATTTATTAACATAGCGTTTGCTATTATTCGGCACCGTCTTGGAACTTAGGAAACTTCAAAAGGTATAGTCGAGAATAAGATGCAGACGTCTGCGCTATAGCGTGGGCGGCACTTATCTGACTATACAGGCATCCTAAGGCCTCAAGACGTGGATTTGTGAAGTCCACGTCTTTTTTGAGAGCCTATTGCCTGTATGCTATATGATAAGCATTCGCTTCAAAACATTAGTGCAGATGATAAAGAAAGTATCTTCTATTACTATTACACGCGCGGATGTATTAAAAGCTAAGGCTGGAGGTCAAGAAAAAATTGCGCAACTTATCAACTCCGTAAAAGCAAGTGGTGAGTTAATTTTTATTTTGAAAAACATTGGAAATATACCGACAACATTCGGTTACGATTGTTTTATGGAGTTAATCGACCATGAAAACAAGGATGTAAGATTATGGGCTATAAAAAACTTAGGTAAACTCAAGAATTTAGTTCTTCTTCCAGTTTTTATACATGTAGTTGAAACGGATTTAAATACATCTGTAAAACGTGAGGCAGTATCTTCTATTGGACGTATCAGAAAAACGGAAATTATTCCTTCTCTTATTTCCATTTTAAAGGATAAAGACCCTAAGATTGTTTGCCAAGCAATAAGAGGGTTGCTTGTGTTTAAAGGAACGACGATAGTGGATGAAGAGTTAAAAAAGCTGATAAAACATGAAAATGAAATGGTTTCGTCAGTAATAAAGAAGGAGTATTATAGCATTAATAACACTAAAAAAGACATTCTCCACCATACAGATACTTTTCCTTTCTTAGTTAATACCGTTGTAAATGGTGATGTTAGGGATGTACTGAAGTACGTACCTGACCAAAGCATACATCTTACTTTCACATCACCACCCTATTATAACGCACGCGACTATTCAATTTATCCAAGCTATGAAGCGTACTTGAAATTCTTAGAAAATGTATTTTCGGAAGTATATCGCATTACAAAGGAAGGACGTTTCCTTATTGTAAATACATCCCCAGTAATAGTCCCAAGAATTAGTCGAGCACATTCCAGCAAGAGATACCCCATACCTTTTGACATTCATCATAACTTGGTAAAAATGGGATGGGAATTTATAGATGACATTATATGGATGAAGCCAGAATATAGTGTTAAAAATAGAATAGGAGGATTTCAGCAACATCGGCACCCTTTAGCATATAAACCTAATTCTGTAACGGAGTATCTGATGGTGTACCGTAAACAAACCACCAAATTAATAGATTGGAATATACATCAGTATAGTAAAGATATTGTTGAAAAAAGCAGAGTTGGTGATGATTTCGAAACTTCTAACGTATGGCAGATTAGTCCGAAAGCAGATAAAGTTCACTCTGCAATATTTCCATACGAATTATGCAAACGAGTTATAGAATACTATTCTTTTGTGGGGGACTTAGTTTTTGATCCATTTGGAGGAAGTGGGACTGTTGGTCGTACAGCTAAAAAACTCAATAGGAAATTCTTCCTCACAGAAAAAGAAGAATTATATTTTGAATATATGAAGTCATTCCAAAGAGAAAATGTATTTGAAGATAATACTACCCGTTTTTTGACATTAGAAGAATTTAAATCTACAATACTATGACTATTAAAGAGCATGTTATAAAAGAAATCGTAATGCGTGTTATAAAATCTCAGGATTATCGCATTGAAATAGTCAACTTAATTAATGCCGAATTTCTACAGTTTGCCATAGATTTTTTTAAAAAGATTGTAACAGCAAAACTAAATGCACAGACAATAACAATTGAATGGTACAAACAAGCATTTATGAGCAGAAATTTATCGTCAGATGAAATTGCTATTAACTCGGGATTAAACAAGAAGACTATTAGCAATATGTATCGAAGCGCCACAAAGCAAATCGTCATAGAAGCGTCAAATGAGCATTTCGAGACATTATATCAAAGTATCCAAACATTAGTTGAAAACGAACAAGATGTAGATTTAGTTTTAACAATTAAATTTCAAGGTGTTAGTGTTGATTTGAACGTAAGTGAAAGCTTAATCGTAATCAACACTTTGGCGGTAAAACGAGCTGCCTTAAGGGGAGGTTTGTGGAGCACAGCAGGGAAAAGGGCTGAGAAATACATAATGTTATCATTGTGCCATATGTACAAAGTTGCGCCCAAATATTACAATGCTGAACATTTTATTAAAAACAAATCATTGCTTGTTGACCGTGAAATTGATTTTTACTTAAATAATGGTATCAAAGATTTTAAATGTGAAGTCAAACTCATGGGACAAGGTAATCCAGAGAGTGCAGATGCAATAATTGCAAGAGATTCTGACGTCTTTATTGCAGATACGCTCTCTCAGCAAAATAAAGATCAATGTGATCAACTTGGTGTAGAATGGATTGCATGTAGAGATAAGAACGGTTATAAAAAATTTGGAGAAATATTAACGCGATTAGGAATACCAAATGAAGAATATAAAGGAGACTTAAATATTGATCTCCCAATTATTTTAGATTCCCTATCGGTTAAATAAGAAATTCCACGCTACACAAAAAACGGTTTAACACCTATGGGTTAAACCGTTTTTCGTGTAGGGACGATCGGGCTCGAACCGATGACCTCTGCAATGTGACTGCAGCGCTCTAAACCAGCTGGGCTACGCCCCTATTTCCCTTGCATTTTTTCAAATGCAGGTGCAAAGATATATATTTTTTCATTACGCAGAAAGCGTTTTTCAAAAAAATCTGTTCCAGCTGTTGGCAATTATCAATTTATCCGTATCTTTGCAGCCACATCCATTGGGGTTGACTGGATTTGACGGCAAGCCGAAATGGTATGTAAGCACGCGGAGCGTCGGCTGTAGGCTCCTAAATCTCTGTGGTCAGAAAATTAATTGGCAACAACAAGTTTGCTCTCGCTGCTTAATCGAAGTACAGTAGATTAACTTTATTCCGCCACAAGGTGACGGAACGAGACATCGCTCCAAACGTGTTTTTCCGAACGAAGCGGAATCAGCGGTGCTCATCACTTCGGAGATAGTTCTTGCAGGCCTCAATGCAAGAATGAAATTTTAGAGGATAAGGTGCCGGTTGGTGGTTCGGGTCTTGCCGGTGCACGAAAATCAAGTCCGAAATAAGCGTGTAGAAAGCATATGGTTTCCTTGTGCGGACGCGGGTTCGACTCCCGCCAGCTCCACTAAACAGCGCGACAATTCAACGGAATTGCCGCGCTGTTTTGGTTCCGCCGCTAACGTCTCACCCGCGTGCGGTGTTCTTTCGCCGCTGCGCTCTGAAAGCGTTGCAAGCAACGATCACGACTCCCGCCAGCTCCACTAAAGTCTGATGAAAAGAAATGAAAACACCTTTCTTGACCCACGAATTGACAGGAAAGCCTCTTTTTGATGAAAAGTTGGCGTTAAACCTACTAAAATTAAAGCAAGATGGAATGATTGTCGCAGAAATTGAGTATTTTTACAGCATGAATTTCAAAAATGTGTAAAATGACGTAATAGTTTAACAAGACATATCATCAGAAGAAGTGTTTTACTTCTTGCATGTGACATTTGGAAAATCGCCAATTAGAAGAATGTGTCCCAATAGCAAGTTAGTGAAATGCTTGTACCTTACAGGTGCAGGCTTTCCTTATTTGTGGGACAAAGGTGTTTGGCGATACCTCCGAATGTGCAAATACAGGATTGTTTGCACCTTTTCTTTTTGTGTGTCGCAAAACATCGACTAAATGGAACAACATTTGGGTTTTATAGAGAATTACAATTTGCCTCATGGTGGAACTTACACAGGGCAGTGTAGAAAGAATGGTCCTTTTATTGAATTAAAGGGACAAGGACAAGTATACTATCCTGATGGTTCAAGTTACAAAGGCTCATTTGATTATGGTAGGCCATTGGGGCTGGGTAAATATGTTTTCCCAAATGGACATTTTCATTGGGGATATTTTGATAATTTACCTAATGGTATAGGTTATTTGAATGAGCAAACAGGATTTACTATTGGTTCATTTGATGATGGCAGATTGTATGGTTGGGCAATAAAGTTCTATAACAACCGATTTCAATTTGGGTGGTGGGAGAATAATAAACTTATCCAAGATGAATCAAAAAATGTACTGTGGTGCCGTGCAATCATTACTCAACGGTTAAGATTAGCAAAAGAAGCCCATTTAATTCAAGTCAGTACGGAAGATTTGGGCTTTATTCGGTTTGGTTTTCCAAATTCAAAACATTTGAATCGTATTTCTGGCAGAGAGAATATACTACCATCTGTAGGTTTTAAATTCCTAAAAGATGGACGAGTAATTGTTGGAGAGTTCGATGATACCGAGATGACAGGTCAAATGTTAGTATATAATAAAACAAAAACATTTCAGTTCGGATGGTGGGAAAATTCAAATTTAGTGAAAGAAAACAATCTTCAAGATTATCAAAATCCATCAGACTATTATGAAGAAGGATTGATGGTTTTTTATTAACCTTTTTAGACACACTTAAACATGAAGGCATTAGACTATATCCTTTCGCACTACCAATTGCCAGAATACGAGAAATGTCTTGTAGAAAGGTCTGTCTTGAAGGCTTTGGTGCATACCCTTAATAAGGAAGAATTGCTGACACTTCAAAAGAAGTTGAAGCGTGGTTCTTCCAAATGGAGCGTAGGCAAGGGACTTTATGAGGAAGCAATTAAAGTCTTGGGCAAGATACAGCCACATAGGAATGAAAGCATTTCTGCCCTATTGAAAGCCTTTACTGATAAACAGAGTGGTTTAGTTGCTGAAACAAGGGTAGAACTGCGAGATAGATTTGGCAAGCAATCATTTCTGACACAACGAAAGATACTGAAAGCCATGCTTTCTGCTTCAAAGCAAGACAGAGTTTGGGCATACAAGCAGTTAAGCAATGGTTGGGACGATTTCTTCTTTGAAGACGTGAAAAACTTATGGGAGCAGTACCATGAAAAAGAATGTGGTACAGTGGTTATAAAGCACTTCCCAAAGGAATATGTATATGATAATTTGTCCGCATTAGATATACAAGGCAACTACACAAATCTTTGCATCAAGTTAATACATCATCCAAAGTTCCAGATTGACAAAGAACGGCTAAAAGAGGATTTTGTATTTTATGGTCATCCCGAAGTGGAGTATCTCTACATCTTAGCGAAATCAAAAAGTAAGATAGAAAAAGGAGAAGCCACACGTACATTATTTAATCAGATGGCTGTATTTATCAACATAGTTAATACTCCACCCCAATTTATAGGCAACAGGGCATACAACTTTGAACGTCAGTTAGAAGATGGGAATGTTACCACCAAGCATCTTGAATTCGTATCTTGCGTTCTCTGGTGCATGGGTGAGCTGGGCTTGGTAGAAGAACTGATTGCTTTTGAGGAATGGGACAATATGGTCCAGCACAGATTTTATAGCAATGAAGATGTGGAATACCTTACGAGAGGGTATAACACTGATTGCATTAAAGAATTATGGAACTTATATCGTCAGACTATCACAGAATGTTTGCCGACAAACTGATAATCAGCCATCAAATTGGAAGGGTTTGACTCCCGCCAGCTCCACTACATAGCAATTAAAAAAAAGTAGAGACACACCCTGAGTATGTCTCTACTTCTTTTATATATTTTCCACAAAGGAAGAAGGGGAGTCCCTCTCAGCGAGCGACTTGATTATTCTTCCGTCTTCTTAGCGACTTTGCGTGTGGTTTTGCGCTTGGGTTTCTCTGCCGTTTCTACGGGCTTCACGCCTGCCAATTCAGGATCGACGAGAATACGTCCGCAGTATTCGCACACGAGAATCTTCTTATGCATCTTGATGTCGAGTTGGCGCTGGGGCGGAATCTTGGCGAAACAGCCACCGCAGGCGTCGCGCTGCACATAAACGATGCCGAGTCCGTTGCGGGCGTTCTTACGGATACGCTTGAACGAGCTGAGCAGACGGGGCTCGATT
>CAJOIX010000026.1:4641-21733 GCA_905234815.1 uncultured Prevotella sp. | reverse complement strand
TAATTATTTTACGATTGGACGATTTTAGGGGAGTTCACAGTTCAGAGTTCAGAGTTCAGAGTTCACAGTTCAGAGTTCAAAACTAAGAGTTTAGAGTTTAGAGTTGAGAGTTTAGAGTCAGAGCGAAAGTTTAGAGTGAAGAGTTAGTTCACAGTTCAGAGTTCAGAGTTCAGAGTTTAGAGTGATGAGTTCAGACAATACTGTTCCTCAAGAGAGGGAGAAGGTTCCTCCCCTTGAGGGGGAGGTTAGGAGGGGGCTTGTGGTTTACAACTGGAAGGTGCGCTCTATGGGGCCTTGGTAGGTGTTGACGCGCAGACGGATGGTGGTGCCTGCAGCGTATTGGGCAGTGGGGATGCTACAGAACACGGTGGCGCTGTAGTATTGCGGCACTTCGTTTTGGCCGTGAAGCAGTTGGAGCGTCACTTCGCTGTCGGTGCTGTCGAGCAGGAGCAGCCCGAGGGTCTGCAGACGCGTGCTTCCGTCGCTCTCACCCGTCTTCACCTGCAGGCGGAGGTTGAGGTAGCGCTTGTTGGCACTGAGCCATGCGCTTTCAATGGTCAGCGGGTCGGCTGTCAGATCATCGAGCTCGTCGGCAGGCTGTGGGGTGAGCACGGTCAGCTGCGTGAGGCGATGAACGTGCACCGTGCCGTCGGTCAGCGGCTGGTAATAGAGCAGTCCACGATAGTATGCCTGATCCTCTTTGGCCCAGGAGGCGGCGAATGGCGCGTCGAGCGTCAGCCGGCGGTCGTCGTCGGTCAGCACGTAATCAATTTGTCCGGCGGTGACACAATGAGCCTCCACCAGTTCGCTGGTCAGGTTGGAAAGAGGTCCTTCGCCCGTGTTGTAACCATCGCTACTGCACGCGGCGAGGAGCAGGACACAGGCGGTGAGGAACAAGGCTAGCAGCGCAGTGGCGAACGGCGAGCGGCGGACGGAGTATTGGCAGCGGCGGGATATCATAGATAAGGGTTGTAAAGAATGTTTGGGCGAAAATACGAATTTTTTCTGAACGCACGCCTTGATACGTTCAGAAAATGATATTTGCAGCGAGATAGCGCGAGTTTTAATCTTTTTTTCTACATTTGTGGGCAGAATACCATTAACAGATAAAACCCAACTCATCATGAAGATTGTCAATTTTTCCGAGCAAAACACCGTTATCAACAAGTATCTCAGCGAGCTGCGCGATGTTGACTACCAGAAGAACCGCCCCCTCTTCCGCAACAACATTCAACGCATAGGCGAAGCCATGGCCTTCGAGATTTCGAAAGACCTCTCGTATGCTGCAAAGGAGGTGACCACACCGCTGGGCACTCTCGATATGATGCTACCCACCGACACGGTGGTGATTGCCACGGTGCTGCGCGCCGGACTGCCTTTCCACCAGGGTTTCCTCCATGTGTTCGACCATGCCGAGAATGCTTACGTTTCGGCCTACCGTATGTACACCAACCGCGAACATACGGAAGTGGGTGTGCATGCTGAATACATGGCTGCACCCGACATCAACGGCAAGACGCTGATCATTGCCGATCCGATGCTCGCAACGGGTGGTTCGATGGCTGCTGCCTACGAGGCATTGCTGCGCAACGGCAAGCCCGAACGTGTGATGATTGCTTGCGTGATAGCCGCACCAGAAGGTATCGAAGTGGTGAAGAATGCTGTTGATCCAGAGAAAACTTCAATCTGGTGTGCCGCCATCGACCCTGGCATGAACGAACATAAATACATCGTTCCCGGGTTTGGCGATGCCGGCGACCTCTGTTTTGGCGAGAAATTGTAGGAAAAAGCCCCGCAGGGCCTCCCCCTGCGGGGCTTTTTAAGGAGTTCAGAAGTTCAGGAGTTACAGGAGTTCAGACAATACCTGTGGCCCCTCCTAACCTCCCCATCAAGGGGAGGAATGGGAGCGCAGCGGAATAGAGTCTGGTCGGCTTGCAGCCTCGAAATTAGTTAAAAATTGATGTTAAAAATTATTGGCCTGCGGCCTGAAATGTAGCGCTGAATTTTTAATTAATTCTAAACCCTAATTTTTAACCCATTTCAAGCGCAGCGCCCCAAAATAAAAAACATTGAGGACCTGAGGAGCTTTTTCAGGAGTTCAGGAGTTCAGAACTAAAAGTTTAGAGTTGAGAGTTGAGAGTTGAGAGTCAGTTCAAAGTTCAAAGTTCAGAGTTCACAGTTCAGAGTTCAGGAGTTCAGACAAATCTTATCAACCAGAACAACTAAATGGTGAAATCGTCAAATCCATTGTCTGCGCTTGTGCTGGAAGGCGGTGCGCTCAGAGGCTTGTTCTCTGCCGGCGTGATGGATGTGCTGATGGAACAGCAGATCAGTTTCGACGGCATTGTGGGCGTTTCGGCCGGTGCGGCGTTCGGTTGCAACTACAAATCGCATCAAGCTGGCCGCGCGATACGATATAATAAGCGCTTTGCCCACGACTGGCGCTTCTGCAGCGTGCGTTCGTGGCTCACCACCGGCGATCTGTTTGGTGCCGATTTTGGCTATCACTATATGCCGCGCCACCTTGATGTGTTTGACGAACAGACTTTTGGCGCAGACCCCACACATTTTTTTGTGGTCTGCACAGATGTGGAAACGGGCGAACCGGTGTATAAAGAACTGCGTGAGGCCAACGATGAAGCCTACGATTGGATTCGCGCTTCGGCCTCGATGCCGCTGGCGGCGCGCATTGTGGAGATTGGCGGCAGGAAACTGCTCGACGGCGGTTTGGCCGATTCGATACCCCTGCAATTCATGCAGCAGCAAGGGTACGACCGCCATCTGGTGGTGCTGACCCAGCCGGCCGGATATGAGAAAAAGCCCAATAGGCTACTGCCGCTCATCCGGCTGAAATACAGAAAATACCCGAATTTTATTGCCACTGCCGCACGGCGCCATGAGATGTATAACCGGCAGTTGGCTTATGTGGCGCAAGAAGAAACAGCGGGGCGCGCCATCGTGATCCGTCCGCCAAAGAAACTGCCCATTGAGCATCTCTCGCACAACCCTGAAACGATGGATGAGGTGTATCAGCTTGGGCGGAAGGCGGCCAAAGAGCGGTTAGAAGAAATTGCTCAGTTTGTTTTGTCCGCAATGAAATAGCGCGGACGGTGCTTCACCTCAAGATAGATTTTCCCCACATAAATACCGATGATGCCGATGCCTGTGGTGACCACGCCGCCGATGAACCAGAGCGACACGAGCAGTGAGGTCCAACCCGTGATGGTTTGGCCGCTAAAGTAACGGACCAGCGCAAAGACAATCATGACGATGGAGATGCACGTCATGAGCAGTCCGAAGAGTGTGATCCAGCGCAGCGGTGCCGTAGAGAAAGAGGTGATGCCATCGACCGAGAAGCGGAGCATACGGGCCAGGGGATATTTCGACTCGCCGGCAGCACGCTCGGTACGTTTATAATAGACCGTGGCCTCGTTGAAACCCAGTTGTCGCACCATGCCACGGAGAAAGAGATTGCGCTCAGGATACTGCAGCAGCGCATCGAGCGCGCGGGCCGACAACAGGCGGAAGTCGGCATGATTGTAGAGCGTGCGGGTGTCCATGAGCTGCATGAACCAATAGAATGCCTGAGCCGAATTGCGCTTAAACCAAGTGTCAGTTTTTCGTTCCGAGCGCACACCATAGACAATATCGGCTCCCTCGCGCCAGCGTTGCACCATATCGACAATGGCGGTCTCATCGTCTTGCAGGTCGGCATCGATGCTGACCATGCAGTCGCAATGGCCGTGGGCCTGTTCCATACCGGCCCAGAGGGCAGACTGATGCCCCACGTTGCGTGCCAGGCGGACGCCACTGACGTGCTGATGGTTCAAGGCTTCCTGGGCAATGAGCGCCCAGGTATCGTCGGCGCTGCCGTCATCGACAAAGAGCAACTGTGTGTCGATGCTGGCATCATGTTTTAGTTGCTCGCAGAGGTGGTGCAAACGCACAAACGTCTGTGGCAGCATGGCCTGTTCGTTGTAACAGGGAATGACAATCAGAAGTTTCATATCGGATGGTTTAGAACCGCCATTTCACTTGCAGCTCCAGCTCCGTCTGTGAGGAGTGGTTAATCTGTTGCAATTCGGAGGCAATATGGTTACGGTCGAAATAATTGGCTGTGGAGAGTTTGGCCTGGCAGAGCAGTCGCGGCGTAGGCGTCCATTTGAAGTGGAGCGCATAGTGGATGCCCTCGCCATAGAACATGGGGAAGTTCATGGTGTAGATCATGCCGGGCTCGAAGAGATAGACGCGCGAGTCGTAATTGTCGGTATTGAAATAGGCCAGTGTGCCGCCGACTTGCCAGCGGGCAGTGCGGTAGGCGCCCTGCTGCGAGAGCATATAGCCGAAACTGTTGTCGGTGAGATGAGACTGGCTCAGGTCGGCCTGCGTTTTTGCCTGCCAGTGGTGTGTCTGATAGGTCAGAGAAAAGCGGCCACGGTGGTCAGTCTTGGTGAGCAGGTCGGTCTTGTCGGCATTGTCGCGCTCGGTTTTGCGGAGCCGATAGCGTGCCAGCACGGTCCAAGCACCCCGCGTGTAGGTGGCTTGCAGGAGATTGTCCCACGAGTGGCTGCTGTCGGAAATCAGATAGCGGGGACGCGGGAAGTAAGCTACGTCGGTATAGCCCATGACGGTGAGTCCGTTGAGCGGTTTCCACTCGCCGCCGAGATACAGTCCGCTCTCGTTCTGTGCGGCTGTATTGTCGCCGTAGCTTTGACCGTAGATGGAGTAGAACTTATAACTGTAAAAGCGCTGCAACGCCATCAGCTTCAGTCGCGAGGAGAACTCGTAGGAGAGGGTGTTGACCGTGGCCAGAGCATGGCTGTCGCCTGTGGCCGTTTCGCCCGATAGAGCCAGCGGCCCATGCTGGTAGGCATAATGCAGGCCTACGTTCCAGAAACGATCGCCAGCGGGATTGTATTTCCGATATTCCTGGGCGGTGTTAGGCTGCAATGGTTTGTCGTAGCCCGTGTACACGCCAGTCAGTCCGAGGGTGATGCCATAGTTGTGCCATTCGATATTGCCACCGGTGACCCATTGCGAAGCATTGTGCTTGCGGTTCAGTTCGCTCTCTGTGCGGTGCATTCCAGACGTGAGCAGCGTGACAATTCCTTGTCCGTCGGCGGTGAGCGTGGCATCAATCTTGCGCCAAGAGCCCAAGGCCGTAATGTCGAGATGCTTGGTCAGGGCTATCGTGGCTGCTGCTCCTTGCAGGTAAAGGCCGTCCATGCGCGAGGAGTGGCCCGTGAGCTGTGTGGTTCCGCGACCCAGCGATGAGAGTGTGGTGAGCTTGCCGAGGGTGAAGTTGGTGTTCATGACCAAGCCCATGCCGAAGCGGGCGCGATAACGACCGACCACGAGCGATTTCAATCGCCCGAACTTGCGCAACTGCAGGAAGAAGGAATAATAGTCGTAGCCCTTGCTGTTTTTGCCGGAGAAGAACGGCTCACCGGCATCTTGCGAACCGATAACGGCCGCTTTCACGCGGTCGCCATAATTGAAGGTGTAGCGCAGCCAGTGGCGATACTTATAGCCTTCGTAGCCATCGCGGTCGCCCTGTCGCGAAAAAAAAGGTACATAGCCGTAGGCCATCAGTTCGTTGTTGCCGTGCTTGAGAATCTGATCAAGTGATGGCAGCTGACTGGGGCGCGGCGGGTCGATACGCAGAAATTGCTGCAAGAGCAGCCGTTGCTGACCGTCGAGCGACTCAACCATAGAGAGCTCGTTGAGCGTCTGCAGGGGAGCGTATTTATAGACAAAGAGACAAATGTCTTCCACCTGCTGGGCAGAGAGGAAGGGCAACTGCTCCAGTTCGGACTTGGTGATGGTGTTGATATCCATTTTCTGGACGAAGAGGTCGCCCAAGAGGGCACCTTGACTGGCCCAGCCAACCGACTCAATATCTTCTGTTTCGCCCAGCAAATCGAGCGTCTGCTCCCAAGTGAGGGCTGTCTGTGCACGGCTCTGCAGGAGTGAGAAGCAAGAAGCAAGAAGCACGAGACATAACCGACGAATCATTTCTGAATTTTCTTTTTTAGTATTAATGTGAACTGTCAGCGTATGACTCGGGGTTACTTGCGCTTACCAATGCGTGCTTCAACAACATTTACAACGTAGTCGCCCAGTTTCTCACACTCGTTGATGAGGTCGAGATAGATGGTACCCACAGCGTAGGTGTACTGGTGGTTGTTGATATCGACAATGTTCTGTGCCTTCAACTGGTTGCGATAATTGTTGATTTCGTGTTCGATATTGAAGGTGCGGTTCACATCGTACGACTCCTTTCGACCACCCATCAAGCGGTTCATCTCGGTGAGCGACTGGTCGGTGAGCGACATCATCTGGTTGATGTGCTCGTATTGTTCGTCGGTGAAGTGGTCTTGTTTGCCGTTATATTTGCGGCTGATGGTACGTGCCATGTTGAAGCAGGCATCGCCAATCGACTCCAATTCACTCACTTCGCGGAGCATGGCGCGAATCTTTGCCTTGGTATCGTCGGAGAGGTGAGAATCAGAAACGGTGTTGAGATAGTTGGCAATGTCGAGTTCCATCTTGTCGGAGATGCCTTCGTATTTCTCAATGCGCGAATAGAGCGTGTTGAAATCGGCCAGCCGTGCGCCCTTCTTCGAGGCGTTTGTGGATGATATGGTGAGCAACTCCATGACCATGTGGAACATTCGCTGCATACGATCGGAGAAGGACGAAATTTCCTTCTGGGCCTCAAGCACGGACAGTTCGGGAGTCTTCATGAAACCGGCGGTGATGAAATGCAGACTGAAATCTTCTTCTTCGTCCACACGCTTCGGTTTGATAACCCAGCAAACAAAGCGTTCAATCTGCGGAATGAACCAAATCAGAATAGCGGTATTGGCCACATTGAAGGTGGTGTGGAAGGCTGCCAGTACAAACGTCAGTTTAGCAGCATTGGCGGCAAACGTGGCTGCATCAACCGATTCCTTGGTCATGGTCACATCGTAGCCTACCCAACCGCACACCATATTGATGAAGGGCTGGAACACAACGATGACCCACAGCACGCCAAACACATTGAAGAACATATGTGCCAGCGCTGCTCGGCGGGCTTGTGTATTGGCCGAGAGGGCAGCGAGGTTAGAAGTGACGGTGGTGCCGATATTCTCGCCCAGCACCAGCGCTATGCCCTGATAGATGGGCAGTGCACCACTGGAACAGAGAATCATGGTGATGGCCATGACTGCGGCCGAGGATTGCACGCAGAAAGTCAGAATGCCACCGAGCAACAAGAATACAATGCTGGTGAGGAACGAAGTGGGATCGAATGACGAGAAGAAGGCCAACAGCGTGGCGTTCTCGCCCAACTGCATCTCAGTTCCCGTCATGCGGAGCGTGCCCAAACCCAGTAAGAGGAACGACAGGCCAAAGAGGAAGTCGCCTATGTAGCGATACTTCTTCATGTAGATCAGCATGATGCCAATAAAAAAGGCCGGATAGACAGCCGAGGTGATGTCGAACGACATACCGGCCGACATGATCCAGGCCGTCAGCGTAGTACCGATATTGGCACCCATGATGACAGAGATGGCTTGTGCCAGCGTGAGCAAGCCAGCATTAACAAACGATACGGTCATCACCGTGGTAGCCGTTGACGACTGAACAGATGCTGTAACAACCATACCAGTCAACATTCCTGTGAATCGATTGGTGGTCATGGCGCCCAAGACATGACGCAACTGTGGACCGGCCATCTTCTGTAGGCTCTCACTCATTGATTTCATACCGAACATCAACAAGGCCAAAGAACCTAATAACTTAAAAATAATCCAGATTGACATTGTTATTTAATTTTTATGATTTACGATTTAGAACACGCTCCAGCAATGATAAACTTACTCTTCTGGATGTCTTCAAACTCTTCCTGGGTGATGCGATAGAAAGTGAAGTCGCCTATTTCATGACTGCGCGTGCCGCAATAACTGCCAGACATCTGATTGACACGAGACCAGGGGTGCTTCTTGTACCAATTCAAAATGGCAAAGCCAGACACGTCGGCGCCCTGACGGCCCGATGCGGTATATTCATAGGTGAACTTACCAAAAGATTTTTTCGTCTCGAATGAGTAGGCCTCATTGCCCACCACGCTGATTTTCCAAGCCCCATCAATGGGAGTAAAGATTTTGAGATTGAAATGTTGGTCTTGGTTTCTGATTTCCACTACCCGCGGGATATGGTATTGCTGGCGCTCATCCACATTCATGTCGGGCGTGGGGTAATACTTCCAATAGCCTACAAGGGCTCTCTTTTTGAAGTAGGCCACTACCCAGCAGTAGAAATAATAGACCGATACGAGGTAACCACAAAGGGCCAACAGCCGCTCCCAAAGATTTCCGCCCAACAGGGTGAGCAACAATAATGCTACTGCCAAGACCATGAAAACCACCCCCTGATAGAAATACTCGGTGATGAAACTGTTGCGGGAGAAAGCGTCTAACCAACTCATCTGTGTGGTGTAGTGCTTGTCGGGCAAACGGAAAAGCCGAAATTCGGTTCTGTTGTCGGGCTGATCCTGTATGTTCTTATGTGCAAGATAGAGGCCGTATTTCTTGCCGGCTTCCAAGGAGCAGATTACTGCTGTCTGAGGATTATAATCGCCATCGTGGAGCCGCTGTGCAGCAAAGGCGGTGTCTTCCTCTTCGACGGCTTGCGCAGCCGGATAGTGTTGCTGCCGGAATTTCTCAGTCTGATGGAGTGCTTGAATATGTGAAACGATCTGTGTGATGTCTGCGTCGGGTATTTCTTCTGACAACTTGAAGAGACACTGGTTGATGGGCATCACGATGCTCCGCTTCAACTGGAGCTGGGTGTTTTTTATCACACGCATGGTTTCTTCTACATTGCCTCCAATGCTGTTGCGTGTGGCCACAAGTCCGAAGTCAATCTCTCTCAAGCGAAGCGCATTGATCACTCCAGCTGAGGTTTTCAATGGCTTATAGATGATGGAGGCTTCTTCCATTCTGCACTGCGCGACAACCAAGCGAGCAGCAACTTCAGAGAAACTTCCCTCTAACCCCTGGTAACCAATTACAATTGGCTGATGGGCCGAACTTCTTTGAGAAAAGATTTTCATCTTTGTGATTTAGATTTACGGATGAATAAAAATTCGTCTGCGGATGACAGGTTTACAGACACAGAGAAGGTTCTCACACTCGAAAAGATAAACTTTATTTTGAGGTTTTCACGTTTAATCGTATCTTTGTGCTATGATCTAAAAACCTAATTATGACACAGACAATTCAGATCCGTTGCAAAAATAATAAAAAAACAATAGACGTAAGCATTGGCAGTTCACTTTCTGAAATTTTTTCTCAAGCGGGCGTTCAGATGCCTTATCCGCCTATTGTGGCCAAAGTGAACAACCGGACAAAAGGCTTGGATTTTCGCCTTTACTGTAATAGCGATGTGGAATACCTCGACATGAGCGAGCCAGCGAGTCAGCGAGCCTATACCCGCACGCTGTTTTTCGTGCTGTGCAAGGCTGTGCACGATTTGTATCCCGAAGGCTCGGTGATTATCAACACAGCCGTGAGCAACGGCTACTATTGCGAGCTGAAGATCAACCGCGAAGTGCAAAAGAGCGATTGCGATGCACTGCGCACCCGTATGCAGACCATCGTTCATCAGGCCCTGCCCATCACTTACCACCGCGCTCCTACAGAAGAAGTGATCAGAATGTTTGAACAGCTTGGCACGCACTCAAAGGTGGAACTGCTGAAATCGCTGGGAAAGGTTTATACCGACTATTGCGAAATTGACGGCTACGTAGATTATTTCTATGGTTCGCTGCTGGAAAACACCTCGCAACTGTATCTCTGGGACCTGCAACCCTACTTCGACGGACTACTGCTGCGTGTGCCCGACCGCTACCAACCCGACCGGCTGGGCGAACTGACGCGACAAGACAAGATGTTCTCTGTATTCCAAGAACACCACAAACGCCTCAATCTGCTGGGCATCAGTACAATCGGAATGTTCAACCAAGCAGTAAGAAACGGCCACAGCGCAGACATTATCCATGTGAGCGAAGCCCTGCAAGAGAAACGACTGGCCAAAATTGCATCTGATATTGTAGAACGCAAAGGCGTGCGACTGGTGCTCATTGCCGGCCCATCATCGTCGGGCAAGACAACCACTTGTAAGCGCCTGGCTGTACAGTTGGTAACCAACGGTATCAAACCCGTGCAGATTTCGCTCGATGATTATTTTTTGGATCGCGAACAAACACCGCGCGACGCTTCGGGCGATTATGACTTCGAGAGTATCTACTCGCTGAATCTGCCACTCATCAACGAACAGTTCACTGCCCTCTTCCGCGGCGAGGAGGTGGAATTGCCACGCTATGACTTCCCCACAGGAACATCGCAACCGTCGGGCAAGAAACTGCACTTGGACGAAAACCAAATCCTCATTGTGGAAGGCATCCACGCACTCAACCCAGAGCTGACAGCCAAGATTCCTGAAAATCAGAAATATCGCGTCTATGCTTCAGCATTAACCTCTATACTGCTGGACACCCACAACTATATTCCTACCACCGACAACCGGCTGCTGCGCCGCATCATACGCGATGCCAAATATCGCGGCACATCGGCTCAGGAAACCATTCGCCGCTGGCCGTCGGTGCGGGCAGGAGAAAACAAGTGGATATTCCCCTATCAGGAAAACGCCGATGCGATGTTTAATACAGCCATGATTTACGAATTAGCTGTGATTAAACAACAAGCCGTGCCGCTATTGGAACAAGTGCCTGAGAATTGTCCCGAATATGCCGAGGCCTATCGGTTGCTGAAATTCCTCCATTACATCACGCCCATTGACTACACAGGACTGCCCTCAACCTCCCTCCTGCGCGAATTCCTCGGTGGCAGCTCGTTCGAGTATTAAAAAGACGCCTCGCCCAGTTCCCATTCTCTAAAAACTGAGTAGTAACAAAATCTGTAAAAAATTAAGTATTATATAGTTGCAAATTAAAAAAAGTATTATATTTGCCCCGAAATTAGTATAATTTCAGTTGCCGATATTCCTACTTTCTATGAAGTGGGATACCTGCAATTATAAGACTTTAATAAATGAAGCGTTGTGCTTCTGTCTTGTGATTCGAAACCTGAGAAATTTCTGAATACAAACAAGATAGAAAGTAGCAATGGCTCCATGCTGTATAGCGTGGACCTATGTTATCTTTATATCTTTTTGTATGGGTTTTCTCAGGACCTCGAATCAGGGATATAAAGCATATCAGGCCCACGCTTCTGCAATTTAAGTGACCTTGAGGGACTGGAGGTCGCGGTATGCAAAATACCCCAAACAAAAACAACTATGTTAGAAACATTTACAAAACGATTGTGGTTGCTGACATTGTTTACCTTAATGTCAGCAACAGGTGCGCTTGCTCAAAGTGTAGCCAAGGTAGGCGACACGGAGTATGCGACGATTGAAGATGCAATAGCAGCCTGGGGCTCTGGAAAGACCTTAACGCTATTGTCAGATGTACAACTATCAGAACCCATTATTGTCACAGAAAAGGTGGTACTGGACTTGAGTACTTTTACCTTAAGTGCTCCTTCGGGAAACAATCATGCAATTATTGTAAGAGGTTCAGGTAGTGCCAATTTAACAGTTAATGCCGATGCAACCAACCCAGGACACATCAAGTCTAATGCCACAACTGCAACTCAATTTTTTGGTTGTACTTCTGCATGTATCTATGCAGATTACACAGACTGTGCAGCAAAAAAAACAATCACTATTAATGGTGGAGTGTTCGATGGAGCCTGTCTCTTTAATCAAAAAAAATCTGGTGAAAAGGGAACTCCATTAAGTGTAACCATCAATGGTGGAGTATTTAATGCAGCCATTAATGCTTATCGTTGTTATTATTTGACCATAAATGGTGGAACATTTAATACTTTTTATGGATACAACGGTGCGTATCAAACTTCAACCTGTAAATCATATTATTATGGTGGTCGATACCCCAGGGTAGTATCAACATCGTCTGGTGCTAGCAGAGCTTATTATTATGGCTCAGTAGATATTCAATCAGCCACAAATACAGATTTCTACTACATTGATGAAGAGGGTTATTATTGCTTAACAAAAGGAAAGTCATATCTACCTACTAGCTACCAGGCTTTAGGAAATGGGTACCGATGCCTTGACGCAAACGTTGCAATTTCAAAATTCACAAAAATTGTTCTCAGTGAAGGTGTTACAGCCACACAGGATCAATCTATCAGTAGCGGTACCTTGACTATTGATGCCACAGCCACTGGTTCGGCTTATACCGGTAATATCACGCTAACGGGTCAAAATGCCAAATTCATTATTCAATACCCCGAAGGCAATGGACACTATGGTGTGACGACGACCACTGGTCAACTGCACGTTGAAGAGAGCGTTGCCGATGGAGTCGTAACTCGTACTTATAGTGTGCTGACTACCATTACTAACCCTGAGGCAAAGGTGGGCGACACTAATTATAGCACGGTTTACGATGCTTTCTATGCCATCGATGGCAGAACGGACAATCCGACTATCGTATTGCAGAGGGATGCTACAAATGCCACAATTATCACCAACGGTACTGCTGTAAATGCAGCAGGTAAGACTGTTGCTACCTTCGACTTAAATGGTCATAGCATCGGCATCAGCAGTGTAGGTATTGGAAACAATGCAGACTATACACTGACCATCATTGACAGCAGCGAAGAAAAGACAGGTGTCGTGACCAATACAACTGCTTCCCTGTTCTTGATTGCCCTCACTGGCATCAACGACTATTCCGGCTCCTACACCCTGAAGGTTCAGGCTGGCAAATGGCAGTTCGACCCCTCGAACGTAGAAATCAATGGCGAAGTTCACAACATGGTGGACAAGGGCTACGAGGCTGTCAATAATGGCGACGGCACTTGGACTGTCAACCCTGCTAATTTCACTGTTACTGGTTTTGAAGACGAAAATGGCAACAAAGTAACCGCATCGGCTGCAACGGCTGCTTACGGTTCAGAGGTGGTGCTCACCATCGCAACCGCTGAGGGCTACACGCTGAAGTCGTTGAACGCTACGGGCGGCGCTATGCTCAAGGATGTTGTTGGCAATGCTACTCAGCGTTCGTTCATCATGCCCGCCGACGATGTAAAGATCAGCGCCGTGTTTGAAAAGACCGCAACCATCGACGAAACAACAGCCTCTGTAGAAGAAGCAACTGTTGTTGACGAAGAAAACGCTACCATCACCAGTGTAGAAGCCGCTTCAATGGAAGGTACCGTTGTAGTAACTGTGAGCGCTACTGTAAAGGATAGCGAAGACAACGATGTGCCTGTAACGGAGATTGCCGAAGGTGCTTTTGCTTCTCTCGCAGAATCCAATGTAGCCGTAGTTGACCTATCGAACACTCAGATTGACTTGGGTGAGACTTCTCGCTCGGAGAGTCTTGTGCTGAAGGATATTCCTGAAACTGCTCTGGTTTATCTGCCCAGTACCAGTAGCGCTGTTACTGGCACTAACGTGGTAATCAGCGATGAAAACGACAACTACACCTGTGTCAATTTCGAGGCACAGGATAGAAAAGCCTGCATCGTGCCTAAGGAATTCACGGCTAATAATGCAACATTCAAACGTACGTTCACTCCCAATACAGCCAGCACTATCTGCATACCTTACAGTGTACCAGCAAAGGATATCCAAGGTACTGTTTATAGTTACACAGGCATAAGTGAAGACGGTACTGCAATCATTATGACACAATCCGTAGATCAATTGCAGGCTAATGTTCCTTACATCATTATGCCCACAGAAGAAGATGCCGAGATTACTGCACAGAATATCAACGTGAAGATTGAAGACCATTCAACCCTTAAGGGCAATTACACTTTCAAAGGTGTTTTTGAAACAAAGAAATTCACTGATGAAGAGATTGCCAATGGTGTTTATGGTTATGCTGCCAAAGCAGCTGACGGTGTAAGCGTAGGCCAGTTTGTAAAGGGTTCCAAAGGTGCTTCCGTACCCGCTATGCGTGCATATCTGGAGTACACGGGTAGTGCAGGCGCTCCAAGCTTCAATGGTGCAAAGGTTGCAGCCAATCGCCCATCATCTCTCAAGGTGATTTTGAAGGCTGCAGATGGTGAGACCACTGACATTCTGAGCCTCGATCTCGAAACGACCGAAGATGGTACTCCTGTTTACACCCTCAGCGGCCAGCGCGCTACCAAGGGCACTAAGGGTATCCTCATCAAGAATGGTAAGAAAGTTTTGGTTAAATAAAACAAACGAGAAATATGGAAAAGAAAGAATATCAAAAACCTGCTTTTGCCGTAGTGGCACTTCATGGGCTGGCAGCCCTGATGCAAACAAGTGGTCAGACTGATCAGGCACTCATTGACGATACTAAGACAAAACAATACGGCGATGAATTCAACTAATTCTGAATGGAATATGTTGGTCTGACTAAGTTTCAGACGTGCTAACAAACTAGGAGGTCGTGCCAAAATAACTGGCACGACCTCTTTATTTTTTTCTAATCAGGGTGAGGCCGTCGCGTAGCGGAAGTATCACATTTTCTACGCGGGGGTCAGCTTGTATAAGGTCGTTGAAGGCACGGATGCCCTGTGTCTGGTGGTCGTTATCGTAGGCCGCTTCTATTACGTGGCCATCCCAGAGGGTGTTGTCGGCCAAGATGAAACCACCAGTGCGCAACAGCGGGAAGAGTCGCTCATAGGTGGCACAGTAGGTGCGCTTGTCACCATCGAGAAAAATCAAATCAAAATCGATGCCCAGCGCCGGTGCCAACTCATTGGCATCGCCTATCTGGAAAGTGATTTTATCGGCCACTGGCGATTGGTCTATCCACTGGCGAGTAAAATCTTCCATCTCGTCGTCAATGTCGAAGGTCCAAAGGTGTCCGTCGGCTTCCAGTCCCTCGGCCATGCATATAGCACTATAGCCTGCAAAGGTGCCTACCTCGAGTATGCGCTTGGGGCGCAGCATCTGCACAAACATTTTCAGTATGCGTCCCTGCAAGGCTCCGCTGGCCATCCGTCCGTGCAGTGTGTGCAGATGAGTGGCCCGCCAGAGGCGATGCAAATAATCGCCCTCGGGTTCGCTGTGAGCAAGGATGTATGCTTCTATATCCACGGCTAAATCAGGGTTAGGACGGTTATTCCATTTTCAATAGCGCTTCTACGCCCAGCCGGTAGCTGTCCATGCCAAAGCCGGCAATGGTGCCGCGACAGGCCGCCGCGATGAGCGACACATGACGGAAAGCCTCGCGCTGCGCCAGATTGGAAATGTGAATCTCCACGGCAGGCACGCTGATGGCTTTCAGACAATCGTGCAGCGCCACGCTGGTGTGGCTGTATCCGCCAGCATTGATTAGAATGCCATCCACCTCGCCGGCAGCAGCCTGCAAGCGATTGATGAGCTCGCCCTCAACATTGCTTTGATAGTAATCGACCGTCAGTGCTGGATACTGCTGGCGCAGAGCCGTGAGACAATCGTCCATGGTCTGCCGGCCATAGACCTCCGGTTCGCGCGATCCCAACAAATTCAGGTTCGGGCCGTTCACTATGAGTATTCGCTTCATGGTGTGCACTCTGTTTAGTCACCAGCGGCGAAACCTTTGGTGGAGATGGTTTCAATCACGTCGTGAATGTTTTTCTCCGAGAAATCGGCATTGCGGGCGGCATCGAGCGCAGCCTCTTCGGCTTTTGTTTCAGTCTCGGTGGGTTGATAGTCCATGTGCTTGTTTTTCCATTCGGCCACACACCAGCCAACCAAGGCCAGTACAGCCAATGAGATGATAGCGATAATCGTGTTCATTTGTTTTTGTTTTTTGAGTTTTATATGATTTCAGATTTAGTACAGCAGCATCAGTCCGGCATAGGCCGCAAAGCCTAACATCTGGATGGGGTTCACTTTGATGTATTTTACGCCGACAAATGTGGCAACAAACAGCGCTACGCTCACCCAAAACTGCCAGGCGTCTTGTGCTGGCGAAGAGAAGTTTTCAGGGGTCATCAGCAACAGTGCTGCTGCCAGGAGCAGACCCACCACGGCAGGGCGCAGGCCCATGAACACGTGTTCGACCGTAGCGGTGTGCATATATTTCAACAGGATTTTTGCAATTAAGATCATCAATATGAGCGATGGCAACATCAAGGCCAGCGTGGTGGTAAAAGCCCCGAGAATGGCCATTGGCTCGCTGAATCCCGCATTGTGCACAGCGGTGTAGCCGCAATAGGTGGCCGCATTAATGCCGACTGGACCTGGGGTCATCTGGCTGATGGCCACGATATTGGTAAATTCGGCCGTAGAAAGCCAGTGATGGTGCACAACGGTCTCTGTCTGAATCAGCGAAATCATGGCATAGCCTCCGCCAAAACCGAAAAGACCTATCTGCAAGAATGTGAGAAACAACCAGAGGAATATCATGGGTATCTGACTATTAGAATTTAGATTTTACGATTCGCTCAGGAATAATCCGTAGAGCCAGCCGCCCAATCCGGCAGCTATGATGATGAAAATGGGATTGACCCCGAGCCCCCAGATGAGCAGCGCCGATGCTACTGGTATCCAGCAGTTGGCCAAATTGATCTTAGCGCTTTTTGCCAGGGTAAACACCGGAACGGCTATGAGTGCGACCACCGCCGGACGAATGCCGCGGAACATGGCTTCAATCCATGCCACATCCATGATTCGACGGAAGAACATGGCCACCAGCAAGATGATTAAAAACGATGGCAACGCTGCGCCAAAAGCCGCACAAAGGGCACCCGTGGTGCCGCGCAACTTATAGCCGATATGCGTGGAGATGTTGATGGCAAAAACGCCCGGACAACTTTGGGCTATCGCGATTAAATCCAGAAATTCGTCGCGCTCCACCCACTGGTGGCGGTCCACCACCTCGGTTTCTATCAGCGGTATCATGGCATAACCTCCGCCAAAGGTGACCACACCTATCTTACTGAACGTGCGGAAGAGTTGCCAAAGGATTGAATTCATGGGCTGAACATTTAATTTACGGCCACAAAGATATAAAGAAAATTTTTATTACGGCCAGCCACCG
>CAJOIX010000026.1:0-4560 GCA_905234815.1 uncultured Prevotella sp. | reverse complement strand
GCCCCGATGGTGGGTTGCCGTAGCGGATGGTGTTTTCTCTGACGCTTTGGAAAATCTGCTGGCTGGCGGTGGGCGCCTTGGCCGTGATTACCACCTCGTTGAGCGTTACATCGCGGAGAAGCAGCCGTATGGTATCACCCACCTGCGCACTGTTCAGCGTCAATGGGAAATGGCCCTTGTGGCTGACGGTGATGCTGGAGAATGTCTGTGAGATACACACCCTTCCGCGACTGTCGGTGACGTATCGCTTGCCTGTTTCTGTATAGACCACCGCACCAGCAATGGGTTGGTATATCTCCATGTCCATCACGCGGATGCACCGTTGCGCCACACTGGGCAACGAGCAGAGAAAAAAGAACGGAAGTACACAGATGCGCATGAGCTGACTTTTCGGCAAAAGTAGTGCAAAGTCGGCTACAGCGGGGCGGCGCCGATAGAACTTTTCAAAAGTTTAACTTTTCCCTAATAAATTTTATTAAAGCCGCGCTGCGGTCTCAGTCCGCCCGCCGGATATTGCGGGGGTGATGCTCCAGGATTTCCTCGCGCAACTGTGTGGTATCCATGTGCATATAAATCTCGGTGGTGCGGATACTCTCGTGGCCGAGCATGGCTTGTATGGCTCTGAGGTCGGCCCCGCCCTTCAGCAGTTCCGTGGCGAAGGAGTGGCGCAGGGTGTGGGGCGAAACGGTTTTTTTGATACCTGCGGCCGCGGCTGTCCCTTTGAGCATGATTAGTATCATGGTGCGGGTCAGATGGTTGCCGCGGCGGTTGAGAAAAACATAGTCGGCCTCGCCTGCCTTGATTTTCAACTCGTTGCGGCGGATGAACCAAAGCTGCAATTCGCGGATGGCCGCATCGGAGATGGGCACCAGCCGCTCTTTCTGCCCTTTGCCCAACACGCGGACGAAATGCTGGTCAAGATAGAGATCGGAGAGATGCAGACTGACGAGTTCCGACACGCGCAACCCGCAGGAGAAGAGCACCTCGATGATGGCGCGATTGCGCTGCCCCTCCCACTTGGACACATCAATGCCGGCTTTCATCCGGTCCACCTCGGCAGTGGTGAGCACTTCGGGCAGGTGCTGCCCCAAGACGGGAGCGTCGAGCAGCTCGGTGGGATCGACATCGATATAATGATCCATCAGCAGAAACCGATAGAGCGAGCGCAGTCCCGACAGGCGCCGTGCCAGCGTGGTGGCGCTCTTGCCTTGTTCGCGCACGGCGGTGGCATAGCGCTCAATATCGGCAGTGGTGGCTTGAAGCAAATCCACGCCCTCTTCAGCGGCCCATGCGAGATAGTCATCCATGTCGAAGGCATAGGCCTCGAGCGTGTTGCCCGAATAGTTGCGCTCCAGTTTCAGATAGCGCAAATAGCGGTCGCGGATGGTCTTGATGCTGCTCATTTAAAAAATCGTTCCTCTAACTTCCTGATTTTCAGTCGTATGCGAAGTGTGTTTCAAAAGCTATGCTTTCGGGCTCCGAAAGCTATGCTTTCAGGCGGCAAAAGCTATTCTTTTGGAGGTCAAAAGCTATGCTTTTAGAAAACGGGTTTTAAACCATGCAAAAATAACACAAATCGGGTAGATTTTTCCTTTCTTTCAAAAAATAATTGCAGGTTTCGGTTTTTCTTGGTTACTTTGCATAGCAACTAAATTTCGATACTATGGCTAAGAAACGCACTCGTGTAAATCGCCGACAAGTAGCGGATATGCTGGAACGTTTTTTTCAGCAACATCCCGATAAGTCTTTCTCGCTGAAAGACATTTTCCGTCAACTCAGTTTAGTGACCCACCCTGCCAAGATGCTTGCCATCGACACGCTGGAAGATATGTGCTGGGAAGACTTTCTCAAGCAGGAGGACGGGCGCTACCACCTGAACCAGAGCGGTCAGGTGCAGGAGGGCCGGTTCGTCAGAAAGGCCAACGGCAAGAACTCGTTCATACCCGACGATGGCGGCACACCCATCTTCGTCAGCGAGCGCAATTCCATGTCGGCTCTGACCGGCGACCGCGTGCGCGTTTCGTTCATGGCCCGCCGAGAGAAACACATCAAGGAGGCACAGGTCATTGAGATTCTTGAACGCGCCAAGGACACCTTCGTGGGCCGGCTGCAGGTAGAAAAAACCGTGGCCTTCCTCATCACGCAGGAGGCACTGTTCGTCAGCGACATCATCATTCCCAAGGAGAAACTGCGGGGCGGCAAGACAGGCGACAAGGCTGTGGTGCGCATCACCCAGTGGCCCGACGGCACACACAAAACGCTCAAGGGCGAAGTCATCGACGTGCTCGGCCAGCAGGGCGAGAACAATGCCGAGATGCACGCCATTCTGGCGCAGTACGGGCTGCCCTATCGCTACCCCAAAAACGTGGAAGAGGCAGCCAAGAAAATCTCTGGCGAGGTGACGCAGAAAGACCTCGACGAGCGCGAAGACTTCCGCAATGTCTTCACCTGCACCATCGACCCCCGCGATGCCAAGGACTTCGACGACGCGCTCTCCATACGCCGACTCGAGAACGGACTCTGGGAAGTGGGTGTACACATTGCCGACGTGTCGCACTATGTAGAGGAAGGCTCCATCATCGACAAAGAAGCACAGAAGCGCGCCACATCGGTCTATCTCGTCGATCGCACCATCCCCATGCTGCCCGAACACCTGTGCAACTTCGTCTGCTCGCTACGGCCCAACGAAGAGAAGCTCTGCTTCAGCGTAGTGTTCAACATGGACGACGACGCCATGGTCAGAAAATATCGCATCGTACATACCGTCATCAAGAGCGACCGCCGCTTTGCCTACGAAGAGGTGCAAACCATTTTGGAACAGAACGGCGTGGTGGATGGCACGGGCGAACCCGCTCCAACACCCAAACCCGGACAAAAACTCAAAGGCGAGTATGCCGCCGAACTGCTGCAATTAGACCGGCTGGCCAAAGCTTTGCGCCGCCAACGCTTCAAGCACGGCTCGGTCAACTTCGACCGCGAAGAACTCCACTTCGATGTGGACGAGAAGGGCAAACCCATACGCTGCTATTTCAAACGCTCGAAAGACGCCAACAAACTGATTGAGGAGTTCATGCTCCTGGCCAATCGCACCGTGGCCGAGAGCGTAGGGAAACCGCACGAAAGCAAAGGCAAGAAACACGAAAAAAACAAAGCCAAGACCCTACCCTACCGCGTACACGACAATCCCGACCCCGTGAAACTCGAAGAAGTGCGGAAATTCGTCTCCACTTTCGGCTATAAACTGAAAACCGACGGCACGAAGCGCGCCATGGTCAGATCGCTCAATGCACTCATGAACGACAGCAAGGGCCGCCGCGAGGAAAAACTCGTGCAAATCATCGCCCTCCGCGCCATGATGAAAGCCAAATACACGGTGCACAACATCGGACACTTCGGACTCGCCTTCGACTATTACACCCACTTCACCTCGCCCATCCGGCGATACCCCGACACCATGGTTCACCGACTGCTCACACGCTATCAACAGGGCGGGCGCAGCGCCAACGAACGCTACTACGAAGAACTCTGCGAACACTCATCGCAAATGGAGCAAACCGCTGCCATGGCCGAGCGCGACTCTATTAAATATAAAATGGTGGAATTCATGGAAGAACACCTCGGCGAAGAATTCGACGCACATATCTCGGGCATACAAAGCTACGGCATCTATTGCGAAATAGACGAAAACCACTGCGAAGGACTTGTGCCCATGCGCGACCTCGATGACGATTACTACGACTTCGACGAGAAAAACTACCAACTCGTGGGCCGCCGCCACCACAACAAATACCAACTGGGCGACCCCATACGCATCAAGGTGGCCAACGCAAACCTCGAAAAACGACAGCTCGACTTCGTCTTGGCCGACACAACAAAAGCATAAAGCACCGATATTCCATGCGGGTAAAAAAAACACTACAATCAGCCAAAGACACCTTCTTCACACCGCTGGAGGAGCGCTGGAACGCATGGTCGCACTCAGCAGGAATACTGCTGGGCATCGTTGTGGGTAGCGTCTTTCTCGTTTGGTGCTACAACACGCAAAACGGCTGGGCTACAGTAGGCGTCGTTCTCTATCTCTTCGGTATGCTCGGGAGCTACATCTGCAGCACCGTCTATCATGCACTCTCGCCCAAAAGCCGATGGAAAAACCGGCTGCGACGGTGGGACCACGCCGCCATCTATTGGCACATAGCCGGCTCCTACTCACCCATCACCCTGGTAGCACTGAGAGAACAGTCGGCATGGGGCTGGGCACTCTTCGCGTTCGTATGGACAGCAGCCATCGCAGGCACCATCGTCAGCTTTGTCCACCTGAAGAAACACAGCAACATCGAAACCCTCTGCTTCTGCCTGATGGGCCTCAGCGTGCTCGTAGCCTTTAAGCCCCTCATCGCCTGCGTGTCGCCAACGGCCGTCGGATGGATTATAGCCGAGGGCGTGGCCTACATCACCGGTGCCGTTTTCTACACCATGCACAACAAACCTTACATGCACACCGTATTTCACTTCTTCGTACTCCTCGGCTCCATCTGCCACATCGTCGCCGTCTGGGACATT